>JANQQW010000048.1 GCA_028284885.1 Planctomycetaceae bacterium
CCCGCCGCGGCTGGCGCTAATGGGGGCGACCGAGAAGCCGACCGAGGCGATACCGGACACGCTGGAGTCGGCCGAGATCGTCCGTCGGCACCGCGAGGAAGGGGTCCTCCCCGACTGCCACGTCGACGGGCCGCTCTCGTTCGACCTCGCCCTCGCCACCGACGCCGGGAGTCGCAAGGGGGTCGCGAGCGAGGTCGTCGGGCAGGTGGACGGGGCGGTCTTCCCGGACCTGCTGTCCGCGAATCTCGTGGTGAAGGCGCTCATGTACCTCGCCGACTGCCGCTTCGGCGGCCTGCTCAGCGGCGTCGCCTGCCCCGTCGTCTTCATGTCGCGAGCCGACAGCACCGAGACCCGGCTGAACTCGCTGGCGTATGCGATTCACGTAGCGCTCGCGGACTGAACGCCCCGCTCGCTGTCGATGAGTCCGCGACCGGGGTATCGTGGTCCTTATGCCGGACACGCCCTCCCCCGCCTCCCCGCTCGACGACGACCACGAGTGGGACCCGACCTTCCTCAACTGCCGCCGTGAGGCGCTGACGGCGCTCGGCATCTGGTTCCTCGCCCTCAGCTGGACGGTGCCGTTCTGCTACCTGAACGGCTACCCCGGCGAGAACTTCGATCCCGAGAACCTCTCGACCGTCTTCGGCATCCCGAGTTGGACGTTCTGGGGCGTCGTCGTCCCGTGGCTCGTCTGCGACGTCGTCACGGTCTGGTTCTGCTTCTTCTACATGCGCGACGACCACCTGGGGGCCGCGCCGGAGGACGCTGCCGACGCGGAGGGCGGCGCGTGATGGTGGGCGATTTCGGACTTCGGATTGCGGATTGCGGATTCACTCGGGTCGCGCGTGCCCTGCGGATTGAACGTCTCCAATCCGCAATCCGAAATCCACTATCCGCAATACCGGAGGCCACTTCGTGAGTCTCCCGTTCCCGCTCCTCGCCGTTTCCGCCGGCAGCGCGGCGCTCGTCACGTTTCTCCTCTACATGGTGGGCGTGTTCGTCCTCGCGGCGCTCTCCAACCGGTTGATGCAGTCGAAGAGCTTCCTCAGCGAGTACTTCCTCGGCAGCCGGGGGCTGGGGGTGTGGGCGTTCGCGCTCACGTTCGCGGCGACAGCGGCGTCGGGCGGGAGCTTCACCGGGTTCCCCTCGAAGATCTACACGCACGGCTGGATTCTGGCGCTCTGGATCGGCAGCTACATGGTCGTTCCGCTGTGCGGGCTCGGCTTCATGGGGAAGCGGATCAACCAGGTCGCTCGGATCTCCGGGGCGATCACCGTGCCTGACGTCATCCGCGACCGCTTCCGCAGCCCCGCCTTCGCCGGCCTGACGGTTGCGCTCATCGTGTTCTTCATCAGCGTGAACCTGATCGCCCAGTTCAAGAGCGGGGCGCTCATCCTGAAGACGCTGCTCGCCGACGTCCCGCAGTTCACCGAGCCCGCCGCGTGGTTCGGGCAGGTGACGGCCAACTGGTCGTTTCTCGCAGGCGTCGATCCGCAGTACACGCTCTGCCTGCTGACGTTCGGCATCGCGGTCGTGGTCTACACGACCTACGGCGGCTTCCACGCCGTCGTCTGGACCGACGTGATGCAGGGCGTCGTGATGGTCTGCGGCGTGCTGTTGATGGTCCCGCTGACCCTGTGGGCCGTCGGCGGGCTGCCGAACGCCACGGCCGTCGTCGCGCAGCAGACACCGCCGCAGCGGGGCACGGCCACGCTGAAGCTCGACCCGCTGACGACGGACTTCGAGATCGCCAAGGGTGACTGGGTCCACGCGCTCCGCGTCGACGAGGACGAGCTCAACCGCACGGGGCGACTGAAGGTCGTCGAGCTCGAGGTGTATCGCATCCTGGACTCGGTCTTCGTCGCGGCCGGCACGCCCAAGACACCGCCTGCCGAGGCGGGTGTCGAACTCGATCCCAATTCGCCGGACATGCTGCCGGGCTGGTGGGCCAAGGACGTGCCGGTCCTGAAGATCACGAGCCCGGATGACAAGGTCCGCGCTTTCGACGGACACCTCGAGCAAACCGACGACGGCCTGTTCCTCGCGGGCTTTCCGGAGCGGTCGCCGAGCGGTGGCGAGTTCGTGGCGAGCGCCGCTGTCGTTTCGTTCGTGGCCGCTCACGATCCGGTGAAGCCAGGCAGCTACGTCACCGGCCCCGGCTACAAGGCGGGCAGCGACATCGGCTTTCTCCCGTTGTCGCTGGCCATCTCCTTCTTCTTCATGTGGGCCATTTCGGGAAGCGGGCAGCCGCACTACTGGGTGCGGCTGATGGCGTTCAAGGACGCGAAGACGCTGCGGCGGTCGATCCTGATGGTCGCCTGCTACTACACGCTGATCTACCTGCCGCTGGTGATCATCTTCGTCTGTGCCCGGGTGCTGCTGCCGGGGATGGAGGCGGAGTCGGACCGCATCATGCCGGCGATGGCCGTGTTCCTCACGCAGAACGCCGGTGTCGCCTGGTTGGCCGGGCTGCTCGTGGCGGCTCCGTTCGCGGCCGTCATGTCGACCGTGGACAGCGTGCTGCTCGTCATCTCGTCCGCCCTCGTGCGGGACGTCTACCAGCGGAACGTGAACCCGGACGCGAGCGAGAAGCGGATCAAGTGGATGACGTACGTCGTCACGCTCGCCGTCGGGTTCGGGGCGATGCTGGGGGCTCTGAACCCGCCGCGGTTCCTGCAGGATATCATCGTCTACACCGGCAGCGGCCTCGCCTCGTGCTTCCTGGCCCCCATGATCTACGGGCTGTACTGGCCGCGGGTGAACAAGGCGGGGGCGATGGCCGGCATGCTGGCCGGGTTCGCCGCCCACCTCTCGATGTACGTCGCCGGCATCTGGGTGAACGACAGCTTCTTCGAGGCGTACAAGCCGTACGACCTCGACCCCGTCCTCGTCGGCCTGTTCACGTCGTTCGTCACGGTGCCGGTCGTCTCGCTGCTCACGCCGGCCCCGCCCGTCGACCTGGTGCGGCGGTACTTCTGCCGGAAGGTCGAACAAGGAGTCTGACGCGATGGGCACCTGGGGCATCGGCACGTTCGAGTCCGACGAGGCCCAGGAGTGGGCCGCCGCCCTCGTCGCCGATCCCGATCCGATCGAGGTGCTCGAGTACGCGGTGGCGGGAGAGCCGGACGGGCTGTCCGAACTCGACGAACTGTTCGTCCTCTGCACGGCGGAGGCGTTGATCGCGATCCTGCAGCGCCCGCGGCCCGGCGTGCCGATCCACTTCGACGACCCGGTCACGCTCGAGGGGGGCGCTGTTCGCCTTGTTCCAAGGTGTCTCGAGCACTTGCGGGCCATTCGACAGCGGACGTCCGGCTACCGAGCGCTCTGGTTCGACTCGAGCGGGAACCCGAGCCCCGAGTGGGACGCCCACGTCGACGGACTCGTCGAGGACTTGGAGGCGGCTTGAACGAGGTCACCGGCCGGCCGGTGCTGCTTGCAACGCCGTCGCGCCTCCGGTCCAATGAAAGTCCCGCCAATCGGCTCCCGCCCGAGGTTTCGCGTGTCTGACGATCTCGTCTTCATGATGGGCAACTACGAGGCCCACGTTCCCGGCGATCGTCGCTACGCCAAGAACCACGTCTGGCTGCTGCCGGAAGGCGAGGGCTTCCGGGTCGGCTTCACCGCCTACTCCGTCCGGCTGCTGCAGGACGTCTACTTCCTCGACTGGACCATCGACCCCGGCACGACCGTTCGCGAGAAGCAGGAGATCGGCGAGGTGGAGAGTTCCAAGGCCCTCTCCACGCTGTACGCCCCGTCGGCCGGTACGGTCGTCGGCTTCAACGAGAAACTGCTCGAGGACCCGACCGCCATCAACACCGACGGCTACGGCGAGGGTTGGTTGTACGAGTTCACGACCGACGAGACGTTCCTGTCGCCGCCCGAGTACGTCGAGGTGCTGGACGCCGGCTGGGACGACACGCAGCGACACCTGAAGGGGCAGGTGAACTGATGCCGGAGAGGCCCCAACCCGAACAACGGCACTGAGTCGGCGCGAGGACTGAACATGGCAGGACACAAGATCACCGTCGTCATCGCCCAGCACCAGGGCAAGAACCCCGCCAAGCGCGAGCTGGAGGAGGAGTTGGCGGCCCGGCTGCTGATGGAGCCGGACTTCGACTGCTCCCTCGTGCCGCACCTGTACGACATGTCGCACGACCACACCGGCATGCTGTTCCTGCGGTCGGTGCCGGGGGACGTCGTGCTGCTCAGCTGGCTGTACCCGCGGGCCGCGTTCTGGACGCTCGACCGCGCCGGCGTCACCGGCAAGTTCGGCCACACGCTCCTCGTGCCGGAGGACGACGACGAGATCGACTCCGAGGACGCCCCGCCCGAGCCGACCGGCCGCGAGTCGAACCGCACCATCACCTGCATCGACCTTCGGAACGAGTCCGACCCGGAGGCCTACCTCGACGAGATTCGCCGCATCGCCGGCGAGTCGGCCGTCGAGACGGTCGACCTGATGTCCTGGATCGGCGGCGACCCGAAGAAGGAACAGCTCGAACGCTACCTCAAGCCGGCGAACAACGGCTCGAACGGCAACGGCCACCAGTCCGTTGACGCGTCGGCCGAGCCGGTGCAGCTGTTCGACGTGACCGACGAGATGGCCAAGCGGCGCTGGTACCCGGTCATCGACTACGACCGCTGCACGAACTGCATGGAGTGCATCGACTTCTGCCTGTTCGGCGTCTACGGCGTGGACAACGTCGACACGATCCTCGTGGAGCAGCAGGACAACTGCAAGAAGGGCTGCCCCGCCTGCAGCCGCGTCTGCCCCGAGAACGCGATCATCTTCCCGAACCACAAGACGGCCGCGATCGCCGGGGCCGACGGCGAGGTGGCGGGGCTGAAGATCGACCTCTCCAAGCTGTTCGGCGGCGAGGAGAAGGACCCGCTCGCGATGGCGGTCGCCGAGCGGGACGCCGAACTGGTCGCCGACGGCCGCGACGCCGTCGGCATGGCGGTCGGCATCCCCAAACGACAGACCGAGACCGTCACGGCCGCCCGCGACGAACTCGACGACCTGATCGACGGCTTGGACGACCTCGACCTGTAAGGTCGCCGGGGTCATTGCCGTCGGAGACTAAGGAGTTCCCTTGCTCGAAGCCTGGCTCGCCGGTGAAGTGCCGCATGCCGTCTTCGCCGACTGGTGCGAGGAGCAAGGGTTGGTCTGCCCGCCCGTGATTCCGCCGGCCGTGCATCGTTCTCGGCAGAGGATGATCTGGCCATGGTCCCGGTCGAACGGGGACCACAGTTCCTCCTCGAACTCGGCATCAGGACCTGCGGAGTCGGCCTCAACATGCCGGGAGATCGAGGACCGACTCCGGTCGCATTCGGGATCGCGCAATTCCGACCCTTGGTACGATGAGGACGACGGGGCGCAGTCGTGCTCCGAGACCATGCGACAGAAGGGGTCGATCTCCGGTAGTCGCACGACGGCCGACGACTGACGACGGGTCTGGAACGACAACCTCCGGTTACTTGCGAAGCTCGGACGTGGCGTGGACCGGCCACGGTTCCACCCGGCGACGATGAGTCGCAGATCTTCGCCGCACGAAAGCCGAACGGGGCCCGACGCATTGGCACGTCGAACCCCGCCAGACTTCGTTGGTCGTGTCGCCGCGGCCGGCCGTCAGTCGTCGATGCCGAGCCGGTAGCAGAGCTGCTCGAACTGTTGGGCGTACTCGTCGCTGGACGAGTGCACGTGTTCGGCCTCGGTGATGAACTTCATCTTGTCGTCCCGTTCGAGGCCGTACTGCTCGAACACCTTCTCGTAGATGGCGAGGTTCTGGCCGTAGAGGACGATCAGCTTGTGCTCGTCGAGCTGGACCTCGACGGGGCGGTCGGCGTTCATGACGGCGATGCCGGTGCAGCCGTCGTGCAGCAGCAGGTCCTCGAAGTCCCAGAGGACGCTGGTGAGGACGGGCTGGTCGATCGACTCGCGGACCATGTCCTGGTGGCCGTTGCCGTCGGCGTCGTGGCTGGTCTCCAGGACGACGTCGACCTCCTCACCGGTGTACTCGACGAGGTCGAGGAACAGGTCGAGCAGTTGCTCGGCACTGGCGGCCGCCATCAGCACGGGGATGCGGACGCCGGTGTCCGGGTCGTGGTAGTGGTCGTGGCGGTAGCCGGCGGTGGGCACGACCTGCAGGTCGTACGAAGGACGGACGGCGTCGGTGAGACGGAATCGGCCGTACCGCGAGACGCCGAGGTGCGCCTCGATCTGGTCGTCGCTGAGATCTTGGAAGCTGCTCGGCCCGCGATGGCGCGTCTCCTCGCGTTGGCCGCTCTTCGGAATTCGCTTCAGGAAACCCATGAAGTAGACCCCTCGAACGCACTCGGCCTGGTCCGTGCCGTCGGGCGTTGACTTGGATTCTTCCCCCTCCCGAAAGCCGACCTTCCCGTGGCCGAGCCTCTGAACCCGGCCCGCCACGGCGGCGGACCGACAGTTCGCTGGAACCATAGCACGCGTTTTCGGACCGGGTTCGGACGGCCCGTTTCGAGCAGGCGAAAACCACGCCAAGGGCTGACGGGTCGCCCCCTCACGGAGACTGGGGAGTCCGCGGAAGCGACGGCAGCTCCCCGGTCGTACCGGTTCTGCGGGCGCACCGCCGTGCGTTCCGGTACGAGTACGCCAAGCCGTCAGAGTTCCGCCGGGCGGCCGTGCCGGTCAAGCCGTGGTCGCGTCCGTGCGGCTGCCGCGCTCGACGAGCCCTGCAGGCATGACCGGCAGTCCCTAGAATCCGAACGTGTGAGACCAAGCCACTGATCGAGGTGCGCCATGGCGTTTCGGACTTCGCTGCTCGTGCTGTTGACCTTCTTCGCCGCGGGCTGCGACGGACTCACCGTCGGCTGGTTCGGCGACGAGGAGGACGTGATCGCGTGCCCCGCCCCGGTCACTCCGCCGGACGACCCTCAGGACGCGCCGGCCGCTCCTCACGAGGACGAGGACGTGTGGACCGTCATGCAGATCGACGGCCAGCGGGTCGGCTACGGCCACACGACCTCGAAGACGGTCGAACGCGACGGCGAGACGCTGGTCCAGACCGAGGACGAGTCGCAGATGCTGATGAAGCGGTTCGGCCAGGAGATCAAGCAGCGGACGGAGATTCGTACGCTCGCCAAGCCGAACGGGGACCTCGTCGAGTTCTGGTCCGTCAGCAAGAACCCGCCGGCGGCTCCCACGCGGACCCACGCCGTCGTGCAGGGGAACGAACTCGTCCTGACGACCGAGACGGCCGGCAAGTCGAGCGAACGCCGCCTCCCGTGGAAGCCGGGCACCAAGTCGCCGCACTACGACTGGAACCTGAAGTCGAAGCCGTTGAAGGACGGCGAGAAGCGAACGGTCGAGGTCTTCCTGCCGGAGCTGAACGCCGTTGCCGAGATGTCGCTCGAGAAGGCGGGCGAACAGGAGATCACGCTGCTCGACGGCGAGAAGCGGACGCTCGAGCGGCTCGTCAGCACGAACTCCGTCATGCCGGGGAAGATCAGCTCGTTCGTCGACGACGAGGGGGACGAACTGGTCACCTGCGTCGAGATCCTCGGGATGAAGATCGAGTCCCACGTGGTGCCGGAAGAGACCGCGCTCGAGAAGCTCGAAGGGGCCGAGCTCGACCTCGCGCTCGAGACGCTCGTTCCCGTCGAGCCGATCGCGAACGCCCACCGCACCAAGCGAGCCGTCTACCGGATTCGGACGCCGGGGGAGGACCCGGCGAAGTACGTCGTGGACGGCGGCCGGCAGTCGGTGAAGCGGATCGACGACGAGACGATCGAGGTGACCGTGCGTGCGGCCGAGTTCCCCGCGAAGCCGTCCGACGAGACGACGGACGCGGCGTACGTCGCGGCGACGCAGTTCCTGCAGAGCGGCGACGCGAAGGTGGTCGGCCACGCCGAGCAGGCGACGGGCGAGTTGACCGACCAGGTCGCGATCGCCAAGGCAATGGAGACGTACGTTCGCGAGAAGATCTCGGAGAAGAACTTCTCGACGGCTCTCGCCTCGGCAGCGGAGGTGGCAGAGCGGCTGGAGGGGGACTGCACGGAGCACGCCGTGCTGCTGGCCGCCATGCTGCGGGCGAAGAAGATCCCGTCCCGGATCGTCGTCGGCTTCGTCTACGCGGAGTCGCAGAAGGCGTTCGCCGGGCACATGTGGACGGAGGCGTTCCTCGGCAACGAGTGGGTCCCGCTCGACGCGACCCTGGGCCGGGCCGGCACGAAGGCCGCCCACCTCAAACTCGCCGACTCCGCCTTCGCCGACGAGGACGGCCACCCGATCACGTCCTTCCTGCCGGTGCTGGAGTGCATCGGGAAGTTGGAGATCGAGGTGGTCGAAGTGGAGTAGGAAGCGTTGGGAACCGCGGACAACGCGGATCGGTTTCTGACATCCGCGACATCTGTGCTATCCGCGGTGCTCCCTTTCGATTCAGGCGAGACTGCGAAGTCCCCGGCGCGCGTCGGCTTGTAACTCCGGGGCTTGTCCCTCTTGTAAGGGCTGCAAGATTCGGGGTCGAAGCGAACGAACCACGATTTCCGTGACGGCACACCGGCGGTCGCATCGCCCCGCGGTGCCGACACTTACGGCCGCTCACCGAAGATTCTCGCGATTCCCGCGACCCGTTTGGCACCCCGGTTGCTTTTCTACTTCCCCGGAGAGTGAGAGAGGCCCGAGTGAGCCACGGTCGTCTTTTGGGACCGAAATCACTCGTGTGCGAGGGACCTGAGAGACCCCTCGTACGACCCTTCCGGCCGTTGGAGAGCGGCCAACATCCCACCTATTTGCTTCCCCTCCCTTGACCGGGCCACGAGGATCCCCGCATCCTCGTGGCCCGGTTTCCTTTTGTTGGTTCGCTTCGCTCGTGTTCCGCCGTCTTCCTGACGGCCGAACACGGCTCCGCTCACGAGGCCGCTCCGCTCGCGGTTTCCCTACCCGCTCGCTGCGCGGGGGCGTGGTCCTTCCCCAACCAACCGAACACCGAAAACCGAAAACCGAAAACGCCTGCCAAGTCCCCAGTTCCGAACCCCCAGCCCCCAGTTCTCGCCCCCGACCCGATTGCCGCGTTCCCCACTCAACGGCTACCGTCTCCCATCAGCGTCCACCTCCACGAGAACTCCCCGTGTCCGAGCCACGTCGTCGCAATCTGCTGGCCTTGGTCGGGCCGGGGCTGCTGGTGGCGGCGACGGGGGTCGGGGCGGGCGACCTCGCGACCGGGGCGTTCACCGGGCGGGAACTGGGAACGGCCATCCTGTGGGCCGTCGTCGTCGGGGCGGGGGTCAAGTACGTCCTCAGTGAAGGCCTCACGCGGTGGCAACTCGCCACGCGGACGACGATCCTCGAGGGCGCGTGCACGAAGCTCGGGCCGGTCGTCCGCCACGGGTTCCTCGTGTACCTGCTCGTCTGGACGTTCGGCGTGGCGGCCGCGTTGATGAGTGCCTGCGGCGTGGCGGCCCACGCCCTCGTCCCGGTTGGGGACGCCGTCGCCGACAAGCAGCTCTACGGCCTGCTGCACAGCCTCGTCGCCGTCGGGCTCGTCTTCCTCGGCGGCTACAAGCTGTTCGAGAAGGTGATGAGCGTCTGCATCGCCGTCATGTTCGTCACGGTGATCTCGACCGCGGTCGCCATCGGCCCGGCCTGGGGCGAGATTCTCACCGGTCTGTTCGTGCCGTCGATTCCGAAGTGGAACGGCGGGGGCATCGAGTGGACCGTCGCCCTGCTGGGCGGCGTGGGCGGAACGCTGACGATCATCTCCTACGGCTACTGGATCCGCGAGGAGCAGCGGGACGGCATCGACGAACTCCCGGCCTGTCGTTGGGATCTCGCCACGGGCTACGGCATGACGGCCCTGTTCGGCATGGGCATGGTCGTCGTCGGGGCGACCTCCAAGCCGGACAGTTCGGCGAAGGGGGCGGCCCTCGTGCTCGACATCGCGGAGCACATCGGCCGGAGCCCCGCACTCGGCACGTTCGCCCCGGTCGCCGAGTGGGCCTTCCTGATCGGAGCGTGGTGCGCCGTCTTCAGCAGCCTGTTCGGCGTCTGGCAGTGCACGCCGTACTTCTTCGCCGACTACTGGCGGATCGCCTCGGGCAACCCGAACGCCCCGCCGGTCGACACGAGGTCCTGGACGTACCGCGGCTACCTGGTCGCGATGGGGACCGTCCCGGCCGTCGGGCTGTTCGTGGACTTCAAGTTCGTCCAGAAGTGGAACGCCATCTGGGGGGCGCTCGTCATCCCGCTGCTCGCGGTCTTCCTGCTGGTGCTCAACGGTCGGCGGGAGTGGGTCGGCGAGCGGAACCGCAACTCCGTCGTCACGATCGTGTTGCTCGGCCTGGCGGTCGCCTTCTTCGCGGTCTTCCTGACGCTCGGCGTCCAGAAGCGGCTCGTCGGGTGATCAGCCGGCGGCTCGCAGCAGATCCGTGAACACGGCGTGCGGGCCGACCGGGCCGTCGGCTCGGCCGTTCCACGCGTGGTTCTCGACGGAGGCCTGCACCGCCTCGACGACACGCATCGCCGCGAGGGCGCGTCGCCCGTCGACGGTCGGCTCGGCTCCGGTCCGGATGCAGTGCACGAACTCACCGAGTTCGGCCGTCAACGCGTCCGCCGGCTCGGCGGTCGTCTCGTGGACCTCGATGAACTCGCCGATGATCCGATCCTTCAGCGAGGCGA
Organism: Planctomycetaceae bacterium; assembly: GCA_028284885.1. Taxonomy (GTDB): domain Bacteria; phylum Planctomycetota; class Planctomycetia; order Planctomycetales; family Planctomycetaceae; genus JANQQW01. The sequence continues at coordinate 10,655 of JANQQW010000048.1, forward strand.
CGTCGGCTCCCGGCTTCGCGGCGAGGTCGAGCGGACTGGGGCCGTGGACCAGCTGGGCCGACGGCGAGTGGCGGACCACCTCGCGGGTCGTGAAGTCGACGTTCACGACGCCCGTCGTCGACCAAATCTGCATGGCCCGCTTGGCGGACGGGTGGCAGCGGCTGCTCGTCACGTCGGCGATGCAGCCGTTCTCGAACTCGATGCGGGCCTGCACCACGTCGTCGCTGCGGCCGAAGACCGAGACGCCGAACGCCTCGACACGGCAGACGGGCGAGTAGCCGACGAGGTCGAGCACGAGGTCGACGTCGTGGATCATCAGGTCGTGGGTGACGCCGATGTCGGTCGACCGGAACGAGTACGGGGCGAGCCGCTCGGCCCGCACGTACTTCGCCTCGCCGACCGCCTGCTTCATCGCCGCGGTCGCCGGGTTGAACCGTTCGACGTGGCCGACCTGCAGCAACGTGCCGGTCTCGTCGGCCAGTCGGACGAGCCGCTCGGCCTCGGCGACGTTGAGCGCGATCGGCTTCTCGACCATCACCGGCACGCCGCGGCCGAGGAACACCGAGGCGACGGCGAGGTGGTAGGTGGTCGGGACGGCGATCGAGACGCCGTCGAGGTCCTCCGGCAGGTCGGCGAAGTCGGCGACCCACTCGGTACCCTGCTGCTCGGCGACGCGGCGGCCGTTCTCCTCGTGTGGATCGGCGACGGCGACGAGCTCCACGTCGGGCAGACCGTTGAGGATGCGGGCGTGGTGACGTCCGAGGGCGCCCACGCCGACGACGGCGATGCGGGTGGTCATGCGGCTCTCCGCTGAGGCGGCTCCGTCTCCTCCGGCGAGGCGGCGGGCTGCGGCTGGTTGCGAACGGCCTCGCGGGCGCGGCCCTGCGAGCCCTCCCGCTGGCGTTCCAGGAAGTCGAGAAGGGTCGTCAGCTCGGGCGGCACGTCGCCGTCGATCTCCGCGAGCAGGAGTTCCCGGACGACGTCGAGCGGCTTGCAGTCCCGGTACAGCAGTCGGTGTGCTCGTTTGACGAGCGAGATCGTCTCGTTCGGAACGCCGCGGCGACGCATGCCGACGACGTTGATCGTCCGGATGGAGGGGTTGTCGCTGCCGGCCGCCAGCATGAACGGGGGGATGTCGTGCGGGACGCGGCAGCCGCCGCTGACGAACGACAACGTGCCGAGCGACGAGAAGTGGTGGACGACCGAGTTGCCGGAGATGATCGCCCCGTCGTGCACGTGGACGTGTCCGCCGAGGAGGACGCCGTTGACGAGGATGGTGTCGTCGTAGACGTGGCAGTTGTGGGCGACGTGGCAGTTCGACATCAGCAGGTTGCGGTTGCCGATGCGGGTGACGTGGTCCTCCTTCTGGGCCCCGACGTTGACGGTGACCCCCTCGCGGAAGACGTTGGCGTCGCCGATCTCGAGGCTGGTGCCGCCGGGGACGAAGCTCTTGTCCTGCGGGTCGCCGCCGATGACCGTGCCGGGGTGGAAGACGTTCCGCTCGCCGATCGTCGTGTCGCCGATCAGGGCGACGTGGCTCTCGAGCCGGCAGCCGTTGCCGAGGCGGACCTCGGGTCCGACGCGGCAGAACGGTCCGATCTCGACGTCGCGGCCGATCTCGGCCCGGCGGTCGACGTCGGCGAATCGCGAGATGAAGGTGGGCATGTTCGGTCCTTCGACGGGCGGGACTCGCGACGGCTCAGGCCGCTTCGCGGAGCACGCCTCGACAATGGGAGTTGCCGACCCGCCCGACCATGGCCCGGACGAGGTCGCGGTTGAGTTGGTGACCCGAGCGGCGGGCGACGAATCGGCCCTGCACGTCCGCCCCCAGCAGGGCGAAGTCGCCGACGCAGTCGAGCAGTTTGTGGCGGACGCACTCGTCCCGCCAGCGAAGTTCGTTGTCGACCGGACGGCCGTCCTCGCCGAAGACGAGCAGGTCGGCCGCGGTGGTTCGAGCCCCGTAGCCCTGCGAGCGGAGGAACGCGATCTCTTGCTCGAGCACGAACGTCCTCGCGGCCGCGAGACTCGTCGCGAACGACTCGGGCGTGACCTCGACCGACAGCGACTGCCGCGGGATCGGCCCGGGCCCGTAGTCCAGTTCGTAGACGATCTCGAAGACGTCCGACGGCTCGGCGAGCACGTCGGCCGTCCCGTCGGGCGAGGTGACGACGACCGGCTCCACGACGGCGAACGTCGTGCGGCTCTGCGGCTGTTTGACGATGCCGGCCTGCTCGAGTGCTTCGACGATCGACCTGGCCGACCCGTCGAAGCCCGGACACTCGGGTCCGTCGATCTCGACGAGGCAGTTGTCGATCTCGAGCCCGGCGAGGGCGGCGAGCACGTGCTCGGTCATCTCGACGACGGCGTCGCCGTTCGCGACGGCCGTACGGCGGTGCCGGTCGACGGCGTACGCGATTGTGGCGGGGATCGCCTCGGAGCCGGGCAGGTCGGTCCGCCGGAACGCCCGGCCGTGACCGGGCGGCGCGGGGAGGAACCGCAGGACGACGTCGGCCGCGGAGAACAGGGCAACGCCCTGCAGCTCCACGGCCTGTTCGATCGTTCGTTCTGCTCGACTGCCCATCGAAGTTCGCCTCGCCCTCTGCGAACGTGCGTCACCGGCGAGCGGCCGCCGGTGACGCGAACCCTCGACCTCGCGGCGGTCAGTTGCCGCGCGGCGGGGTCGGACGGAACTTCTTGTTGAGGTAGTTGACGATCGGCGTGGTGATGTCGTCTTCCTCGCGGTTGTAGACGACGAGCTGGTTCAGCTTCTGGATGACGACCTGCGGCGGCTGGCCGTCCTCGCCGAGGTCCTCGCTGCTGTAGCGGAGCACCAGCGTGTACTTGTAGTAGCTCGCGTACTTGGAGACGGCGTCCTGGACTTCCTCGTAGATCTCGCGGTAGATGGCCGCTTCCTTACGGGCCAGTTCGACCTGCGTCTTCGTGCGGAGCACCTGGAGCTGGGCGTTGTTGTTGAGGATGTCGGTCTCGAGCTGCTCCCGCTGCGTGGTGCCCGGCTTGTATTCCTTCAGGCTCGCCTGAAGTTCCTTGGTCTTCTCGGTCAGCGCCTTCATACGCTGCGTGGTCGACTCGACCTCGGCCTTCAGCGACTCGGTCTTCACCTTGAACTTCTCGTAGTTCTTGAAGACCTCCGCCATGTCGATCAGGCCGACCTTGTGCGGGACCGGAGCGGCCGCCGGGGCGCCGGACTGGCCACGGGAGGTGCTGGCGAACAGGCCGAGGCCCGCCACGAGCGCGACGAGGGACGTCGAGAGGATGGCTTTCTTCACGGCGAGGCACTCCTTTGCGAAGCCGAAGTGAGCCGTTCGGGTGCCCTTCGTGGGCGGAACGGCCGTGTGGAGAGGTGAGGATTCTCGGACAGGGGCGGGACTTTGCCAGAGTCGGGCGAACGCGTCAATACGAGTGCGGCCGTCCGGCGCGGTCCACGCCGGAGACCGGACGTGGACGAAGAGGGTCATCGACCGTCCGAGGCCCGCGGGTGAGTTCGAACTGGGCGAAGTTTGACGATTCTGCGGATTGTCGGGGCGGGCTCAGGGCGTCCACAGTGCCGGGGGCTCGGCGGCCGTCGACGGGGCGGCCCTCGTGCGGCGGGCCTTCATCCGCAGGTACGGCGGAACGTACAGGCCCCGGTGGTGAAAGTCCCCGGGCGAGGCGTTCGGGTCGCCGCGGTACGGCTCGCTGAGCGCCTCGATCACGAAGCCCGCCTCGCAGAGGCCGCCGACGAGTTCCTCCCAGCGGTGCAGGTACTCGACGGTCCGGTCCTCGCGGTACGACCGGTCCGGCACGTCGGGCAGCGGACCGTCCCGGTAGTACTCCAGGCCGACGACGTACCGGTCCCGTTGGTCGCGGTGCGTGACCTGCAGGCTCGTCGGCTGCTTGTGCTGGCTCACGTACACGCCGCCCGGCTTCAGCACCCGGGCGACCTCGCGGTAGACGGCCAGAACGTCCGGCACGTAGCAGGTGCTCACCGGCTGGTGTACGACGTCGAAGACCGCGTCGCCCAGCACGTCGAGTTGGTCCATCGACGCCTCGACGACCTCCACGTCGTACCCGCGTCGCTCCGCCTCGCGGACGTCGAGCGCGAGCATGCCCGGGCTGAGGTCGACGACCGTCACCTTCGCCCCGGCAGCGGCGTACAGGATCGACTGCCACCCCCCGCCCGCCGCGAGGCAGAGCACCTTCAGCCCGTGCACGCTCTTCGGCAGCCAGCCCCGCCCGTCCAGCACCTCCAGCGGCCGGGCGCACTCGTCGTCGGAGGCGACCTTCGCGAAGTTGCTGCCGGACGCGACGAGCCGGTTCCAGGCCGCACGGTTGCGGCCACGATACGAAGGTTGGGTCACAGCGGAGAGCCGAGAGCGGAAAGCCGGAGACTGAATGCTGACCGCTGACGGCCGATCGCTCAACTCACGCCGGCCAGCCACCGCACGAACACGATGATCAGGCCGACGAGAACCCATGCGGCGACGAAGCCGACCACGTCGAGTCTCGTCGGTTTCGGGAGTTCCCAGTCCTTCGAACCGGGGAACATCTTCGGCTCCGGCGGGCCGGCGTTCTCGGGGAGCGTGCAGGGGGCCGGGACCACCTCGTCCGCCTGCACCGGGGTGTGCAGCACGCGGTAGAACCGGTCGAGCTTCTCCTCGTCCCCGCGGGGCGTGAGGAGACTCGTCACCATCCCGACGAGCACGCCGGCCGAGACGTAGGCGAACATCTGCCACGCGTCCGACATGCTGCCGTTCGACTTGAACATGAACTCGTTGAACGAGAACGAAAGAGCGTCCGGCCGGTAGGCGACGAGGGCCCACGTGCCGGCCGCGGCAAGCGTGCTCGTCCAGACGGCCGCCGTCGTCCAGCGTCGCCACGCGATGCCGAACCACAGGCTGATGCCGATGGCGGCGGGCGTCTTGATGATGACCTTGAGCGCGTGGATCACGTCGGTGAACGTGCTCTGCAGGATCAGCGCAAGCAGCACGATGCCGAGGGCCGCCACCCGGCCGACCCACAGGTAGTGGGCGTCGGACGCGTCCTTCACGAGGAACCGCTTGTACAAGTTCTCCGTGAACAGGCCGCTGCCGACGACCATCTGGGCGTCGCTGGTGCTCATCACGGCGGCCAGCAGCGAGGCGAGCAGCAGGCCGACCAGGCCGGGCAGGATCGTCGGCAGGATCTCGTACGCGGCCCGCCCGAAGAGCTCGTCCGCGAAGGCGTTGTCCACCGAAGCGATCCGGTCGCGTTCCTCCTGCGGCAGGTTCTCCAGGTTGCCCAGCGTCGCCTGCAGGTCGGCGTGCAGCTGCTGGTCGGCGGGGTCGGGCGACGTGACGAGCGGGCTGTCCGCCCCGAGGTACCAGACGATGCACGCGAGCCCGGTGAACGTCCACGCGATGGTGCAGAACCGCTTGAGGAAGTTGCCGACCGTGAAGCCGAAGCGGCCCTCGAACTCGGTCTTGCCGGCCCCGCAGACCCCCATGATGTGCGGCTGCACGACGATGCCGGCGAGCGCGGTCAGCGACAGCATCACCACGTAGAAGACGGTGATCGGCTCCTTGTTCAGCCGTTCCGCTGCCGCGGCCATCGCCTCGCCGCTGGCGAACAGGTCGAGCATGCCGGGCTTCACGTCGCCGGCCGCGTTCAACCCGCCGAACCCGCCGATCTGCTGGAAGACGAACGGCAGCAGCAGGAACGAGAACGTGATCGTCAGCACGCCCTGGATGAAGTCCGTGACGACCGCCGCCCCGAGCCCCCCGGCGAGGCCGTACGAGACGAACAGCACCGTCATCGCGAGGATGGCGAACTCGTACCCGACGACCGGGCGGGACGTCACCGCGAACGAGCCGGCCTCCGCACTCCACTGCACCGAGGGAACGCTCCAGTTCAGCTGCTGGGCGACGAGATCCAACTCGCCGCCGGTCAGGGCGTTGACCATCTTGCCGCTGCTGTAGAGTCCGCCGGCGATGAACACGACCGCCATCACGATGCCGTACACGGAGTACAGGGCCGCGGTGCTCTTGTCGTAGCGAGCCTCGAAGAAGTCGGCCGTCGTCAGGGCCCGCATGCGTCGCATCACGGGGGCGACGATCCAGTAGAACGGCGTGGCGAACAGCCACAGGAACTGCCACCAGATGCCGGCCAGCCCGACCCGCCAGGTCCCGGCCACCACGGAGATCGCCTGCTCGCTGCTCGTGCCCGAGCCGAAGGCGAAGAACATCATGAAGACCTTGCCGAACCGGCGGCCTCCCATGAAGAAGTCCGTGATGTCGTGGACCTTCCCGCTCGACCAGATGCCGACGGCCAGCACCACCACGAAGTACAAGGCGAGAACGCCCCAGTCGGCCCAGTGCAGACCGAGCCACCCGGTGGCCAGAAGTGGAGAAACAGGCATGTACGGCTCCCGATACGTCGGTCAGGCTACCGCAGGCACCGACCGGGCGAAACCACCACGGGCGATCCCGGTTCGCGCCGTTCGCGAGAACTGCTAGGTTCGAGGATCCCGAACGATCCTTGGTTTCGTTGTTCAGTGCTCGGAACACCGAAGGCCGATCCCCGAACACGCCCCGAACGCGACGTGGCACGACCGACCGCCGACTACCGTGGCAAGCGAGTGACCGTGTTGGGGTTGGGTCACTTCGGCGGCGGTCTGGGCGTCTGTCGCTTTCTCGCCGACCGCGGGGCCCGTCTGACGGTCACCGACCTCCGCACCGAGGTCGAGCTCGCCGACTCGCTGGCCGCACTCGACGACGTTCCGGTGGACCGGTTTCGCCTCGGCGGCCACGACGAACGGGACTTTCGCGACGTCGACCTCGTCGTGGTGAACCCGGCCGTTCGACCGCGGAACGAGTTCGTCCGCGTGGCCCGCTCCTCCGGCGTGCCGACGACGACCGAGGTCGCCCTCTTCGTCCGTCACCAGCGAGGCCACCTCGTCGGGATCACCGGGACGAACGGCAAGTCGACCACCGCCACGATGACGCACGCCATGCTGAACGCCGGCGGCCACGCGGCACGGCTCGGCGGCAACATCGGCGGCAGCCTGCTCGACCGACTCGACGAGATCGGCCCCGACGACTGGACCGTCTTGGAACTCAGCAGCTTTCAGCTCGAACACCTCGACCGCGAACGGTTCTCGCCCGAGATCGCCGTCGTCACCAACTTCCAGCCGAACCACCTCGACTGGCACGGCACGCTCGAGGACTACCGCCGGGCGAAACAGGGTCTGCTCCGCTGGCAGACCGCCGAGGACGTGGCCGTGCTGAACCGCGACGACATCGACGTCGCGCACTGGCCGACCCGTGGACGGCGGCTCGTGTTCGGCTCCGCGGAGGACGCCGGCGACGGGCTCGACGGTGCCTTCGTCCGCGAGGACGGCTCGTGCTTCGTCAGCGACTCCGGCCGCGTGACCGAACTCCCGGTCGACGAGTCCTTGACGACTCCCGGCCAACACGTCCGCCGGAACGCGCTCGCGGCCGCCGCGGTCGCGACGAGGGTGGGCGTCGACGCGGAGGCGATCGGGGAGGCCCTGCAGGCGTTCCGCCCGCTGCCGCACCGCATTCAACCGGTCGGCGAAGTGGCCGGGCGGCGGTTCTTCGACGACTCGAACGCCACCACCCCGGAGTCGGTCCGGGCGGCTCTCGACTGCTTCGACGGCAACGTCGTCCTGTTGGCCGGCGGTTACGACAAGGGCGTCGACCTGGCCCCGCTCGCCGAGGCGATTCGCACCGGGGCGAAGGCGGTCGCGTTGATGGGACAGACCGGCCCGCGGCTCGCCAGCCTGCTGCGGGATCCCTCGCGAGGCCGCGCCGTGCCGTTGAAGGTCTCGCGGTCGTGGGAGCACGCGTGGTCGTGGGCCGTCGAGCACTCGGCCCCCGGCGACGTCGTGCTGCTCTCCCCCGGCTGCGGGAGCTTCGACTGGTTCCGTGACTACGTCGACCGGGGGAAGCGGTTCCAGGCCTCCGTCCGCGAGTACGAGCGACGTGTTCGCCTCGCCTGCGACGGCGAGTCCGCCGCCGGGTCGCTCCGAACGGCCTGAGCCGACGGCGAATCTGGCCTTGCCGCGAAACGGGCCCGCGGGCACACTACGCGCCCCGTCCGTCGCCCCACTCGGCACGTTCCGTGTCCACCCTTCGCTCGACGATCCTCGTACTGCTGCTAGCCGCCCTGCCGGGATGTGCGATGTGGTCGCGTGCGCCGGTCATGCGGGCGAACAACCCGGTCTTCGTGCCGAGCGGCAGCCACGACGCCGTGTGGGAGCGGGCGGTCGACGTGGTGCACCGGTTCCGCTTCGAGATCGAGCGGGAGAGCCGAATCGACGGCGTCATCGAGACGCGGTACAAGACCGGCTCCAACGTCCTCGAACCGTGGCATCCGGAGTCGGTCGGGCTGTACGAACGGCTGGAGAGCACGTTCCAGCCGATTCGCCGCCGCGTCTTCGTCCGGGTGATCCCGGCGGACGGCGGGCACCTCGTCAGCGTCGAGGCGTTCAAGGAGATCGAGGACCTCGACGGCGTGGCGGCCACCTCCATCGGCGGAGCCACGTTCCAGCACGACCGGCCGTTGCAGCGGGACCTGAATCTCGTCGTCGGCCAGTCCCGCCCGTCCGGCTGGATCCCGATCGGCCGTGATCTTCGGCTCGAGCAGAAGATGAGCGAGTGCATGACGAAGGCCCTCGACGGCCGCTGAGTCCTTGAAGACTTGGCGAATTTCGGGTTGGCCCCGAACTGGACGGTTGAAACGACCCGTTTCGTGGGTAGCTTGAGGCCCTGCCGAGATGGTGCCTCGCCACTCCCCGCCCAGCCAGCCCGCCGCCAGCCAGGCCTCCTCTCCCTCTCCCTCGCTTGGCAAGGAAGGTCGATGAATCCCGTTGCCGAACCGTCTGCCGTTGCGCCCACGACCGAGGCGCCCATTCGTGTCTGGCTGCGTCCGGTGGGGGCGAGTTGCAAGGTGCGACTCGAGCACGCCGATGCCGCCCGCCACCTGACCGGGCTGCTGCCCGACCAACTGGGAGATGCCGTCGAACTACAACCGACCCGTCCGCCCGGCCGCATCCTGCTCGTCCCGCTGCACACGCGGAACTGCCTCGCGCGGTTGGAACACGTCCTCAAGTCCACCCCCGGCGTCGAGCTCATGCTCGACCCGGCCTGAACGGCGTTCGCACGTCCGTTCGCCAGTACGAACCCGGCCCCTCTGGCTCACCGGCCGTGCTCGTCGTCCACCAGCGTGCGAAGAGGGGTCGTGGCCCAGGGCATTGACTTGGGGGCATCGACAGGGTTACGGTCTCGCCCCTGTCGAGATTGAGTCTCAGCATCGACTGGGTCCGGTCTCAGCCCCAGCAACCACAGGCAGCCCCCCATGAGCACACGTCGTAATGCGTTCACACTGATCGAACTTCTGGTCGTGATCGCGATCATCGCCATTCTCATCGCCCTGCTGCTACCGGCCGTGCAGCAGGCCCGGGAGGCCGCACGCCGGACGAGCTGCAAGAGCAACCTGAAGCAGATCGGCATCGCCCTCCACAACTACCTCGACCAGCACTCCGTCTTCCCGCTCGCGTTCGCCGTCGAGGACGACGGAGCGGGGGGATTCCAGGCCGGAGGCCAGTGGTCGATCCAGGCCCGGATCCTGCCGTTCGTCGAGCAGGGGAACGTGTACGACGACATCAACTTCAGCCAGGAGTACCAGTCCGGCGTGGCCCCGGCGACGCTGCGAATCGCCTTGTACATGTGCCCCAGCGATCCGAACGACCGGCCGCGGGGGACCGACTACTACCCGCTCTGCTACGGGTACAACGCCGGGACGTGGAACGTCTTCGACAACGCGAGCAAGGCACAGGGCAACGGAGCGTTCGCCCCGAACTCCGACTACAGCGACGCCGACTTCACCGACGGACTCAGCAACACCCTCGCCTTCGCCGAGGTGAAGGCGTTCACGCCGTACCTTCGTGACGGCGACGGCGCCGGCGCGGCGCTCCCCGGGACAGGGGACGTCTCCGGCTACGGCGGCACCTTCAAGTCGGAGACCGGCCACACGGAGTGGGTGGACGGACGAGTCCACCAGACGGGGTTCACCACGACGTTCACGCCCAACACGACCGTCCCCCACGTCGACGGCGGCGCGACGTACGACGTCGACTTCACGAACTGCCGTGAGGCGAAGACCAGCTGCACGGGGACGACCTACGCCGCAGTCACGTCACGCAGCTGGCACACGGGGATCGTCAACGCGTGCATGATGGACGGGTCGGTCCGCTCCGTCAGCGAGAACGTCAACCTCGTCATCTGGCGAGAAGCCTCCACTCGTGGCGGCGGCGAGGCCTCGCAGCTGCCGTAGACGACGGCGAGTCAGAACCGGGCCTGTCGCTGCGACAGGTACTCGACGAGGGCCTTGTCGAACGGCATGCTCGTGTCGAGCGGGACGTAGTCCGCTCCGACGCGTAGGCAGGCGGTCTTGTACTGGTCGCGGAGCGCCTCCAGCGTTTCGACGTAGTCGGACCGCATGCCGTCCGCGTCGACCACCATCGACTCGCCGCTCTCCGGGTCCTTCAGGTCCACCATCCCCTCGAACGGGAACCGGACCTCCGCCTCGTCGAGGACGTGGAACAGGATCACGTCGTGCCCGGCGTGCCGCAGCAGGTGCAGGCTCTCGATGATCGGCTCCGGGTCGGCGAGGAGGTCCGAGAACAGCATCAGCAGCCCCTTGTGGCGGATCATCGCGGCGATCCGCTTCAGGTTGCCGGCCACGTCCGTCGCACCGACCGGCTTCGCCTTCGCCAGCATGGCCAGCATGTTGCCCAGCTGCGTCCGCTTGCTCCGCGCGGGCAGGCTGCTCTCCAGCTTGTCGCCGAAGGTCATCAGCCCGACCGGGTCCTGCTGGTGGATCATCATGTAGGCGAGCGCGGCCGCCAGGCAGATGCAGTAGTCGAACTTCGTCAGCTGCTGCCGGTACGTGTAGGCCATGCTCTCCGAGAGGTCCATCAGCAGGTAGCCCGTGATGTTCGTCTCGGCCTGGTACTTCTTGACGTAGAAGCGGTCGGTCTTCGCGTAGACGAGCCAGTCGATGTCCTTCGGGTCGTCTCCCTGCGTGTACCGCCGGTGCTCGCTGAACTCGACCGAGAACCCGTGGAACGGCGACGCGTGCAGCCCGGACAGGAACCCCTCCACGATGAACCGCGCCCGCAAGTCGAGCCGGGCAACGGTCTGGATGACCTCGGGCTTCAGATAGGACTCGGCGGTGTTGGCCATGGTGGGGAGTGACGAGTTGCGAGTTACGAGTGACGAGAGGGGGACTTGGCGGTGACAAGGCCGCTGAGCATGCGTTTGATCACGTCGAGTTGTGCGAGCATGGTGCTGCCTTCCTTCTCGCCGCAGAAGCCGAGTCGGAGGGAAATGAGCAACTGGGTTCGCACTTCATTGACCGAGCCGCGAGCCATGACGAGGAACCGAACGAAGTCGGAGTCGGTCGAACGCCACTGCCCCTCGGCAATGTTTGACGGAATGGAGACCGCCGCGCGACGAAGTTGCTGGACGAGGCCGAACCGCTCGTCTGCCGGAAAACGAGCCGTGAGAGTGTAGACCGCCGCCACGAAGTCCATCGACTTCTGCCAAACGATGAGATCCTCGAAAGTCCGACTCAACGCCGCCTCCCGACTCGTCACCCGTCACCCGCAACTCGCCACTCGTCACTCGTACTTCTCGATCTTCGGCTCCGGCACCGTCTCCACCAGGCGGCGGATGACGTCCTCGGTGCTGATCCCCTCGGCCTGGGCCTGGAAGTTGCACGACACGCGGTGCCGCAGGACGGGGACGGCGACCTTGCGGATGTCGGCCAGCGTGACCGACGGGCGGCCGTCCATCGCGGCGGCCGCCTTCCCACCGGCGATGAGGTACTGCCCCGCCCGCGGACCGGCTCCCCAGTCGACCATCGTCTTCACGAGGTCCGGGGCCGACGGGTCGGACGGCCGCGTCGCCCGCACGAGCCGGGCCACGTAGTTCACCGTCAACGGCGTCGCCTCGATCATCCGCACCTGCTTCTGCAGGAACAGGATCGCCTTCGCCGAGAGCACCTTCCGCACCTCCTGCCGTTCCCCCTTCGTCGTCGCCTCAAGGATCTGCTCCTCCTCCTCGAGGCTCGGGTAGTCGACCTTCACGTTGAACATGAACCGGTCGAGCTGGGCCTCCGGCAGCGGGTACGTCCCCTCCTGCTCGATCGGGTTCTGCGTGGCGATGCAGAAGAACGGGTCCGGCAGGTCGTACGTCGTCTGCCCGACCGACACCTCGCGTTCCTGCATCGCCTGCAGTAATGCCGCCTGCGTCTTCGGCGGCGTCCGGTTGATCTCGTCCGCCAGCAGCACGTTCGTGAAGACCGGCCCCTGCACGAACCGGAACTCCCGGCGACCCGACTCCTCGTTCTCGTCCAACACGTTCGTCCCGGTGATGTCCGAGGGCATCAGGTCCGGCGTGAACTGGATCCGCTTGAACTCGCAGTCGAGGATTCGCGCCAGCGTGCTGACGAGCAGCGTCTTCGCCAGCCCCGGCACGCCGACGAGCAGGCAGTGCCCGCCGGTGAAGATGGCCGCCAGCAACTGGTCGATCACCTCGTCCTGCCCGATGACGACCTTGTGCAGTTCGTCCAGCATCACGTCGTGATGCGACTTGAACTTCTCGAGGAACTCGTCGAAGTCACGCTTCTCGGCCACGGGCGGCTCCGGGGTGGTGCGGGGAGGTCTCGGTCTTCGGGGGATTCTAGCGCGTGGGGGGACGGGAGTCAGGAGTCAGGGGGCAGGAGTCAGGAATCCGCCCCGAACACCGAACACCAGTCGCCGCCGACTCCTGCCTCCTGACCCCTGAATCCTCAGAACGCCCCTGTTATCCTGCGGCTCCGAAGTACAAGTTCACGCAGCGACGACCTGAAGCACCCATGACACGCCCCTCCATCGTCTACACGAAGACCGACGAGGCTCCCGCCCTCGCGACGCAGTCCCTGCTGCCCGTCCTCAGGGCCTTCGCGGCACCGGCCGGGATCGACTTCGACCTGCGTGACATCTCGCTCGCCGGCCGTATTCTGGCCGTCTTCTCGGACCGACTCCCCGAGGACCAACGGGTTCCCGACGCCCTGGCCGAACTCGGCAAGATGGCCCTCACGCCCGAGGCGAACATCGTCAAGCTGCCGAACATCAGTGCGTCCGTTCCGCAGCTCGAAGCGGCCGTCAAGGAATTGCAGGAAAAGGGGTACGCCCTGCCGGACTACCCCTCCGACCCGCAGACCGACGCCGAGAAGGAGACTCGGGCCCGGTACGACAAGGTGAAGGGGAGCGCCGTCAACCCGGTCCTGCGTGAGGGCAACTCCGACCGCCGTGCCCCGGCCGCCGTGAAGGCGTACGCCCGCGCCAACCCGCACTCGATGGGTGCTTGGACGAGCGACACGAAGTCGCACGTCGCCACCATGTCCGACGGCGACTTCCGCCACACAGAGAAGACGGTCGTCGTCGAGCAGGCCGGCAACGTCACCATCGAGCACGTCGCCGAGGACGGCACCGTCACGCCGCTCCGCTCGCCCGTCGCGCTCGAGGCAGCCGAGGTGATCGACGCGGCCGTCATGCGGAAGGCCGCCCTCGACGAGTTCCTGAAGCAGCAGGTCGAGGACGCGAAGTCGCAGGGCGTCCTGTTCAGCCTGCACATGAAGGCCACGATGATGAAGGTCTCCGACCCGATCGTCTTCGGCCACGCCGTCAGGGCCTACTTCGCCCCGGTCTTCGAAAAGCACGCCGACGCCCTCGCCGCCGCCGGCGTGAACCCCAACAACGGCCTCGCCGACCTGCTCTCCGACCTCGCCGGCCTGCCGGACGACCAGCGGGCCGCGATCGAAGCCGACGTCGCCGCCTGCTACGAGAACGGGCCCGACCTCGCGATGGTGAACTCCGACGAGGGGATCACCAACCTGCACGTCCCCAGCGACGTCATCATCGACGCCAGCATGCCGGCCATGCTCCGCACCTCCGGCTGCATGTGGAACGAGGCGGGCGAGTTGCAGGAGACGAAGGCCGTCATCCCGGACAGCAGCTACGCCGCCGTCTACCAGGCCGTCTTCGACGACTGCAAGGAGCACGGCGCGCTCGACCCGACCACCATGGGCAGCGTCCCCAACGTCGGCCTGATGGCGAAGAAGGCCGAGGAGTACGGCTCTCACGACAAGACCTTCGAGATCGAGTCGGCCGGGCAGGTCCGCGTCGTCGACGAGGCCGGCAACGTGCTGCTGCAGCACGACGTGCAGCCGGGCGACCTGTGGCGGATGTGCCAGACGAAGGACGCCCCGATCCGTGACTGGGTCAAGCTGGCCGTCACGCGGGCGAAGGCGACCGGCAGCCCGGCCGTCTTCTGGCTCGACCCGACCCGCCCGCACGACGCCGCCCTCACTACGAAGGCGAAGGCCCAACTCGACGAGATGGACACCGACGGCGTCGAGATTCACTTCCTCGCCCCGCTCGAGGCCTGCCGGTTCTCGCTCGACCGCATCCGCAAGGGGGCGGACACCATATCCGTCACCGGGAACGTTCTCCGCGACTACCTGACGGACCTCTTCCCGATCCTCGAGGTCGGCACCAGCGCGAAGATGCTCAGCATCGTCCCGCTGATGAACGGCGGCGGCCTGTTCGAGACCGGGGCCGGCGGCTCGGCCCCCAAGCACGTCCAGCAGTTCCTCGCCGAGGGGCACCTCCGCTGGGACTCGCTCGGCGAGTTCCTCGCCCTCGCCCCGTCACTCGAGCACCTCGCCGACACCCACGACAACCCGGCCGCCCGCGTGCTGGCGACCACGCTCGACGAGGCGACCACCAAGTACCTGCTGGAGAACAAGTCGCCGTCCCGCACGGTCAACGAGCTCGACAACCGCGGCAGCCACTTCTACCTCGCCCTGTACTGGGCCCGCGCCCTCGCCGACCAGACCGACGACCCCACCCTCGCCGAACGCTTCACCCCGGTCGCCGCGGCCCTCGAGGAGAACGAGGCCAAGATCGTCGAAGAACTCAACGCCGCCCAGGGCACCCCCGTCGACGTCGGCGGCTACTACGCGACCGACGACGAGAAGGTCGCCGCCGCGATGCGGCCGAGTGCCACGCTGAACGGTATTGTTGAGGCGATCTGACGAATCCGCCTTGTCTGAGCCTCAGAACAATTGACGGGCCGAAAACCGCAGTCGAATCGAGTCCAACTCATCGTCCTTGTACGTGTTCGGCCGTCGTCCGTCAGGTGCCTCGATGCAACTGACGCCCGAGTCGTGGTCCGATTCCAAGCTCTTCAGGGCCTGTTTGAAGAGGTAGCAGGGCGTGTGAGTCAGGACGTAGTCACGAATCTCGGAAACGGTTGGCTCTTCTCCAGCGAAGGCACGAAGCAGGTCTTCAGCAAGCCACGTTTGGTCATAGGTCGCGTTCAGCAGTCGCAGTTGATCTGGCGCGTCCTTATCTGAGAATCGACACTCGCCCGTGTTGTCTACTTTCCACATGGCCCTCTTCATCACTTCGAGTCCGCGAATGCTGTTCGTGCAGAAAATCAAGCGGTAGAGGAGCCGCCCGGTATCGCCGAACATGCTGAACGAAGTCACGTAGTCGGCACCGCCGCGCTCGCGAAGAGCTTCGACGTAAGCATTCAGGAGATGTGACTCCTGTTGCTGCCCTTCCATGGCTCTCGCTGCTTTCCACTCGCCGCCACCGAACGCTCTCTCGAAGCTCACTGCTTTATCGGAATCACCAATCCAGCGGTTCATGCCACGAAAATCGAGCAACAGGAACACCTCGCAACATGATTCTTCGTACGGTTTCCATCGGGACCGCCGAGAACCCGAACTGGTCCAGAAACACAAGTGCTGGGCCGAACACGCGGCCATGCGACTCAGCGCGTTCCAACAGTAAAGAGACCACGTCATTGCTGTCGTCGTTGTGAACAGGTTCTAGCACGACATTCGACGTGTCGAGCAGTGTGGACTCCTCTCGCGCGATCACTCCTTGGAGGTGCTCGTAGCGATCAACTCGAAATTCGTTGAACACCAAACGAACAGGGATCGGAAATCGCACAAGGTGATTGGCTGCCGAGCGGAGCGCGATGACAGGACTTCCGGGTTGGCCGCCCGAGTACTCCCCAGGGCCTGCAAACGCATCCACGAACAACACTTCTTCCCAGCGGTTGCCACCCCGACCCCGTTCGAAACGCTGTGACTGTCGAGCGAGGATTGGCATCCACCCGTTGAGGTACGACTCAAGGATCGCGTGTTTCGCGATCGTGTGAGCATCTGCGGGCCAAACAGTGGGAAGATTGTCAGCCATTCCGTCAAACTAGCTCCTGCTGAATACGCGGCATCTCGTCCCAAGTCCGCCCGTCCAACTCCCGCCCCGTCCGCTTCTTGTTCACGCCGCCCCACTGCTTGAAGAAGAAGGGAACGTCGGCTGCGCGGCATTGATCGCGGATTGACAGCACCCAATCCTCTTCCATCGGCCGGGCACCGGGGCCGGACTCGCCGCCGACGATGACCCAGTGGATGCCGTCGAGCGGTAGGTCCTCGATTGGGCCGATCAGCGGCTCGACGGAGAGGAAGCGGACGGCCGCCGGGACGGTGCGAAGTTCGTCGATCCGCGAGACGTAGTCAGCGTTCTCGACGCTGACCCCCATCCAGACGTTGTCCGGCCACTCCAGCACCGGGGCGAGCTGGGCGAGTCGTGTGGCCCGCTTGGTGAGCACCCGGAACGTGTGCTGCGGACAGCGCTTCATCACGTCGAAGCACTGCGTGATGAAGTCGGGCGGGACGCTCTGGTGGAACAGGTCACTCATCGAGTTGACGAAGATGACCCGCGGCTTCCGCCAGCGGAGGGGGGCCTCGACGACGTCCGGTTGCAACGTGACGCGGAAGCCGTCGCGGTACCGCTCCTGTCCCATCGCCTTGAGGCGTTTCGCCATCCTCTCGGCGTAGCAGAACTTGCAACCGGGGCTGATCTTCGTGCAGCCGGTCACCGGGTTCCAGGTTGCCTCGGTCCACTCGATCGACGAGTTCTGTGCCATGTCGCGATTCCCTTCGTTGGAGACCATCCGTGGTCCGTGCGAGGCCGCGGCTCGTTCGGGGCGAACGACAACCAGAAGTGTACTTGCGTATCGTCGGCTTCGCAAAGGGAATCTAGCAGAGATCACAGGCGGCGCTGAGTCCGCCTCGCGGCGATCAGTGGTCCTCCTCCGCCTCCTGCTTCGCGGCGGCGACGATCTTCTGTTGTTCGTTGGGCGGGACCATGTCGTAGTGGCTGAACTCCATGGTGAAGGAGCCGGTGCCGCCGGAGAGACTGGAGAGGCTGCGGTTGTAGGTCATCACCTCGGCGAGCGGGGCCTTCGCGCGGACGATGGTGAAGCCGCCGGGGGCCTCGTCCATCCCCTCCATGCGGCCGCGGCGGGTGTTGAGGTCGCTCGTCACGTCGCCGATGTGGTCGGCCGGAACCGTGATCAGCATGTCGACGACGGGCTCCAGCAGCGTCGGCTTGCACGACTGGGCGACGTCCCGGAAGCAGATGCTGGCCGCCATCTTGAAGGCGGTCTCGTTCGAGTCGACCGGGTGGTCCTTCCCGAAGAAGAGCGCGACGGCGACGTCCTGCACCTGGTACCCGGCCAGCACGCCCCGCTCCATCCGCTCGCGAACGCCCTTCTCCACGGCCGGGATGAACTGGTTGGGGACCGACCCGCCGGAGACGCAGTCGAGGAAGGCGAAGTTCAGGTCCGAGTCGTAGTGGTACTCGCGGAGCCCCTCGAAGTTGTCGCGGGTGAAGTACTCCTCGGGGTGGATGTCGTGCGGGAGCGGGAACAGCCGGAGGTGAACCTCGGCGAACTGCCCGCTGCCGCCGGACTGCTTCTTGTGCCGGTAGCTCCCCTCGCCGTTCGCGTTGACCGTCTCTCGGTACGGGACCTTTGGCTGGTGGGTGACGACCTCGACATGGTCCCGGTCGGCGAGCTTCTCCTGCACGATCTTGAGGTGCAGCTCGCTCATGCCCTGCATGACCATCTCCTTGGTCTGCGGGTCGCGGTAGACCGTGAAGGTGGGGTCCTCCTCGACGACCTTCTGCAGGGCGCCGGAGATCTTCGTCTGGTCCGCCCGGCTCTTCGGCTCGACGGCGAGCCCCACCATCGGCGTCGGGAAGTCGATCGTCGAGAGCGTGAGGTCGGTCCCGCTGCGGAGCGTGTTGCCGGTGTGCAGTTCCTCCATCTTGACGAGCGCGACGATGTCGCCCGGCCCGGCCTCGTCCACCTGCTCCTGCTCGCCCCCTTGCACGTCGAGCAGTTGGCCGATCTTGACCGGCTTGTCGGAGCCCGTGCTCTCGACCTGCGAGTCCTTCTTCAGCGTGCCGGAGTAGACGCGGACGTAGCTCATCTTGGCGACGAACGGGTCGATGCGGGTCTTGAAGACCTGGGCGACGAGCGGGCCGCTCGGGTCGGGGTCGATCGTCGTCTCCTCGCCGCTATCCGTGGAGGCGGTCCGGGTGACGGCGGTCGGCGGCGGGGCGTAGTCGGCGAGGGCCTGGGCGAACTCCTCGACGCCCCCACCCGTCTTCGCGCTGGCGAACAGGATGGGGATCAGCGTGCCGGCCGCGATCGCCTTGCAGGCCCCGGCCCGCAGTTCCTCGGCGGAGAGCTCCTCCCCCTCGAGGTACTTCATCATGAGCTGCTCGTCGGACTCGGCGATGGCGTCGAGCAGGGCGGAGTTGGCGTCGGCGACACTGGTGGGAACGCCCGAGGGGAGCTTGCTCGGTACGGTCAGCGTGCTGACGACGCCGTCGAAGGCGGGGCCGATGCCGATCGGGAGGTTCAGTGGCACGCAGCCCTGTCCGAAGGTCTCCTGCAGATAGCCCAGCAGCCGCTCGAACTCGATGTTCTCCTGGTCGACCTTGTCGACGAGGACGATGCGGGCGAGGCCCCGTTCGCCGGCGAGCTGGAAGGTGCGGTGCGTGTTGACCTCGATGCCGGCGGCCGCGTTGATGACGACGACGGCCGTCTCGACGGCGCGGAGGGCGCCGATGACCTGGCCGATGAAGTCGGGGTAGCCGGGCGTGTCGACGAGGTTGATCCGTTTGCCGTCGTGGACGAAGTGGCAGACGTGTGCGGTGAGGGTGTGCTTGTGGTGCTTCTCCTCCTCGTCGACGTCGAGGAGGCTGGTGCCGTCCTCGACGGAGCCGGCCCGCTTGGCGACTCCCTCCTTGTAGAGCACGTAGTCGGCGAGGGAGGTCTTCCCGCTGGCCCCGTGCCCGACGAGTGCCACGTTGCGGATGTCCGAGACGGCGTGCTTGGCCATGCTTGCTCCTGATGTCGATCGTCGTCGTCGACGCGACGTGACGGGAGCCGGCCAAGTGAGCCGGGGCCCGCCGCGAGGCGCGACCCGTGGACCGCCGCGAACGGGCGGGGATGTTGAGAACATCCGATCGTATTCGAAACCCCTCGCACCCGCCACCGGCGCGGGTTCAGCGCGGTCGTCCGAACTCCGGTGTCGATCTCAGTCGGCCCCAGAGGTCCCCTCGCCCCCTCTGGGGGAGAGGGTTAGGGAGAGGGGGCCGCAGTCTGGCGGCCTTCCCACTTCGACACGCAACCAGCCGCTCAACCCCGCTCCGCCGTGGAGAAGGAGCAGCCGCCCGTCTGGTTCACTCCTCGTGACTTCGCCGCACCACTGCGAATACTCCCGGCGTCAGCGTTCGGCGTCCGGTTGGAGCGGCAGGATTGCGTTCCCGACCGTGGCGACGCCGAGTCCGAGACCGCTGCCCAACACGTCCGCCACCCAGTCCCAGAAGTCGGCCGTGCGGCCGACGCCGATCTGCAGGAGTTCGTCGGCGACGGCGTACGTCACGAGTATCGTCAGCACGACGGCCGCCGTACGGGCCGTGGACCAGTTGCAGGTGAACAGCCACGTGCTCAACAGGAACGCGAGGCCCGCGTACGCGAGGAAGTGGACCACCTTGTCGAGGTGGTTCGGCCCGAGGTCCGGTACGTCCTTCGGCGGCAGGTGCGTCCCGATGAAGAGGGCGATCCAGTAGACGATCAGCACGCCCAGCAGCACGCGACGAACGAACGTCGTCCGCCGCGAGATCGCCTCGTCGTCGGTCTCGCCGCCGGCGTTCATGCTTCCACCGGGTAGGGCTGCTCGAGCCGGTACTGGGGGTGCGAGTCGAGGTACGCGGCGATGCGGTCGGTGCGGTCGATGGCGACCGGCAGGAAGTCGAGGGCCTGCTGCAGCCGGTCGTTCGGCTCGGCACAGCTGAACCGCAGGAAGCCGTGGCCGGCGTCGCCGAAGCACTCGCCCCCCAGGCAGGCGACGCCGAACTCGTCGTCCGCCCCTTCCAGCAGGTAGAGCGCGAGGCCGTGGCTGGTGATGCCGAGCCGGTTGCAGACCGGGGCGACGTTGGGGAAGACGTAGAACGTGGCCGTCGGGTCGAGGGTCTGGAAGCCGTCGATCGCGTTGAGGCCCGCCGTCAGGAGCTCGACCTTCTCGCGGAACTTCTGCATCGTCTCGTTCCGCTCGGTGTCGTCCCGTTCGAGGGCGGCCGCCCCGGCGAGTTGGACGAGCGTGGGCGTGCAGCTGAGGGTCGTGTTGATCATCTTGCCGATGGCGTCGGCGATCGGCTCGGCCGTCACCGCGAACCCGAGCCGCCAGCCGCTCATGCTGTACGACTTGCTGAAGGTGTAGGCGGCGACCGCCTGGTCCATCATGCCGGGCTGGGCGAGGATGCTGTGGTGCCGACCCCGCCAGACCATGTGACAGTACGGCTCGTCGCTGAAGACGGCGACGTTCTTGCCGCGGACGAGGTCGGCGATGCCGGCGAGGTCCTCCTCCGTCGTCACGCCGCCGGTCGGGTTCTGCGGCGAGTTCAGGAAGATCGCCCGCGGGCTGTCGTCCTCGGCGAGGAACGTCTCGATCTCGGCGAGGTCCGGCCGGAACTGGTTCTCGAACCGCAGCGGCGAGAAGACCGGTCGGGCACTCCGCCGCAGGATGTTCGGCACGTACGTGGGGAAGTACGGGCTGAAGACGAGGACGCCGTCGCCCGGGTTCAGGAAGGCCTCGCAGAAGAACTGTTCGAAGATCTTCGCTCCCGGCCCGGCGACCACGTTCGCTGCCTCGGCCGGGATGCCGAACTCCCGCTTCACGAAGCTCGCGGCCGCCTCGCGGAACGGCGGGATGCCGGGCGAGGGGCAGTAGTGCGACTGGTTCTCCTCGATCGCCTGAATGCCGGTCGCCTTGGCGGAGGCGGTGCTGTCGAAGGGGCTGTCGCCGATCTCGAGCTCGACGACGTCCTTCCCGGCCGCCTTGAGCTTCTTCGCGACCGCGAGCACCGTGAAAGCGGTCTCGACGGTGAGGGACTGGGCGAACTCACTGAGCGTGGCGGACACGGCGGAACCTCGGCGTCGGGAGGGTCTTGGGGCGAGCGGACAGTATGGGAACGGGGCGTGGGGATGGCAACGTTCGCCACGGTTTCCAACCAACCGAGAAACCCGTTGATCGGTGGACGGGTGCTTGCTACTTTCGGTAAATCGTCCACAACGCCGCCAGCACAGTGGAGTCCAAATAGGTGAAGTCAGTGTCACGATGCGGTGAGTCAATCGCCAACGGGTCGGCACAAGTTGCAACGTCACTGAAGAAGACGCTCTCTTGCCGCGACGCTCTGCGAAATGCCAAGAAGGTCGCCGGCCCCTGACACTTCTCAAGCGAACGGCTAGGAAACACTAGCCAAGCAGGTTGACTAGCCACGAGCACATTCCGGACTACCCGATGAACTCAGGTGAACATGACGGCCAACCGCAGACACTGTTCACCGAAGTCGAATCGGCATCGGACGACAGACGGCCCGACACGTCTGAATCGAGCGATGACAAACTGCGGACGCTCTCCAAAGTCTGGGACGCTCTTTCAACGTATGAACGTTTCAAGATTCTAGCGCACCTGTGTGTTCTAAGTGCCGCGGTAGCTGGCGGAGCGTACTGGCTCGCCCAGCTGACGACCGATATGCCTGACCTTTCGGGGCTGCAGCAGGGACTGGACTCCGTGAAGTCGAGTGGATTGGCCAATACCAAGAGCATCGGCGAGAACAAGAGGAGTGCAGAGTCGCTTAGCAAGAGGGTAACACTGTTGGAAGAGAGGCTAGAACAAGCCACAACGCTCTACCCCGAGACTGTAGCGACGCATGAGGATGCGGTTACCGACAGAATGACGGTTTCCGAGTATCGCAAGGAGATGGACGACTTAATTGGTGGGCGCGACGCATCTGATCTGACGCGACAAGAGCAAGTTGAGTTCAACAAGAGGTTTGCCAACCACAAAATCGAATGGACAGCATTTGTAATGTCGGCTTCAAAGAATGAGTTTTCCTTGGGGCGCCAGAACTATGTGATCCAGGTGTCGGATGCAAGACCTGACGTTTCAAAACCCACTCGAGCGATCCACGCGACAGTTGACTGGGCCTACTTTCAGAGGGGCGGCTGGCTGCAGCAGGTGCAGTCAGAACCTCGTCCTGACGATGACCGCTCTATAGAGCAGCTCCTTGTGGGGCAACGAATACGGTTCGCGGCAGTGTTTGACGGGCGTGGAGTCCTTTACCGGTTCAAGTTGCTAGAAGTCAATCCCCGATGAGCTAGGGGATGGCAGTTGTTGGCCAGCAGTTGCGTGAACGGAGTGACGATTCGCGCCGAGTGCGAGTCCGTTGTCACCCGTCGCCAGCCGGGGCGCTCGGAGGTATGTGCAGAGTAAGCACTAGAGCCCCCCGACTGAGTCCGACGCACATGGTTCGCGGGAGATGCCGGCTTCGCTGAGCCGTAGTCGGCAAGAGCGTACTAATCCTCGAACACAGGCAGTCCCGTGAAGCGGACGACGCGGCCGGCGAACTCGCGGGCGGATGTGGCGTATTGTTCACGATGACTTTCGGACGCTATTCGGAAGAGATCCGAATGGACACTGGTTTGGGCACAAGACTATCCGCTTGCTCCACATGACTCCCCGCCGATTCGCCACTGCAATGAAGGAAGCCGGATTCGAGAAGGAGTCTGTTTCGTCAGAGCCCCGTTTTCGCATCGAGTACGACGGGCTCTTCCGATACGTTGCGCGAACCTCTGTTCGTGGCGCTGCATGGCGACTGCACATGGCAATCGGCGATGTTCCGGCAGAATGGCCAACGCTCGACCTGAATCCAACATCTGCTTGGGTCGAAGCAGAGTCACCGTGGTTTGAGTACGTTACTGACCTCGATCCAAGTGATCCCGAAGATGCTCAATTCGATTCACGCGAGACGGCTTTGCAGAAGTGCCACGACTGGTTGCTCTCAACTGGAATGCTCTGGCTGATTGGCGATGCAGATCTCACCGATCACGAGTGGCGAACAGAGCACAGCATTGTGGTCAAGCGCTGTGGTTCCCGCTGAACCCCGCCGTCGTCCGGGGTGGATTCCACTCGTGCCCGCAGTCGCTGAACACGCTGCGATGGACTGGGGCGAGGGCCAAGTCTCTGCGAGACCGAGTCGATCGGCGGGGCACTACTCCTGCACAACCGGCAGGCCCGTGAAGCGGACGACGCTGCCGGCGAACTCGCGGGCGGACGTGGCGTCGCCGTACTCGCCCAGGTAGGCGACGCGGACGCGTTCGTTCGTCATGCCGACGAGGTGGACGGAGTACCGGGGCACGTGGCTCCCCGACGAGGAGGTCGGCGTCGAGCCCGCACGCACGGCGACGGCTTGGAACGCGTCGAGCGGGGTGGACGTCGATCGCCAGAGGCCGAAGACGGACCAGCCGGTCCGCACGCGGTTCGACTTCCGGTCGATCAGGGCCGTGTAGCCCATTGAGAAGACGGCCGCGCCCAGGACGACGGAACCGACGCCCAGCACTCCGAGCACGGCCGCCGGCTCTCCCTCGACGACGGTCGCGCCGTACAGCGCCAACCCGCCGAGACCGCCGCAGAGCACGAGACAGAACCAGCCCAGCCACGAGGAACCGTGGACCACGGCGAACGTGTCGTCCCCCTCGATGACGCGGGTGAAGCTCACGACTCGGCCGCGACCGGGGTCCACCACGCGTCGAGCTTCTTCCGCAGCTTCTCGACCGCCTCGGGATGCTCCTCGGCGAGGTCCTTCGTCTCGTGCGGGTCGTCGGCGAGGTTGAAGAGTTCGACGGCCGCCTTCGGCTCACGCCCCGGGTGCGGCACGATCAGCTTCCAGTCGCCGTCGATCACCCAGCGGAACCGCAGGCTGGCGACCGGGTCGGTCATGTGCTGGATGTCGTGCTCGAGGATCTCGCCGAAGGTCGCCTCGCGGGCAGCGACCGCCTTCGCGTCGAGCAGGTCGATGCCCGTCATCCGATCGGGGACTGGCAGGCCGACGGCCGACAGCACGGTCGGGGCGATGTCGATCGAGTTGGCGAGGTGCGTGGTGTCCATCTTCGGTTCCACGTGCCCTGGCCAGCGGACCATGATGGGCGTGCGGATGCCCCCCTCGTACTGCGACCGCTTCGACCGCGGGGCGTACCGCGACGCGTTCGGCTGGTTGATCCAGCCGTTGTCGGTCACGTAGACGACGATCGTGTTCTCGGTCAGCTTCCGCTCGTCGAGCAGATCGAGCAGTTCACCGCAGGTCTCGTCGAACCACTCGCACATGGCCCAGTACTTGGCCATCGGCAGGCTGTCCGTCTTCTTCCGGTACTTGTCGAGCAGCCGCTTCGGCGGGGTGTGCGGCGTGTGCGGGAGGAACGGCGCGTACCACAGCAGGAACGGCTTCTCCTCTTCGAGGGCGTGGTCCACGAACTCCTCGATCGGCTGCAGCCCCTGCCGGCCGATGACGAGCCCCTTGTCGCCGTGCCGGCCCCCCTTGGTGCGGTCGCCGTGCGTCATGCCGTGGGTGAAGCCGCCGCGGGTGAAGTTCCCCTCCCACCACTTGCCGGACTGGTGGCTGAGGTAGCCCTTCGCCTTCAGGAGTTCGGGCAGCCGGGGGTCGTCGTCGATCTGCTTCAGGTACTCGATCCGCCTAGGAAGGTACTTCGGCGACCGTTTGCCCCCTTCGAGGTCGTGGTGCGGCGGGTCGTTGCCGACGACGCCGTGCTCGTGCGGGTAGAGGCCGGTGAGGATCGTCACCAGCGACGGCCGGCAGAGGCTGTCCGGCACGTAGCCGCGGGTGAAGGTGAGCGACTCCTTGGCGAGTCGGTCGAGCCGGGGCGTCTCGATCTGCTCGTGCCCCATGAACGAGTAGTCGCCCCACGCCTGGTCGTCCGAGATGATGAGGACGACGTTCGGCGGAGCGTCGGCGGCGTTGGCGAGGGGGGCGGCAACGAGCGGGAGGAGCAGGATCGCCGAGGAGAAGACGGACTTCACTGGGGACTCCGTGGTGAGGTTCTACTGGTGAGTTCTCAATGATGGCGGATCAGCGGGGGACGACGCCAACGTGCAGGGAGTGCATCTTCCCCGCGAACCCGACGAGGCGGTTGTCTTCGACGACGTCGGTGGACAGGCCGACGGTGAGGCCGCGGTTCGGCTGCTTCGTGAACGGGCCGACGTTTCCGGTGCCCGCAGGCTTCCCGTCGATCGTGAACCTCGTCTCGCCGGCCGGCGAGACCCGCACCTCGATCGTCGCCGACTCGTGAACGGGTTCGTCGGCGACGACACGCTTCTCCTTGCCGTCCTGGCGGACAACGAAGACGGGACGGTTCGAGTCGAGCAGCAGGGCCCAGCCGTTCTGGTCGGCCCCTTGAGACACGATCACCCCGTCCGGAAACCAAGGTGTCACGCGTGTACTGACTCGCAAGGAGTGGTCGACGAGGCGTGGCGACTGCTCGGGGGGCAGCTCGTCCCCGTCGCGGAGCGCGAGGATCGACTCCCCACGGATCATCGCCCCCCGAATCTCCGCTGGAGATCGCGAGGCTCTGGTGAACTCGGCGGGGATGGACGAGGCGAGCATCGACTTCAACTCGGCCATCTCCGGTCGGGCGGCGAGGTTCGTCCACTCGTTCGGGTCGGTCTCGTGGTCGTACAGTTCCTCGCTGCCGTCGTGGTAACGGACGTAGCGGTGGCGTTCGGTGCGGACGGCGTAGCTGGCCTTCTCGTTGCCGCCGTGGACGGTGATCGCCGGGCGGTTCCACTTGGCCGTTGGTTCTTCGAGGAGCGGCCGGAGGCTGACCCCGTCGAGATCGTCCCGTTCGTCGAGGCCGCAGAGGTCGAGCAGCGTGGGGTAGAGGTCGACGAGGCTGACTGGGCGGACCGACTCGCTGCCGGGCTTCGTGACGCCGGGGGCGACGACGAGGAACGGGACCCGCGTCGCCTCCTCCCAGAGGCCCCCCTTGTGCCACCGCTGCTTCTCGCCGAGGTACCAGCCGTGGTCGGACCAGAGGACGACGATCGTGTTCTCCGCGTACTCGCTCGCGTCGAGCACGTCGAGCACGCTGCCGATGGTGGCGTCGGCGAACGTGATCTGGGCGAGGTAGGCCTGCACGGCCTCCTGCCAGAGTCCCGCCCGCACGACCTCGCCGTGCAGTCCGCCGTTGTTGCGGACGTGCCCCTTCGCGACGGCCGGCACGTCGTCGAGGTCTTGTGGATCGACGGTCGGGATCTTCACGCCCTGCACCGGGTGCCGCTCGAAGTACTCGCGTGGGGCGTACCACGGGCCGTGCGGGGCGTAGACGCCGAGGGCGAGGAAGAACGGACGGTCGTGCTTCCGCTTGAGTTGCTCGTTGACCCAGCCGGCACAGCGGCCGTCGGCGGTCGCGGCGTCGGCGTGGTCCAGCGGACCCCAGTCCCAGTGCCAGATGTCGAGCCCGTTCCAGTTCTGCCCGGTGCGGACGACGAGGTCCGGAATCTGCACCTGATGCGACGGGTACCGCTCCGTCCAACTCGGCGGGTGGTGGAATCCGGTTCGGCCGCCGTGCCCGCCGGTGAGTCCGCCCTCCGGTCCGCCGTGGTTGGCGTGGAAGAT
>JANQQW010000287.1 GCA_028284885.1 Planctomycetaceae bacterium
CGGGAACGGCGACGATCGGCCGGTACGGCTGGGTCACCAGCGACGTGCTGTTCCAGACCGTCGTGCTGTTCCTCGCGGAAGAAGAGCCCGGCGGCCGAGATGACGAGCGGGTACCCGACGACGAGCGGGCCGACGAGCCCGTCCGCGAGGAACAGCACGACGGTCTGGAACAGCACGTCGCTGGTGACCCAGCCGTACCGGCCGATCGTCGCCGTTCCCGCACGGTCGAGCAGCCACTGGAAGAAGACGTGCGAGACGGCCCACGCGGCCAGCGTGCCCATGACGAGGCTGTGGTAGTCCATCGAGTTCTGCGTGCTGACCACCATGAACCGCCCCTGGACGACGGCGGCCGCGAGGAACACGCACGCCAGTCGTGAGACGAGCGCCGGCTGGCGGCGGACCCACCTTCGCAACGACTGGTAGACGCTCCCCCCCTCCGCGACGACCGGCTCCTTGCGGAGCCACCGTTCGAGGTCGGCGGCCACCTCCTCCGCCGAGGCGTACCGCTCGTCCGGGTTCTTCTCCAGGCACTTCCGGCAGATTCGTTCGAGCGACCGCGGGACGGTGGCGTTCAGTCGCCGGGGAAGCGTCGGCTCTCCTTCGAGAACCTGCACGATCGTGTCGAGTGCCCGCTTCTCGCGGAACGGCGGCTGGCCGGTGAGCAGCTCGTACAGGATCGCACCGAGGCCGTAAACGTCGGTCCGGGCGGAGACGTCGTGCACGCGGCCGGCGGCCTGCTCCGGGGCCATGTAGCTCGCCGTGCCGACGATCGTCCCGGTTCGCGTGTCGGACGTGCCGGTCTCCAGCAGCTTCGCGAGGCCGAAGTCGGTCAGGCGTGGCTCGCCGGTCTCGTCCAGCAGCACGTTCGACGGCTTGAGATCGCGGTGGACGATCCCGTTCTGGTGCAGGTGGTGGACGGCGTGGGCGAGTTTCGCGATCAACCGGGCCGCGTCCTCGGCAGGCACCGGGCCGTCGGCGACGAGGCGTTCGAGACTGGGGCCGGGTACGTACTCCATGGTGAAGTACGACTGCCCGTGCAGTTCGCCCACCTCGTGGATGCCGACGATGTTGGGGTGCTGCACGCCGGCCGCGGTGCGGGCCTCGGTCTCGAACCGCCGGACGTCCTCGGGCGTCGCCAGCCGGTTCGTCAGGATCATCTTGACGGCGACCACCCGGTCGAGGTCCGTCTGCCGGGCACGGTACACGACCCCCATGCCGCCGCGGCCGAGCTCCTCGAACAACTCGAACCGGCCGAACTGGTTCCCCTGCTCGCTCGGGTCGAATCGTTCCTCCGCGGACTGCCACCCGGCACGGTCCTCGTCCCGGACGTAGCCGATCGTCTGCGGCGGCGCGAGGCGGTCGAGCGTCTCCAGCGTCTCGAGCAGATGGGCGTACTCGGGGTGCTTCGCAACGAGGCGGCCTGACTCCGTCGTGTCCCAGCGGTGCAGCGCCTCGGTGTACGCGTCGAGGACCGGGAACGCCTCGTCCCCCTCGAGGTTGGACGCGTCTCGGTCCGCCAGCGACTCGTCGTCGAGCCGCTCGGTGTCGTCCGGTCGTGGAGTGTCGTCGTTCGTCATGACTGGCCGTTCTGCCTCAACAGCGACTCGAGCCGTTCCAGGGCCCGCTTCCACAGCATCTGCACGGCCGGTCGCGACCGCCCCATCGCGTCGGCCACGTCGTTGAACGGCAGCCGTTGCAGGTTACGCAGCCGGATCACCTCGCGGTGGTCGTCGCTGAGCTGGGCGATCGCGTCGGCGAGTTCGATCTCCCGTTCCCGCTGCAGGACGACCTGGCTGGGCGACTCGCCGGGGTCGCTGGGGTCGATCTGGCCGCCGAACGACTCGTTCGGCCGGCGGGCGTCGAGCGGGACCTCACGGCTGGCCCGCCGCTTCTCCGTGCCGTGGTAGCGGCGGGCGAGGTCGATCGCGTTGTTCTCGAGGATGCGTCGCAGCCAGGTCAGCCACTCCCCCTCGGACTCCCCCTCGAACCGGTCGAACGCCCGGTGGGCGTCCATCAGCGTCTGCTGGACGAGGTCGCTCGCGTCGACCTTCGTCCGCGTCCGGGCGTCGATCTGCGAGTCCGCCACGATCCGGACGTAGTTGCGGCACTTCGCGAACAACTCGTCGCGCGCGGCCTCGTCCCCGTGGCGAGCACGGTCGAGGAGGTCGGAGAGCGGAGTCGAGTCGCTCAAGGGGAACGGCCGAAGGAGTCCGGAGCAATCAGCCAGTCGGTGAACACGCTCATCCCAGCACGAACGGCGACGAATTCGAAGTCGAGTCGTGCGAAGACGTCGGTCAGGTCTCGCTCGGCGGCGAGCGGTCGCGGAGCCAACGGCGGGCGGCGAACGTCGCGAACAGCGGGATCGTCCCGGTCGCGACGACGGCCCACGGCAGGGCGTTCTGGTCGCGGAAGTACTCGCCGCAGGCCGCGTAGACGAGCGAGATGACGAGGTTGCTCGCCAGCACGGCCGGCAGAAACGACCGCCACGACAGCCGCACCGCTCCGACGAGCAGCACGCTCGCCTCGGCGAGGATCGGGAGCGGTCGGAGCAGCACGACGGCGAGCGGGCCCCGTTTCGCGAGAACCGACGTGACGGCCTCGCGGTCTGCCTCGCCGATCATCCAGCGGGCGAGCGGAGGGCCGCACCACCGGGCGACCGCGAAGCCGAGGGCGGCCCCGACCGTCATGCCGAGGAACGAGGCGAGCGTCGCCCAGAACGTCCCGAGGATGCCGCCGCCGTACGTGCTGACGGCGCTTGAGGGAATCGGCAGCGCGATGTCGGTCGCCAGCAGACCGGCGAGCAGCCAGAACCGGGAGACGGGCGAGAGGTCCTCGCGAAGCCAGCTCTCGACCCGTTCCTCGAACGCGAGCCCGAGCACGGCGAACGGGACGATCACGACGCTCAACGCCGCCCCGACGACGAGCAGCCCGCGGAGCAACCGGCCGAACGGCGAGCCGGGCGGCGGCGAGTCGGTCATCGATTCCGATACTGCCGGCTGGCTTCCTTCAGGAACTGGCGTTCCTCGTCCGTCAGGCTCGCCTCGCCGTGCTCGCGAATCTTGTCGAGCAACTCGTCCACGCGCTGCTCGAGGTCGTCCTGGCTCGTCTCGGGTTCGTAGAGCCGGACGTTCGGGTTCGACCGGGGCCGTGACGGCAGCTTGACCCCGGAGAACCCGCCGAGCCACGAGCCGACGTTCGCGCCGCTCCACTTGTACCACATGCCGAAGGCGAGACCGCCGAGGTGGGCGGCGTGGGCGACGCCGGACAGGCTCTCCCGGCCGCCCAGTTCGCGGATCACGGGCAGCATGTCGAACACGACGTACGCGACCAGCAGCCAGCGGGCCTCCACCGGGATCACGCCCATGATGTAGACGCGGGACCGTGGGTAGGTCATCGCGTAGTAGGCGAACACGGCGTAGACCGCCCCGGACGCCCCGACCACGCTCCCGATGCCGTCCCGCGTGACGAGGGCCAGCACGACGTATGCGATGCCGGAGGCGACCGCCGCGACGAGGTAGAACCGCAGGAACTCCCGCGGCCCGAGGATGTCCTCCACGCTGCGGCCGAAGAAGTACAGCACCAGCAGGTTGAAGACGATGTGCAGGATGTTGAACGGGTCGTGACAGAAGGCGTAGGTCAGCAGTCGCCAGATCTGGCCCTGCTGCAGCGAGACCCAGTTCAGGTCGAGCCAGTCCGTGACGAGGCTCGTCCGGACCTTCGCTCCCTGCGCCGCGAACTCCGCGACCGGGTGGGGGACGGTCGTGAGCGTGAGCACCTGCGCGAGGAACACGACGATCGAGGCGATCACGATCGTCTTGACGGTGCTGCCGCCGCCGGCG
The DNA here is from genome assembly GCA_028284885.1 of Planctomycetaceae bacterium. GTDB lineage: Bacteria > Planctomycetota > Planctomycetia > Planctomycetales > Planctomycetaceae > JANQQW01. The sequence goes on from JANQQW010000287.1 coordinate 3,840, forward strand.
GAACGGAAGCCGCCGCCGTTCCAGCCGGATTCGGTGCGGGCGTAGTCGCGGCTGTCGAGACCCATGGTTGCTCCGGCCCCCTTGCCGGTCGTCGCGGCGGTTCCGCCGTCGGCTCAGTCGTCAGCGCCGGGCAGTCGGCCGGCGAGGCCCTTCACCTCGGTCACCAGCGTCTGCTGCTCTTCGTAGGCCGCGTCGATGCGGCGGCGGAGGTCGTCCAGCCGGGCGAGCGCTTCGTTCCGCGCCTGCTGCGCCTGGAGCAGTCGTTGCTGCAGCCCCGACTCGTCCGGCGTGCCGACGAGTTGGACCTCCTGAGCCTGCAGTTCCGCCTGGTGTCCTTCCAGGTTCTTCTGGGACCTGTCGAGGAGCGTCTGCCGTTGGTCGTACAACGCGTCACCGGCGTGCAGTTGGGTCTGCATCGCCTTGATCGGCCCGGAGTAGGCGGTCGGCACCCGCTCCCGGATGCGGAACTCGGCCAGCAGGGCGTCGTCGGACGGGCGAATTCGGGTGATGTCGTCCTGCCGCGTCAGCCAGTTCGGCTGGATGTCGGCCGAGTTGTCGAGCGGCTGCACGTCGAACTCGCCGAGGTACTCGAAGCTCACGACCGCATCGACCGGCACGACGTACTCGGTGACGTTGCCGTCGGCGTCCTTCACATCGACGGTCAGACGTGCCGCGGCGTCCTCGACCTCGGAGATCCGGCCGGTCAGCTTGTCGGTCGTCGCCGAAGCCGGGGCTCCGCCAACCACGTCCTCCACGTGAAACGTGACCTGTCGTCCCACGTCCTTCACGTCGTCCGGGGTCTGGGGTCGGAACACGTGGATGAGCATCGGCCGCTTGTCGGGGTTCGGCTGGCCCAGGCCGCTGTTCAGTCCGTACTCCATCGTCATCGCACCGGTGGCTGGGATCGGCCGGCTCATCTCGATGTCCGGAGCGACCAAGCCCCAGGAACGCTTCGTCACGTCGATCGTGTCGAGGAGGACGCGTCGCTTCTGCTGCAGGACGGCGATCTCCGCGTCCTTCTCGTCGTTCGAGACGGTCAGCTCGTTGACCTGCTCCGTCCAGGCGTTGCGGATGTTCATCAGCTTCGCCACGAGCGGCACGGTGGCCACCCAGGAGAGCAGACAGAGGAAGATGGCGACTTGGCCGCTCCAGTGCACGAGCTGACTCCTCGAAAGACGTGGCCCCACGAACGCCGTCCGGCCGACGCGCTGGGGATGATACAGGGATCGGCAGACGGACGACCGTCCCCGGTGATTTCATCGTAGGGGCGTGTTCTCCGGAGGGTCAAGCGGATTCACGGCCCGGCCAGCCGCGGGATTCGGTGAGTTCTGCCCACGCCGGACGACCGTTCGGGCCGCCCCGACCGGAAGGGGGGCGGTGTTCAGTGTTCGGTTTTCGGTGTTCGGTCCCCGGGGTCGGCGTCGAGTCGCGGCTGCCCGAACACCGAACACCGAAAACCGAACACCCCTTTCACGCGACGATGCGGCGCTTCTGGAGCGGAGAGCCGCGGGTTACAATCCGGTCCGTCGATCCGACGAAGGAGCCGAGGCGTGAAACGGATGAAGCGTGCCGACGTCCCAAAGGGGGCGAACCTGTGTGAGTACTGTACCGGGAAGTGCTGCCGGTACTTCGCCCTGCCGATCGAGACGCCGGAGACGTGGGAGGACTTCGACCACATCCGGTGGTACATGATGCACGGCCGGGTCTCCCTCTTCGTCGAGGAGGAGACGTGGTACCTCGTCGTCCACGCGGACTGCAAGCACCTGATGGACGACGGTCGCTGCGGGACGTACGTCACGCGGCCGGGCATCTGCCGGGCGTACACGACCGACGAGTGCGAGTTCGAGGACGACGCCTGCTACGAGAAGTACTTCGAGTCGCCCGAGCAGATCTGGGAGTACGCGGAGGCGGTGCTGCCGCCGCGACCGCGGGAGCCGACGACCGGCCTGCCGGTCCTCGCGAGCGTCTGAGGGAACCGACGGAGGCCCGCCGTGGCGATCCGAGGCAACCACTACGACCGAGCGTTCGAGGAATTCCTGCGGGTTCGTGGGACGCCGCACGTCGTCGTGGACGAGGCGAAGCGGGCGTTGCTGGCGGACGAGTCGCTGAAGTCGATGGACTTCATCGTGCACGCCCCGCGCGGGAACCTGCTGGTCGATGTGAAGGGGCGGCGGTTCCCCTCCGGCGAGCAGGGGCACACCTGGGAGAACTGGACGACCGACGACGACCTCGAGAGTCTGGACCGCTGGGAATCGATCTTCGGCGGCGACTTCCGGGCCGTGCTCGTGTTCGCGTACGACCTCGTCGACGAGCGGCACGCGACGCGGTTCGAACGGTTGTTCGACTTCCGCGACCATCGCTACGCGTTCTTCGGCGTGGAGGCGGCCGAGTACGCTGCGGTCGCCCGGCGACGGTCTTCGCAGTGGGGGACGGTGGCGGCCGGACGGGCCGAGTTCCGCCGACTGCGTCGACCGATCGAGGAGTTCCTGTCACCATGAGACGTCGCCCGTTCCTCTCGCAGGTCCTCCGATGACGCCGTCGCTCCCGCTCGGACTGCTCGCCCAGGTCTCCGTCATGGACTCGGCGATCGTCGTGGTGCTGATCGGTGCGGCGCTGTTCGCCGTCTGCATGCCGAGTCCTCGCCGTTAGAGCCGACCTTCGGCCCCCTGCTCCGTGCCCCGAGTCGTCGTCACCGGCATTGGTCTCGTCACGCCGCTCGGCGGCGACCGCGAGACGAGTTGGAGTCGGCTCTGTTCCGGTGAACGCGCGGTCGTGGCGCTCGAACCGGACGAGCAGGGTCGGCTGCGGCGGTCCGGGTCGTCGACGGGCTGGATCGGCGCTCCGGCGGACCTCGACCCGCAAGTCGTGTCCGACGCCCCGCCGTGGTCCGTGGACCCCGTCTCGCGATTCGTCGTGCGCGCGGCCCGGGAGGCATGGGCCCACGCCGGGCTGGGCGGTCACGGCGGCGAACACCACACCGGATGCGTGATCGGAACGAGCAAGGGAGGACTGTCGGCGTATC
>JANQQW010000096.1 GCA_028284885.1 Planctomycetaceae bacterium
TCTCCAGACTGCGGAGCCACGGCGGGACGTCGATGCCGCTGCCGGCGACGCGGGCGAGGTAGGCGTCGATCTCCTCTGTCGGCACGGGCCTCGACGACACGCCCCCGGCCGAGGCCGACGACTTCGGCGCCTCGCGGCCGGCGTTCACCATGCTGACAGAGGAGATCGACGCCTACCTCGCCCGCGTCGCCGGCAGCGGCATCGACGTCCCGCCGTGGCTCCGCAGTCTGGAGAAGGCGGTCGACGAGATCGACTCCTCCACCCGCGAACCGGACTACCCGTTCGAGTCGCTCCCCACGCTCCCCACCACCCCGGTCCCGCTCCGCGAACTCCGCCGGCAACTGAAGGTCTGGAAGGACCCGCTGTTCAAACCGCGGAAGCCGAAGGCGTAGTGGGCGGGGGTCTCGGTCACCAGTGCGCGGCAGGTGTGGCTGGGGCATAGCGACGTAGGAGCGCTGCCCCCGTTTGCACGGAGTGACACCGTCAACATCGCCCGTGATCTTGCAGAAGTCGACCCGTAGCTGCCCGCGAATGGTGCGAATGAGCGCGAATCCGGAGGGCCATTCGCGACATTCGCGGGCTGTTCTCCGTGCCGGCAACTGCGTCCCTTCGCGCGCGTCGTGACCGGTCGGTCGGGTTGTGCCTCGGTCGGCCGTGTGGTTCCCAGTGCTCTGAAACGCAATGCGGAATCGGCTTCGTCAACGGGGTCGGCCGGCCCGATGGCTGATCGTGGAGCTCTCCAAAGACCGCCGTGACGGAGTCCGGCCCTGTGCGCGCTACGCTTCTCGCTCTTCTCTCTGCCGCCACGCTCTCCTCGACGACTCCAGCACTCGCCGACGAAGTTCCGTGGCTCGAGTGCGCGGACACCACGGCGTGGGATCCGGCGTCGCCGTCGTGCGTCGAGGTCCCCGGCAGTTGCGACGACGTCTGCTGCGACGGCGATGACCTCTGGACGCGACCGCAGTTGCTCGGCGATCCGTGCGGGTTTCGCTCCGAACTCGCCGAGTCCGGCGTCGCGTTTCGCGGGATCGCGTCGCAGTTCTACCAGGACGTCAGCCGGGGCGGGAACGTGGGCGACAGCGAGTACGGGGGGAAGATCGACTACTTCCTCGACCTCGACGGCGGCAAGCTCGGCCTCCAGGAAGGGCTGCTGTTCAACCTGCACGCCGAGACCCGCTTCGGCGAGGACGTGAACCAGGCGGCGGTCGGCTTCGCCCCGGTCAACGGCAACATGCTGCTGCCGAACGGCGACCAGATCACGGCCGTCACCCAGCTGACCGCGACGCAGTTCCTGAACGAGGACGGATGGGCCGTCACGGCGGGCAAGTTCAACTCGCTCGACTTCTTCGACCTGCTCGTGCACAACGGCCGCGGCGTCGACGGCTTCATGAACGGCTCGATGCTCACGCCGTTGGGGCTCGGCCGCATCGTCCCGCTTTCCTTCCTCGGGGCCGGGGCCCTGAAGTTCCGCGAGACCGAGGTCGAGGGGGCGTTGTTGGTGCTGGACACGAACAACGTGGCGACCCGCAGCGGCTTCGACACGCTGTTCGACGACGGAGCCAGCGTCGTAGGGACATGGCGGTTCTTCGGTGAGATCGACGGGAAGTCGGCCGACGTCGTGCTGGGCGGCGTCTGGTCCAGTCGGCAGTACCGCTCGACCGATGCCGCGAGCTACTACTTCAACCCGGCGACCGGAACCCTCGTCGCCGGCGAGGAGACCGGTTCGTGGGTGTTGTTCGCCATCCCACGAGCCACGCTGTGGGAAGGGGGCTGCGACGACGGGCGGAAGATCGAGGCCGTCTCCACCTTTTCGATCACCGACGGCAACCCGAACCCGCTCGACTGGAGCATGAACGTCGGCGTGACGGCCCACGGTCTCGTCCGCTGCCGCCCGGCGGACTCGATCGGCGTCGGCTACTTCTACACCGGCCTCGCCAGCGAGTTCACGTCGTTCGTCGATCCCGTCATCCCGCTGCGGGACGTGCAAGGGGTGGAACTGTACTACCGGGCGGCCGTCACGCCGTGGTTCCACCTCACCGCCGACCTGCAGATGGTCGAGCCGGCCCGGAAGCGGAACGAGACGGCCGTCGTCCCCGGCCTTCGCGGCGTGATCCAGTTCTGAGCGGACCACCATGAGACACGGCCTTCTCGCGATTCTCGTTCTCTCCGGATCGACCTGCCTCGCCCAGTGCGACGGCTGCGACGTCGACCAGCGGTTCGCCGACCGGCTCTTCACGGAACTGCAGCAGCCGTGGTGTCGGCCGCGGGCGGAGCCGGAGGGGCCGATCGAGACGGACCGGCACGACTTCACGCAGTCGTCCCGAACCGTGGGCCGCGGCGTTGCCCAGGTCGAGTCCGGCTACTCGTTCTTCTACAAGGACGACGAGGAGGAGATCGACACGACCCACGTCACTCCGGAACTCGCCTTTCGCTACGGCGTGACCGACCGCGTCGAGGTCAAGCTCCGCTTCAACTACGCGTGGCGGTTCGCCCACGAGGACGCCGACGACGCCGAGGACATGCGGATCTCGACGAAGATCGCGATCCTCGAACCGGCGGGATGGATCCCCGAAACGGCCCTCGTGCTCCGCGGCAGCGTGCCGACCGGCGGTCAGGCGTGGACGACCGACGCCTTCCAGCCGGGCTTCTCGCTGATATACACGTGGGAACCCGCCGAGCGGGTGACGTTCTCCGCCCAGTCCGGCGCGAACGACAACGGGGCCGGCGACGTCTCGCTCGAAGAGGCGAACCTCGAGGGCGAACGACGCGACCAGTTCGTCGCCTGGAGCCAGTCGGCCGCGCTCGGGCTGCCGCTCTCGGAGAGCAACGAACTCTACCTCGAGTGGTTCGGCATCTGGTCGTACGGCCTCGAGGACGAGTTCGTGCAGAACTACGTCAACGTCGGCATCGACCACCTCGTCACCGACGACTTCGTCCTCGACTTCCGCATCGGCAAGGGCCTGACAAACGACAGCGAGGACTTCTTCGTCGGGGCCGGCGGCGGCGTGCGGTACTGATCGTCGGCCGCGACTACTCGGCTTCGAACAGTTCGACGAACGCCCCGTAGCCCTCTTCCTCGAGCTTCTCGACGGGGACGAACCGCATGGCGGCGGAGTTCATGCAGTAGCGGAGGCCGGTCGGGGCGGGGCCGTCCGGGAAGACGTGGCCGAGGTGCGAGTCGGCGTGCTTCGAGCGGACCTCCGTTCGCGTCACGAACAGCTTCCGGTCCACCTTCTCCACGATGTTCCCCGGCACCACCGGCCGGGTGAACGAGGGCCAGCCGGTCCCGGACTCGTACTTGTCCTTCGACGAGAACAGCGGCTCGCCGGAGACGACGTCGACGTACAGCCCCTCGGCGTGGTTGTCCCAGTACTCGTTGTCGAACGACCGCTCCGTGCCGTCTCGCTGGGTCACCTTGTACTGCAGCGGCGTCAGCCGTTCGCGGAGCTCGGCGTCGCTGGGCTTTTCGAAGTCGGCCATGCGGTACTCCGGAATGTTCGTCGTCTCGGTCGTCCGTTCCGCCGCGGGGACGGCATCGACGTCGGGGGCCGTCACGTCGCCTCCCTCGGACATCAGGCAGCCGGCGAGACCGAGGAGGAGCAGGGGGGCGAGAATCGTCTGGCGGGGCACGACAAGACCTTCGTTCGAGGTGCGGACACGTCCGTTCCCTCCGAAATGATAGCATCGCCGTACGTGTCGTCTGCCCGTTTTCCGGCCGCACGCGCGGGACGGTTGCATCCGCGGGGGCGTCCGTCAGAATGCGCGCGAGGACGACACCCGAACCCCACTCGCGACAGCGGAGACGATTATGGCGGACGTGCGCAGCGGAGCGGTCACCCTGAAGGGCAACGCGGTCGATCTCGCCGGCCCGGAGCTGAAGGTGGGCGACGCCGCCCCGGACTTCAGCCTGCAGAACAACGGGCTCGAGGAGGTCACCCTCGCCAGCGGGGCCGGGAAGACGCGGATCATCGCGACCGTCCCGTCGCTGGACACTGGCACCTGCGACCTCGAGACGAAGACCTTCAACGAGAAGGCCGCCTCGCTGGACGGGGTCGAGGTGCTCGTCGTCAGCATGGACCTGCCGTTCGGGCAGAAGCGGTGGTGCGGCGACAACGGCGTGGGGAACGTGACGACCCTCTCGGCCCACCGCTGCAGCGACTTCGGCACGTCGTACGGCACGCTCATCAAGGGCGGCCCCCTCGACCGCTGCCTCGCCCGTGCCATCTTCGTCGTCGACGGCGACGGAACGATCAAGCACGTCGAGTACGTCAGCGAGATCGCCAACGAGCCCGACTACGACGCCGCATTGGGAGCCTGCTGACGGCCCGAAACCCGTAGGGAGGGCTCTGCCCACCAATGGGAGAGCGCGATCACGGCGTTGGTGGGCACAGCCCACCCTACCTCACTGACGCGACTCGCTCAGAACCGATACACAATCACCGGCGGGTGGCACTGGCGGCTCGTCCGCCAGTGTCGTTCGCAGGTTGAGGCCCGAACGTCGGTCACGGCACTGGCAGGCAAGCTGCCCAGTGGCACCCGGCCACAGTGGACAGATACGGCCCCACCTTGGTCGGTTACACGGAGCGACGCCTTCCCGGCCACCGGTCCGACGACCAGAGTGCGTAGAACTCAAGGACTTCGTCGAGGCGAATCTCATTGATCTCCTCGTCGAAGTACCCCGACAGCATCTCACCTGAGAGCGATATGTCTCCTGGGTAGTGCACCCAGGAACCGTCGGGTTGTAGCCACTCGGGGTACCTCGTCCAGTCTTGCTGGTCGAATGATCCACCCTCGACCGGAAAACGACAGATCTCGTACACGCCTGGGCCACCACTAGTGCGGCCAAAGTACCGCCAACCGCGATCGCCTGTTGCTTTCTCGTCGGACATGACGCCACCTCGCAGCCTGCTTTACCGGCTCACACCAACTCCGGCAGCGGCTTGGCGTGGTCTTCGACGAGGTACTGCGGGCGGCCGGACAGGTCGGTGATGGTGGCCGTCGACGGGTCGATGCCGAGGTTGCGGTACAGGGTGGCGTAGACCTCGGGGATGGTGACGGGGCGGGAGACGGCCTCGCCGCCGAGGCGGTCGCTGGCGCCGATCACCTGGCCCGTCTTCATGCCGCCGCCGGCGAGCAGGGCGGAGTTGAGCCGTGGCCAGTGGTCCCGGCCGACCTTCGCGCTGATCTTCGGCGTGCGGCCGAACTCGCCCCAGACGATCACCGTGCAGTCGTCGGCGAGGCCGCGTTCGTGCAGATCCTCGACGAGGGCGCTCACGCACTGGTCGAACACCGGAAAGTCCTCGGCCTCTCGCTTGAAGATCGAGTTGTTCGGGCCACCGTGCCAGTCCCACTTGCTGTAGTTCAGCGTGACGACGCGGGCCCCGGCCTCGACGAGCCGCCGGGCGAGCAGCAGGCTCTGCGGCACGCGGGGGGCCCCGTTCCCGTCCATGTGCTTCGTCGGGTCCCCCGTGCCGTAGCGGGCGACGACCTTGGGGTCCTCCTTCGAGAGGTCGAGCGCGTCGGCGAGGCGGGACGACGTGAGCAGCCCCATCGCCTGCTCGGTGAACGTGTCGAGCCCGTCCATCATGCCGGTGGCGTCGGCCTCGCGGCGGAATCGGTCGAAGCTCGACAGCAGGTTCTTGCGGTCGCCGAGCCGGTCGAGCGTGACGCCGTTGAGCACCATGTCGTCCCGCGTGGGGCCGGTCGGCCGGAACGGGTTGTACGACGCCCCGAGGAAGCCGGGGCCCGGCTCGTTGTACGGGCCGTGGGTGCACTCGTAGCAGAGGCTGACGAACGGCGGCGTGGTCTCGCTGGCGGCCCCCATCACGCGGGAGACGGCCGAGCCGAACTGCGGCCAACCGCCGGTCGGCTTCGCCTTCTTCGGGTCGTGCCCGTTGAAGACCTGGATCGCGTCGTGAGCGGACTGGCTGCCGACGATCGAGCGGATCGGCACGAGCTTGTCGGCCATGCCGGACAGCAGCGGGAACGCCTCGCAGAGTTCGAGCCCCGGCACGTTCGAGGCGACCGGCCGCCACGGCCCGGCGATCTCCTTCGGAGCGTCCGGCTTCAGGTCCCACATGTCCTGGTGGGGCGGGCCTCCGACCAGGTAGATCATGATGACCGACTTGTTCGACCGCCCGATCCCGCGGTCGCTCTCGGCCCTCAGGAGTCCCGGCAGGGTGAGCCCCGCCGTCCCGAGCGCCCCGATCCGCAGGAAGTTCCGGCGCGAGAGCCCGTCGCAGAAGCCGCCGCGCGTCGTCCGACCACCGAGTGACAACATCCGTCTCTCCCTGTTCCGAGAACCGCCGCGACGCGCCACGCGACCGGGGCAGGGTAACATCCGCGTTCGCTGATGGGAACGGCGGTCGATCCGTCCGCCCGCGTTCGCCGCCGGCGCGGTAAGGTACGCGAAACCAGGAACACCACACTTCACTTGCCGGAAGCCGACCGATGGTCCAGCCGATTCCCGAGGGTTACCACTCCGTCACGCCGTACCTGTACGTCCAAGGGGCGAACGCGGCGATCGAGTTCTACAAGGCGGCCTTCGGGGCGGAGGAGGTGATGCGGATGGACGGGCCGGGGGGGTCGGTGATGCACGCCGAGGTCAAGATCGGCGACAGCCACGTGATGCTGACCGACGAGAACGCCGAGATGGGCTGCATCGGCCCGGCGACGCGTGGGGGGACGACGGTGAGTCTCTTGATCTACCTCGAGAACGTCGACGAGGCGTTCGCGCGGGCGATCGCGGCGGGGGCGACCGAGCAGCGGCCGGTGGAGGACCAGTTCTACGGCGACCGCATGGGGACGCTCGTCGATCCGTTCGGCCACGTCTGGACGCTCGGCACGCACGTCGAGGACGTGCCGCCGGAGGAGATGCAGCAGCGGATGGACGCGATGCTCGGCGGCGAATAGAGGCAAGGTACGACGGGCACTCCTGCCCGTCGCCCTCACGGAGTGGACGCCAAATGGCCTGCCCCGACGGGCAGGAGTGGCCGTCGTACGGTCAGATTCCGGCGACGACGAGCGTCTCCTCGAACGACTCGTAGCCCGAGTCGAACACCTTCTTGCAGGCGTTCGTCGCGTGGTCGCCGTGCGTGGCCCACCACGCCTCGGCCTCGCGTTCGTCCCAGTGACCCGTGAGAGGCAGGGCGTCGAACGCGTCCACCAACTCGTCGATCGACTGGAACCGCTCGGCCGGGTCCTTCTTCAGGCACCGGTCGACGATGGCGGCCATCTCGTCTGGCAAGGTCGGGTCGAGCGCGAGGATCGAAGGGGGCGTCTCGTTCGCGTGGGCGAACAGAACCTTCAGGGCGTTGTCCCCCTCGAAGACCGGCCGGCCGACGAGCGTGTAGAACAGCGTGGCCCCCAACGAGTAGACGTCGCTGCGGGCGTCGTAGTTCTGGCTGGTGGTCGTCTCCGGGGCCGCATACAGGGGCGAGCCGACGAGCGCGCCGTCCATCGTCAGCTTCATGTCGGAGTCGGTCTTGAGACCGGTCTTCACGAGTCCGAAGTCGAGCAGTTTCGCGACGTCGTGCACGCCGCCCCGTTCGGTGACGAAGATGTTGCTGGGCTTCACGTCGCGGTGGACCATGCCCCGCAGGTGGGCTTCCCGGAGTGCCGAGGCGACTTGCCGCAGCACGTGGACGGAGCGTTCCGGCGAGAGAGGCCCGTGCTGGTCGACGAGTTCCTGCAGACTCAGGCCGGGGAGGTACTCCATCACGTAGTAGAAGGTGCCGTCCTCGGCGTGGCCGTAGTCGTAGATCTCGATGGTGTTGGGGTGGGTGAGGCAGGCGGCGGCCTGGACCTCCTCCTCGAAGCGGGCGAGGGCGTCCCGGTCGCCCGCCTTGTCCTCGCGAATGAGCTTGATGGCGGCCGGTCGCTTCAGCAGGGCGTGCTCGGCTCGGTAGACGGCCCCCATGCCGCCCGTGCCGATCTTCTCCCGCAGCGTGTAGCTCCCCAGCCGCTCGGCGTTGAAGGCCTCCCGGCGCAGCTTGCCGAAGTGGTGCGTGCGGTAGATGGCGATCGTCGCCGAGATGCCCGACCAGAGGAGCATCGCGGAGAACATCCGGTCCTCGAACAGGACGGCCCGGAGTTCCGTGTTGTTCAAGCCGGCCGGGACGGCGACGACGAGCGGGATCGCCGAGAGCGTGACGATGATCGCCGTCGAGCATCGCGTCGCCATCGGCACGTAGAGGGCGTACAGCTGGACGAGGATCATCCACATCAGCGAGACCTCGCCCGGGTAGGCGGCGGCCTCCTTGGTCGCCGCGAGCGGGTCGCACTCGCAGATTTGACGGAACTGCATCCACGCGAAGAAGGCGGCCGGCACGCCGAACACGAGCCCTTCCATCAGCCGGAGCTTCACGAGCGAGAACTCGCACTTCTTCGCCAGCAGCAGCAGCGGGACGGCGATCAGCAGGCAGACGGCGAGGTGCACCCAGCCGGTCGTCGGATCGTCCGAGTACAGGCCGATCGCGAAGTTCCGACCGAGGAACGCGGCGAACGCCGCCAGCATGATCCAGGTGACCAGCCACAGCCGCCGTTGCTGCAGGCACCGCATTTCGTCGTAGAAGCGGAACGACGAGTCGCCGGCTCCCGGAAAGGGGAGCGGCGTCGAGCGGCGGAGGCCGGGGTCGGGTTTCTGAGTGGAGCCGTCCGTGGGGGTGGGCGTTTCCGAGGCCATGTCCGGGCCTTCAGTGGGGGGAGGTCTCTCGACGTGAAGTATAGCGCTCCGCCCCGGCTGCGAGAACGGCGAACCTCGACGTTCCGGAAGCCGGGAAGAACGACGGACGGCGAAGAAATGGCGAAGAGCCTGCTCCGTTCGTTCGAATCCCGGTGCCGGGGCGCTACGCTGACGACGTCCGAATCGCACGCCCGCCATGAACGACACTTCGACGACCACCGACTCGACCTCCGCGGACGTCCCGTCGACCGACGCCGTCCCGCGGTCGCGGTTGCTGCCGATCCTCGTCGTCGGCGTGCTGCTCGGCGGCGGCGTGCTGGCCGCGGTCCGGTACGGCGGCGAGTTCCTGCTGACCGAGCCGCCCGACGAGCCGGACCTCACCGCGATCGCGGCCGGGGAGTCGCTCGGCGCGGAGCACACGGCCGTCGTCTCGACCGTGACGGAGTGGCCCAACCTGTTCGGCCCCGCGCACGACAGCGTCGCCCCGTCCGGCTCGCCCCCGGTGAAGCCCTGGAACGAGGAGGGGCCGACGGAGGTCTGGCGGATCGACTGCGGCACCGGCTACAGCTCGCCGGTCCTCTTCGGCGACCGGCTCGTGCTGCAGCACCGGCTGGGCGACGAGGAGGTCGTCACCTGCATGCAGGCCGACGACGCCACGACCATCTGGGAGCACCGCTACCCGACCACCTTCGAGTGCGACTCCCACTACACCCACGGCCCGTACGCCACCCCCGCGACCGACGGCGAGCACGTCTACACGATCGGGGCGCAAGGGCAGCTCTTCTGCCTGAACGCGGAGCAGGGCGACGTCGTCTGGCAGAGGAATCTCGTCGAGGAGTTCGGGGCCACGCACGAGGTCTTCGGCTTCGGCGCCAGCCCGCTGATCTGGAACGACAAGCTGATCCTGAACGTCGGCGGCACCGAGCCGGAGTCCGGCGTCGTCGCCCTCGACAAGCTCACCGGCGAAACACGCTGGCGGGCGACCGACCACGTCGGCCAGACCTACGCCACGCCGCAGCCGGCCCGCATCCACGGAGCCGACTACGTCTTCGTGCTCACCGCGGTCGGCCTCGTTTCGCTCGACCCCGACGACGGCCACGTCCACTGGGAACTCCCGTACGCGACGACCATCCCGGAGAACTACAACGCCATCACGCCCGTCGTGCACGGCGACCTGCTGTTCCAGTCGGTCTTCGGCCAAGGCTGCATGACGCTCCGCATCCTGCAGGACGGCGGCTACGAGAAGGTCTGGGAGTCCGACCGCACGCTGACCAGCCACTACACGCCGATCGTCTGCGTCGACGGGCTTCTCTACGGCGTCCACACGAACGACAAGTCACTCCGCTGCGTCGACCTGCCGACCGGCGAAGTTCGCTGGCGATGGCGGTCGCCGCTCGCGAGAAGCACGCAGGTCGCGGTCGGCGAACACCTCGTGGTCGTTGGCGAGAAGTCGAAGCTCGGCCTCGTCGACCTGGACCCGGAGGACTTCGTCGAACGCGCGCTCACCGACGACCCGCTCTTCGCCAGCGAGAGCCTCTACTCCGCCCCCGCGTACGCCCACGGCCGGCTGTACGTCCGCGGCGAGAAGCAGGCGGTCTGCCTGGAGTTGTCGAAGTAGCCCGTTCCGCGGAGACTACGGGCATGTCCGAGACGATTCTCCTCACCGGTGCCACTCGCGGGCTGGGCCGAGCGATGACGGCCGGGTTCGTCGAGCGCGGACACACCGTCGTCGGCTGTGGCCGGTCGGTCGAACAGGTCGAGGCCCTCCGGAGCGAATACGGCGAGCCGCACCGGTTCGACGTCGTCGACGTGGCGGACGACGCCTCGGTTGGCGATTGGGTGCGCGGGGTCCTCGAGACGCACGGGACGCCGGACCGGGTCGTCAACAACGCGGCCCTCATCAACGCGAGCGCCGCGTTGTGGGAGGTCTCAGCCGAGGAGTTCGCCGCTGTCATGGACGTCAACGTGGACGGCACGGTCAACGTCCTCCGGCACGTGCTTCCCGCGATGATCGAGCGGGGGAGCGGAGTCGTCGTCAACTTCAGCTCCGGCTGGGGTCGCTCGACCTCGGCCGAGGTGGCCCCGTACTGTGCGTCGAAATGGGCCATCGAGGGACTCACACAGGCGCTCGCCCAGGACCTGCCGGACGGCCTCGCGGCCGTGCCGCTGAATCCTGGCATCATCGACACGGACATGCTCCGCAGCTGCTTCGGCGGCAACGCCTCGTCGTTCCCCTCCCCGGCGAAGTGGGCCAGCCGAGCCGTTCCCTTCATCCTGTCCCTCGTCCCGCAGCACAACGGCCAACCCGCCACCGTGCCGGGCGGCTGAACACCGACACTTCACCGAGCCACCCATGGACGACCCCAAGTACCAACCGGGCGAGCCGCTCGTGCCGGCCGACGTGCCGGAGGGCGTGATCGTCAGCCCGGACACGCACCGCGAGAACCGCATTCCGCCCGGCCAGTCCCGCACGCGAAAGTGGCCCGTGCTGCAGGCCAGCGGCGTGGTCCACGTCCCGCCGGAGACGTGGACGCTCGAAGTCGACGGGCTCGTCGAGAACCCCCTCTCGTTCGACCTCGCCTCGTTCGGCGAGCTGCCCCGCGTTCGCGTCTTCAGCGACTTCCACTGCGTGACCCGTTGGTCCCGGCTGGCCAACTTCTGGGACGGCGTCTCCGCGCGTGAGATCGCCGAACGGGCCGGGGTGAAGCCGGAGGCGAAGTTCGTCGTCGCCACCGGCTTCGACTACGGCTGGACGACCAACCTGCCGCTCGACGAGTTCCTCGCCGAGGACGTGCTGCTCTGCGACCGGCACGACGACCAGCCGCTCGACGACGACCACGGCGGCCCCGTCCGGCTCGTCGTGCCGCGTCTCTACGCGTGGAAGAGTGCGAAGTGGTTGAAGAAGATCACGTTCGTCGCCACCGACCAGCTCGGCTACTGGGAACGGGGCGGCTACCACGAACACGGCGACCCATGGGTCGTCAGCGAGCAGCACCCCGACGGCGAACGCTTCCGCCGTTGACGATCTCGGGATCGCCCGACACAGTGGAGTGTCTGCTCGCCCAATCATCCCCCGCCGAGTCCCTCCTGATGTCCGCTCCCCGTCTCGCCTGGACCGCGGCGACGTTCTGCGCTGCCTTCCTCGCCCTGCCTTCCGTGACCGAAGCCGGCGTCGTGCTGATCACGAACGGCGAGGTCGTTCGCAAGGTGGCCGACGTCCCGCCCGAACACGCCCCGTTCATCCAGGCACAGACCGGCCAACCGGGCGTCGCCGTCGGGCAGAAGTACAACCAGTTCGGCGTGTTCTGGCTGGAACTGTGGACGTGGGACGGCGAGCCGGTGCTGTTCAAGGACGACACGTTCTGGGAGGTCCCGCCGGCCCTGCTGGCCGACATGCTCTCCGTCGAGGAGTCGGAGATCCCGCAGTCTTGGCGTTACCGCTATCCGCCCGGGCTGTTGGTCGTCGGCGGCGTCTTGCTGCTCGTCGTGTTGGCGACGGTCTTCGGGAAGTCGGACGAGCAGGCCGCCCGGGAGAAGTTCGAGGAGTTGATGCAGGACGACCGCTACCGGCGGGCCCTCGACCTCCTTCAAGAACGGCACGACGAGGCCGAGGCGTCGCGGGAAACCGAGTCCGACAGCGTGCTCGACGACCTGTCCCCCGAGAGCACGGACTCCGCGTTGCAGCGGGCGGCCGCGGGGGCAGAGGACCCCGACCAGGTGGAGGACGACGGGGGCTTCTCCGAGGCAGTCGACAACCTGGTGGAGCAGGGCATCGACCGCGAGGAGGCCCAGCAGAACCTCGCGTTTCTCGTGCACGTGTTGATCGCCGCGTCCGAGGCGAAGGAAGCGGCCGGCGCGAGCTGACCGATCAGAGGCCCGCCTCAATCGTGCACCGCCGGAAGTCCTCCATCTCGACCTGGCCGCCGCAGACGATGGGCGTCCGTTGGTGGATGTCGGTCGGCATCACGTCGAGCACACGTCGGTCGCCCGTGGTCGCGACCCCGCCGGCCTGCTCGGCCAGCATCGCCACCGGGTTCGCCTCGTACATCAGCCGCAGCTTGCCGTCCGGGTTCTCCGCGGTCGGCGGGTACAGGAACACGCCGCCCTTCAGCAGCGTGCGGTGGAAGTCGGCCACCATCGAGCCGATGTACCGCGATCCGTACTTCTGCCCGAGCGCCCCCTTCCGCAGCCGGTCGAGATAGGTGCGGTAGACCTCGGGGAACGAGTCGGCGTACGCCTCGTTCACGCTGTAGTACTTCCCTTGCTGGGGCATGCGGATGTTCTCGTGGCTGAGCACGTACGCCCCGATGGCCGGGTCGAGCGTGAACCCGTGCACGCCGTTGCCGGCCGTGTAGACGAGGATCACCGACGACCCGTACACGACGTACCCGGCCGCCACCTGCCTGGTCCCCGGCTGTAGCACGAGTTCGGAGAGGTCGTTCACCTTGCGGCCCGGGTCGCACTTCAGAATCGAGAACGTCGTGCCGACGCTCACGCCGACGTCGATGTTCGAGGAACCGTCGAGCGGGTCGAAGATGATGCCGTACTGGGCCATCGGATCCTCGCCGGCCACGAGCAGCGGCTGCTCGTTCTCCTCGCTGGCGAGCACGGCCACGCTCTCCCGCAGCGAGAGGTTGTGCACCATCACCTGGTTCGCGTAGACGTCCAGCTTCTGCTGCACCTCCCCCTGCACGTTCGTCGCACCGATCGCCCCGGTCGCCTCGTCGATCAGCCCGGCCCGGCGGACGCGGGCGGCGATCATCTTCGTCGTCAGCGTGATGCCCGAGAGCAGCCAGGAGAAGCTGCCCGACGCCCCGGGGAACCTCCGCTGCTGGTCGAGAATGTGTTGTTGCACCGTGGTGATCGGCCGCTGGGCCGCCACGGCGGGAATCTCGTCGGGAACGGCCGGCTGCTCGGTCGCTTCGGTCACGGTGTCGTCCGTCGTTCTACGGTTCGTTCGGCCACTCGGTCGCCCGGATGATGGCGTACCCGATGCGGGCTGACAACTTCGCCGACTTGCCGGCGGCCCGACCGCCGCGGGCGTACTGGTGTTCGGTCGGAATCGAACCTAGAGTACGCGATCCCGAAGCCGGTCGGCCGTGTCCGACGAAGTGCCCACGAGAGCGAAGCGATGATCGTCAGCTGGAACTGGTTGCAGGAGTACGTCGACCTCCCGGACTCCCTCGAGGAGGTGGCGGACCGACTGACGATGACGGGCCTGAACCTCGAGGGCATCGAGCCGCACGGCGACGACACGGCGATCGACCTCGAGGTGACGAGCAACCGGCCGGACTGTCTGGGGCACGTCGGCGTCGCCCGGGAGATCGCCGTCGCGTACGGACTCGGTCTTCGCGTTCCCGAGGCCGCCGTGGCCGAGACGACCGAGACCTGTGCGGACACCACGTCGGTCGAGATCGAGTGTCCGGACCTCTGCCCGCAGTACCACGCACGCGTCCTCCGCGGCGTGAAGGTCGGCCCCAGCCCCGCGTGGCTCGTCGACCGGCTCGCGACCGTCGGCATCGGCAGCGTGAACAACGTCGTCGACGTGACGAACTACGTCATGCTCGAGTGTGGCCAGCCGCTGCACGCGTTCGACTTCGACAAGCTGCACGGCGGCCGGATCGTCGTCCGCCGCGGCCGCGACGGCGAGAAGCTGGCCGCGATCGACCACGCCGAGTATCCGGTGACGAACGAGACCTGCGTCGTCGCCGACGCCGACCGACCGGTTGCGATCGCCGGCGTGATGGGCGGGCTCGACACCGAGATCTCCGACGCCACGACGAACGTCCTGATCGAGGTCGCCGACTTCGCCCCGCTCACCGTCCGCAACACGGCTCGTCGGCTGAAGCTGTTCAGCCCGTCGTCGTACCGCTTCGAGCGGGGCGTCGACCAGACGCGTCTCGACTGGGCCAGCCGCCGCTGCTGCGAGCTGATCCTCGAGATCGCGGGCGGCCAACTGCTCACCGGGTCGGTCGTCGCGGGCGAGATCCCCGCGCCGCCGAGTGAGCCGATCCCGCTGCGGTTCGCACGGCTGGAGAAGCTGCTGGGCATCCCCGTGCCGCGGGCCGAGACCGTCTCGATCCTCGAGAACCTCGGTTGTGGACTCGGCGAACTGACGAACGAGGTCGGCCAGTTCGTCCCGCCGACGTGGCGACGCGACCTGACCCGCGAGATCGACCTCGTCGAGGAGGTGGCCCGACTGCACGGCTACGAACGCATCCCCGTCGACGCGACGGTCCCGCTGTCGCTCAGCAGCAAGACCCGCCGCGACCGCGTTCGCGAGCGGGTCGAGTCGCTGCTCGTCTCGGCCGGATTCCACGAGGCGCTCACGCTCAGCTTCGTGAAGCCGTCGCAGGTCGCGTTGTTCGACCCGGCCGGCATCGGAGCCGACGCCCCGCGGACACCGCACTCGACCCGCGGCGACGAGGACGTGATGCGGCCCAGCCTCGTGCCGAGCCTGCTGCACTGCCTCGTCGACAACGAACGGCAGGGGAGCTTCGGCGTCCGGCTGTTCGAGATCGCCAAGGTCTTCCTCGCAGCCGACCCCGAGCGGCCGGAACGGGAGTGCGAGCCGCTGCACGTCGCCCTCGTCGGCGCGCTGCCGTTCGCCGACCTGACGGGCATCGTCGAGTCACTCGTCGCCGCCGTCGCCCCGCACGCGGTGATCACGACGCGGCCGAGCGGTCTCTCGACGTTCACCGAGGGCCGTGGGGCCGAGTTGTGGCTCGGCGACTCGCGTCTCGGCTGGGTCGGCGAGTTGGACGCCGACGTGACCGACCGACTGAAGATTCGGGACACGATCACCGTCGCCGAGCTCGACTTCGTGCTGCTCGAGGAGCTGGCCGAACTCGTCCCGCACGCGAAGCCGCTGCCGCAGTACCCGGCGATGGACCGCGACCTCAACTTCGTGCTCGACGAGTCGGTCGCGTGGTCGGACCTCGAGGCGACCGTCCGCGCCGCCGCCGGCCCGCTGCTGGAGAGCGTGAGCTTCGGCGGCCAGTACCGCGGCAAGCAGATCCCGGTCGACAAGAAGTCCTACGTCGTCCAGCTCGCCTACCGCTCGCCCGAGCGGACGCTGACGAGCGACGAGGTCGACGCGGCCCAACAGGCCGTCATCGCCGCCTGCGGCGAACAGCTCTCGGCCGAACTCCGCTGACCCGTAGTACGGACTTCCAGTCCGTCCGTCCCACGAACCGACCAGCCGCAACCGTCAGGGAGCGGGTAGATCGACGAAGAACCGCGGTTGGACACGGATCGACACTGATTTCACGTCGCCAGCGTCGCCGCATCCGCGTGAATCCGAGTCCATCCGTGGTTCCTTGATCGGACGGATTGGAAATCCGTCGTACGTCACTTGGTGGCCGCGTACCACGCGGCGAGTGCTTCCAGGTTCTCGCTGAAGACCTCGCTCGAGAGGTACTGGTCACCCTCGGGGAAGCGGTTGTCGCCGATCAGCTTCTCGCCCTTCGAGACGGTGACCCAGCGGCCGCGGTCGTCGAGTGATTCGAGGGCGGCCATTGCCTTTCGGGCGACGGACTTGGCCGACGGCGGCTTCGGCTTCTCGCCACTCTTGACCCGCTCGAACCGCTCGGCAATCCGGTCGAGCTTCGACGTCCTCTTCCAGCCGTAGTGGTCCGGCAGGTTGGAGTCGTCGTAGGTCAGCGAGTAGACCTTGCCCCGCCGCTCCATGTAGAGCGGGCGGTTCGTTCGGAGCTCGTAGTAGCGAGCCATGCGACCATCGGGGAGCTCGGACTTTTCGAGGTACTCGAGCGCCCGCGGGATCGGCTCGAGAAACCGTTTCCCTCCGGTCGCCTCGTAGATCGTCATGAGCGTCTCCAGTACGTCCTGCGACTCGCTGCCGCTGACGGCCGGCGGCTCGAACTTGCGGGCCCAGATGGGCCGCATGCCGTAGTCGTACTGCTGGGCCCACGCCGGTTGCGGCGCGGGCAGTTGTGCCAACAGGAGGAAGTCACCGAACCTCTCCAGTGCCTGCCGGTACCGTGGGTCCTCGTAGGTCGCATGGGCCTCGATGAGAACCCGCGAGACGCTGCCGGCGAGGTCGTCGTTGAGCGTGTACATGTCCCAGTAGTTCTTGACGCGGTTCTCGGTTCGCCAGTCGTACTCCGGGAAACTCGCCTGCAGCACGGGCTGCCGCTGGTCCACCGGGCCGTCCCATCCCTGGGGGAAGGCCCCGTTCCGGAACTGGGCCCGGAGCAGGGCGGCGAGCGCGACCTCGACCGACTCGTGGACCGCTTCGTGCTCGAACCGGTGGGCCCGGTCGACGCGCATCAGGAACCGGATCGCCGACTGCGACTGGTCGTCGTCGAGCGACGAGAAGTTCCGGCCCTTCGGGTTCCCCTTGCCGTTCCGGTACCGCAGGGCCCGCTTGCCGCGGGGGTCGAAGTCGACGGAGTTCTGCCAGCAGCCGGACACCAGTTGCCCGTAGACGAGAGCCTCGGCCGTTTCCGTCGCCGCATCCAGGAAGAACTCGTCGCCGGTCGCCTCGTAGGCGGCGAGGTACGCCATGCCGACCGTCGGAGTGCCGGGCGGCTGCACCCAAATCTGGTCGGGCGTCGCCTCCCCCTCGCCGAACCGCCGCTTCAGGTCGATCGTCGCGAAGTAGACGTACCCCCCGTGGCGGGCAACGTCCTCACGGTAGAACGTCGCGGCTCGCTTCATCGCGGCGAGGGTCACGGCCTTCGACGGGCCGTCTTGGGCGGCCGCTGCCGTCGGGTAGACCAAGGCGAAGAGCAGAAGGGGCGTCGCAGCGAGGCGGTGCATCGGTCGATCTCCGGGCGGTTGGCAGTCACCAGCATACGCCCGTGGGACGGATTTCCAATCCGTTCGAACGAGGAACCACGGATGGACGCGGATCCACCCGGATGCGGCGACGCTGGCGAAGTGAAATCCGCGTCGATCCGCGTTCATCCGCGGTTCCCAGCCAACTCCATCGCTCCCTCGCGGTTGCCGCTGGACCGCACCCATGTGACTCGTGGACGGATTGGAAATCCGTCCCACGGTCAGTCGAACCACTCGTCGGCCGGGTCGAACTCCGGCAGGCAGACGATGAGCACCTTCATCGTGCCGACCGCCCGGTGCCGGACGCCGGGCGGGATGACGATGCTCGTGCCGGCTCGGACGGGGACCGTCTCGTCGTCCAACTGCATCGCGGCCCCCTCGTCGCACTCGACGAAGAAGTACGTCTCGGTGTGTTCTCGGTGGTAGTGCAGCTTCGCGTCCGCGGCGATCTCCGTGACGTGCAGCGTCCCGGGGAACTCGGCCACGTCCGCGAACGCCCGCCGGGCCGTCCCGCAGGGACAGGGGACGCCCTCGATCTCGGCGAAGTCGGCAAGGTGCCACCGCTGGTTTGATTTCGAGTCAGCCACGATCTTCCCTCCGGGCTCGTCGAAGGTGTTCGGTGTCCGAAGTTCCTGGCATCACGACCACGTCCGTGGCCGTGTTCTGTACCCGGCCCTCGATGAGATCGATGAAGGCGTGCCCGACCTCGACAAGTCGCCAAGTCTCGAATCCGTCGACGAACTCACCTTCCGTGCCGAGCAGGTTCAACACCCCGGCATCGAGAGTCGCGGGAGCCTTCTGAAGGACCAGCAAGAGGGACTCGACAGCAGCCGTCACTGCGTTTCGCCCCTCGACGGATGCGACCGCTGCTTCGAGCCCATCCGGAACACAGCCACCAAAGTACCCCCGAGAGGCCAGAAGCCATGTTCGACGAATCTCGTGAACCGGTGATTCGTCCTCGACGGGATCCTCCAAGTGCAGTGCCGCAAGCCTCAAGAAAAGCTCCAAGATGCCGTCGCGCATCCAGAAGCCGTTCTCGCCAATCCCGACGAACGTGCTTCCCACGACTACGTGCCCTTCAAGAGCGCCGCCACGTCCAGTGTCCGGAACGGTCCCTTCGACGACGGGCGGCCGACGACCGAGACGTGCAGCTTCTTCGACTTCGGCTCGAACACCATCGACTGCAGCGTCTGCCCGCCCTGGTTCACGGCGTGCAGCCGGGCCTGCATGGCGGCGACGTCGAACTTCTCGTCGGTCGAGCCGGTCGTGAGCGTCGTGAACCGTCGGCACTCCTTGTCCGTGCAGAGCTCGTCGGTCCGGAAGTGGTTCGTGCAGATCGTCAGCCCGTTCCGCTCCGGCCGGTACACGACCGACTTGGGCGTCAGCTCGATCACGCCGCTCGTCTTCAGATCGCAGACGGCGAGGTTCAGGTACGTCGTCCGCGGCGTCTTCTCGAGCAGGGCCCGCGCCTCGGCGACGGTCTCGCACTCCTCCAGAATCCGGCGGAACGCCATCGCGTACGGCATGCCGAGCCAGTTCACCTTGCTCGCCCCGTCCTTCGAGGACTCCACCTCGTGCACGGCGAGCGCGAGGCCGGCGTCGTTCATCCCGCTCAGCACGCCGACGAGCCCCGGAAAGCCGACCGACACGAACGCCCGCTTCCCCCGCGGCCGCACCACCGTGACCATGCTGAACTTGTGCAGCGTCCCCAGGGTGAAGAA
>JANQQW010000293.1 GCA_028284885.1 Planctomycetaceae bacterium
ATGAGGTAGATGCGGCCCCGCGGCCCGTCGTTCTCGTCGCCCGTCTCGAGGTAGGTCGGGCAGGCGGACGTGCAGAGGCCGCAGTGGATGCAGTCGAGGAACCGCTCGTACTCGATCCCGGCCCCGACGGCGTCGTTCGGGGCGGACGGAGACTCGGCGTTGGTCGGGGAGACGGTGGACATGGGACCGCGAGCGTAGCAGGCCGACACCGGGCCGGTCCACGGCTTCGCCACGACGCGCCGGGCCGTCGTGTGACTTCGACCGCGGGGACCGATATACTGCGGCTCGCGCGGGCGCGACGGTCCGCGGTGTGACCAGAACGGCAACGGCGAATCGCGGAACGGAGAGAACCTTGGCAGCCCCCACGATCACCCCCGGCGAGACGAAGATTGGCTGGATCGGCACCGGCGTGATGGGGGCCAGCATGTGCGGCCACCTGATCGACGCCGGGTTCTCGGCCACCGTCTACTCCCGAACCAAGTCGAAGTCGCAGCCGCTTCTCGACAAGGGAGCCGACTGGGCCGACACGCCGAAGGCGGTCGCCGAGGCGAGCGACGTGATCTTCGCCATCGTCGGCTTCCCCGCCGACGTCCGCGAGGTGTTCCTCGGGGAGAACGGTGCACTCGCCGGCTCGAAGGAGGGGAACGTCCTCGTCGACATGACGACCAGCGAACCCTCGCTAGCGGTGGAGATCGCCGAGCAGGCCAAGGCGAAGGGGGTCTCCAGCGTGGACGCCCCGGTCTCCGGCGGCGACGTCGGCGCCAAGGAGGCCCGGCTCTCCATCATGATCGGCGGCGAGAAGGAGGTCGTCGACGCCCTGCAGCCCTGCTGGGACGCCATGGGCAAGACGATCGTCCACCAAGGCCCCCCGGGAGCCGGCCAGCACACCAAGATGGTCAACCAGACCCTGATCTCGTCGATGATGATCGGCGTCTGCGAGGGGCTGCTGTACGGCTACAAGGCGGGACTGGACCTCGAGACCGTGATGAAGTCCGTCGCCAGCGGGGCGGCCGGCAGCTGGTCGCTGTCGAATCTCGGCCCGCGGATCATGGCGAACAACTTCGACCCCGGCTTCTTCGTCGAGCACTTCATCAAGGACATGGGGATCGCCCTCGCCGAGAGCCGCCGGATGGGCCTCAGCATGCCGGGCCTCGCGCTCGCCGAGCAGCTGTACCAGTCGGTGAAGGCCAAGGGCCACGGCTGGGACGGCACCCACGCCCTGATGCTGGCGCTGGCCGACATGTCCAACGTCGACTGGAAGAGCCGCTGAACGGAACCCGCCGACAGACGCTCGGGCCGGCGAGTCCACGGGGAGAAAGACGGTGAAAACGCTCGCTCTGCTGTTGCTCGCGACGGGCACGGTCCTCGGTGCGGAACCGGAGGTCCGACGAAAGGCGAGTGAGGAGTTCTACCCGACCGCCGTCGGCACCCGGTGGGTGATGGTCAGCGACTACGAGGACGGCAGCGAGTCGTACGTCGACGACATCCGCGTCGTCGAGGAGAAGACGGTCAACGGCTACCGCAAGTGGAAGGTGCGGACCGTCAGTCGTCCCCGCGAGAAGAACCCGCTCGCCGCGATCGCGAAAGCCTTCGTGCCGGCCGACGACGCCGAGGTGTTCGAGGGCTGGGAGTTCTACGACGTGGGCCGCGAGGCGTACGTCTCGACGGACCTCACCGAGGGATTCGAGGACGACCCGCCCTACCCGTTGGTGTACTACCCGGCGAAGGTGCAGGACCGCTTCGAGGACGACGAGGGAGTCATCACGACGGTCGTCGCGGTCGATCGGAAGGTGAAGGTCCCGGCCGGCGAGTTCCAGTGCATCGTCTACGAGATCGACTACTCCGGCGAGGGGGGGACCGAGGTTGCCGACGTGGACCTCGGTCGAGTCTTCGCCGACCCGCGTCGATTCGACGGAATGCCCACGACGATCCGGATCTCGGAGACCGCAGTGTTCGACGAGGACTCCCCTTCGGAGGAGACGGAAGAAGCAGCTCCCGACGCGGGCGAGGGAGTCGCCGACTCGACGATCTCGGTCGAGTACTGGGCGAAGGGCGTGGGGCTCGTGATGACCGAGGAGTTCGACGTCGAGGACGACGGCAGCCGCACACTGAACTCCCGGTCCCGCCTCGTGTCCTTCACCGTGCCGCGACGAGACGCCGGCAAGGCCGACAACGACAGCGAGAAAGACTGAAGACATGGCACGCAAGGGTGAACAGTTCGCGGGGCTCACGGTGGCGCTCGTCACGCCTTTCACGGCGGACGGCGCGCTCGACGAGGCGCGGCTGCGGTCGCTGGTCGACGAGCACGTCGAGGCGGGGACGAACTGCCTCGCCCCCGTCGGGACCACCGGGGAGAGCCCGACGCTCTCGCACGACGAGCACGACCGGGTGATCTCGATCGTCTGCGAGCACGCGGCCGGGCGGGTCAAGGTGATGGCCGGCACCGGCTCGAACTCGACCGCCGAGGCGATCCGCCTCTCCCAGAACGCGAAGAAGGCCGGGGCGGACGGCGTGCTGCTCGTCGCCCCCTACTACAACAAGCCGATGCAGGAGGGCTTCTACGCCCACTACGCCGCCATCGCCGAGGCGGTCGACGTGCCGCAGGTCGTCTACAACATCCCCGGCCGGTCGGCGAAGAACATCGAGCCGGACACGATCTGCCGCCTCGCCGAGATCCCGCAGGTCGTCGCGGTCAAGGAGGCGACCGGGTCGATGGACCAGGCGTCGCAGATCCTCAACGGCAGCGACCTCACGGTCCTCTCCGGCGACGACAGCCTCACGCTGCCGCTGCTCTCGATCGGCGGCAGCGGCGTCGTCTCGGTGGCCGGCAACATCGTCCCGGGAGACGTGCTCGCGATGTTGGCGGCGTGGCGGGAAGGGGACGTCGCCAAGGCCCAGGCCGTTCACCACAAGCTGTTCCCGCTCTGCCGGGACATGCTCTCCCTCGCCACGAACCCGATTCCCGTGAAGGCGGCGATGACGCTCGTCGGCAGGGACACCGGGCCGCTGCGGCTGCCGATGACGCCGCTCACGGTCGAGCAGACGGCGACGCTCCGCGACACGTTGACCACCTACGGCCTGCTGTAGGACCGGTCGCTTTTCTTCACCGCGTGCGGACGCGACAATGAACGAACCGTGGTCGGGCTCGCGACCACGTGAGAATCGCCGGCTCGGTCGAGCCGCCCCTCCTGCCCATCATCGACACCGGGATTCGACACGTGGCAAGCGACGTCGACGACGATCTGGACGACGAGGAAGAAGAACTCGAACTCGTCCTCTTCCAAGGGGCGACGAACGGGGCCGAGCCCGATCTCCGGCAGAACGCGCGGCTCGTCGAGGCGGGGCTCGTCCCGGCGAAGCGGCTCGTCACCGACGGCATCTCCCGGCGGGCCGAGACCATCGTCGTGGAGCCGAAGGGACAGGCGGCCCGCATCAAGCTCGAGGTCGACGGCATCCCGTACCCGGGCGGGCGGCTTCCGCAACGGGGCGCACTCGCCGTCACACAGATGCTGAAGTTGTTGTCCGGCCTGGAACCCAAGGAGCGGAAGCGACCGCAGCGAGGCGGGCTGAAGGCCGAGTACGAGGACAAGCCGTACACGGTCTCCGTCGCGACCGACCCGATCGCCGGCGGGGCCGAACGGCTGACGATCCGCATCCTCGACCACGCGGTGAAACTGGGCAAGCCGGACGAGATCGGCCTGTCCAACGAGGTGCGGGACCGCGTCCGGGCACTCACGAACGAGAACGGGTTCGTCCTCGCCTGCGGGGCTCCCCACAGCGGCGTGACGACGACGCTCCTCGGCGGCGTCCTGGGGTCGGTCGACGCCTACATCTACTCCGTCGTCTCGCTCACCGACACCGGCGGCCGCGACATCCTGGGCGTCGCCAAGTACGACGGGAATCCGGACGACGACGTCGATACGAAGTGCGCACGCATCATCCGGGCCGAGAACGACGTGATCCTCGTCGATCCGATCAAGGACGGCGAGACCTTCCAGGCGTATGCGAAGCACGCCGAGGATCTGGTGATCATCGGCGAGTTCGCCGCTCGCGACACGGCGTCCGGTCTCGCTCAGCTCGTGCAGTGGAGCAGCCCGGAGGTCGTCTGTGAGAAAGTCCGCGGTCTGGTGTCGCAGAGGTTGATCCGGCGGCTGTGCACGAAGTGCAAGTTCGCGTACCGCCCGCACCCGAAGCTGCTGGCGAAGGTGGGCCTGCCGTCCGACACGAAGGTCCTCTACAAGCCGCCGCCACCGCCGGCCGAGGACGAGGAGGAAGAGGCCGAGTGCCGACGGTGCGGCGGGCTGGACTACTACGGCCGGGTCGGCATGTTCGAGGTCCTGCGGATGTCCGACGCGGTCAAGGAGGCGGTGCGTGCCGGCGGCGACGCCGCGGCGATCCGGGCGGCCATGAAGAAGGACGGGCAGCCTTCGCTGCAGCAGGACGGCGTTCGCCTCGTCGCCGAGGGAGTCACGTCGCTCGAAGAGGTGCAACGCGTCTTCAAGCCGGCCGGTCCGAAGAAGAAGAAGCGCCGTCGGCCGAGTCCGTGAACGGGGCGGTGGTCGGGTCGACGTCGACGAGTTTTCGACGTCGACGGCGGCGCTGCCTTGTGGAATCGCTTCACGTTCAGCCGATTCGAAGATTGTGAGAGTTCTCCGTTGACGCTCTCGTCCGGGCGGGTAACGTGGTGCCGGTCGCGAGCACGAACGAGTCGTCTCCGCGACGAACGAAACCACCTCTCCACCGTCTCGATCGCACGCGCTCGTCAGGAGGACGCGGCGACCTGCTTGCGAACCCGCGAAACCAGAGCGCTTCCGGTCTGCGCCGACCGAGCGCGCTCGCGTGTTCGCCGCGACGGATGGAGCGGTGGTGCGACGGCGAACCGGGGCACTCGGCCGACTGGTCGACGCACTGGATCCAATACGGACGGTCACCTCGGTCGAGGCAACACGCGTCCTGCGAAGCGGCGAGAGCCGGCGGACGCGTGCGAAGGACCGAGGACTTTCGACGGATCGGAAGCGGGCGGCAGCAGTCGAGACGTCCGACCGCCGACCGAGGCCCCGCGTTCGCTCAAGCCCCCTCGTCCGACCGCAGACAACGGTCGATCTGCCGCACCGCCTGTCGCAGTCGCTGGGCGTTCTCGACGATGGCGAGCCGCAAGTGCCCCTCGCCTTCCTCACCGAACCCGCGACCGGGGCTGACGGCGACCCCCGCCTCCTCGATCAGCTTCATCGCGAACGGGATGGAGCCCATCTCGGCCCACGGCTCGGGGATGGCCGTCCAGACGAACATGCCGGCCTTCGGCTTCTCGATCGGCCAGCCGATCCGCTCGAGGCCGTCGCAGAGGGCGTCCCGGCGGGACTGGTACTCCGCCGTGAGCGCGTCGATCGCCTGGTCACCGTGCCGCATGGCGATGATGGCCGCGATCTGGACGGCCTGGAAAATCCCGTAGTCGTAGTACCCCTTGATGGTTCCGAGGGCTCGGACCATCTCCGGGTTGCCGGCACAGAAGCCGATTCGCCATCCGGCCATGGAGTACGCCTTGCTCATCGTGGTGAACTCGACGCCGACGTCCTTCGCCCCGGGTGTCGCCAGGAAGCTCGGCGGGACGTAGCCCTCGAAGCCGATGTCCGCGTAGGCGAAGTCGCTGATCACGTAGAAGTCGTACTTCTTCGCGAGCTTCACGAGCTCCGCGTAGAAGTCCTGCTCGATGCAGGTTCCCGAGGGGTTGTGCGGGAAGTTCGCGATGACGAGCTTCGGCTTGGGGTACAGGTGCTCGCAGGTGTAGGCGACGCGTTCGAGGAACTTCGAGGGGTCGCGGACGTCGATCGCGATGACGTTGCCGCTGGCGAGCACGATCGCGTAGACGTGGATGGGGAACGACGGGGCCGGGACGACCGCCGTGTCGCCGGGGCCCATCATGGCGAGGCAGAGGT
The DNA here is from genome assembly GCA_028284885.1 of Planctomycetaceae bacterium. Classification (GTDB taxonomy): domain Bacteria; phylum Planctomycetota; class Planctomycetia; order Planctomycetales; family Planctomycetaceae; genus JANQQW01. Next base: position 5,934 of record JANQQW010000293.1, read on the forward strand.
GGCTGAACCCCTCCTTCGAGCCGAGGCAGGCGATGATCTCGCGGTCGGGGTCGAGCCGGACGCCGAACCGCTTCCAGTACCGTTTCGCCACCTCCTTCCGGAGGTTGGCGATCCCCTGCGAGACCGAGTACCGGTGGTTGCGGGAGTCCTCGACCGCCTCGCGCAGCTTCTCGGTGACGAGCGGGTCCGGCGGGTCGGTGGGGTTCCCCATGCCGAGGTCGATGACGTCGACGCCGGCCTGCCGCTGGTCGTGCTTCAGCTTGTTGATCTTGCCGAACAGGTACGGCGGCAGCCGCTTCAGGCGCTCGGCCACGCGAATGCCGAACGGGTCGTCGTCGAACTGGGTTTCCGATTCGCTGCGCATGATGGCCGCCGGGTCCGGGGGTCGTCGTTGGTCTCTTGGAGCGTGCTGGACGGCGACGACACGCGAATTGTAGCAGTGGTTCGGCACCCCGGAAGTGCGAACGGCCCGGAGCCCGCCGGGGACTCCGAGCCGTCGTTCGTCTGCCGTCGTCCGCCGGTGCGGCGTCTACTTCTCGGCGAGGGCGGCTTCGATCGCGCTCACGACCTGCTCCGAGTCGGGCTTCACACCCGTGCGGAACCGCTTGATCACCTTGCCGTCACGGCCGACGAGGAACTTCTCGAAGTTCCACCGAACCGGCCCGGCGTCCTTCCCGACCGCCTCCTCGGAGGTCAGGTAGGCGTAGATCGGGGCGGCGTTCTTGCCGTTCACCTCGACCTTCTCGAACATGTCGAACTCCACGCCGTAGGTCGACTCGCAGAACTCGGCGATCTGGGCGGAGGTGCCGGGCTCCTGGCGGCCGAACTGGTTGCACGGGAATCCGAGTACGGCGAGCCCCTTGTCCGCGTACTTGTCGTGCAGCTTCTCCAGCGGGGCGTACTGCGGAGTCGCCCCGCAGCGGCTGGCGACGTTCACGATGAGGAGGACCTTCCCCTTGTACTTCGAGAGATCGACGTCCTTGCCCTGCAGGGACTTCATCTCGTGCGAGAGAACCTTCGGGACGTCCTTCTTCGCCTCCTCGGCGAGAACGGCGGTGGGGAGGGCCAACAGCAGCAGGGCGGCGAGACGCATGGGGTGGGCTCCAGTGTGGGAGATCGAACTCTTCGATTCTTGGAGTCCCGTCGGCGAAAGACAAGCGACAGAAGGCTCGCCCCACCCGGCCGCGAACGCGACTACTCGATCGTCAGGTCGCCGAGCGACTCGTCGATCTCGACCGGCGTGTCGTAGCTCGGCCGGTTGCCGCCGGCGGCGGTTCGAGGACCCGGCGCGTCGATCGCGAACTCCTCCAGCCGTGCGGCGGTCGCCGACGCGTTCGGCCGGAGCGAGATCGGCTCGTCGAGCGAGTGGGTCGCGTCGGGCCGGACGAACCGCTTCGGTCCGGCGGCCGGTTCGTCCGCGGCTCGCATCACCGTCTCCTTGGCGGCACGCACGGCGTTCGGTCCGACGAGGTTTGCCACCTCCGCCCGGAGAACGTCCTTCAGCTGCCATCGCTGCGACGGCTCGGGGCCGCTGACGAGGAGCATCTCGTCGACGACGAACAGGCCCCGCTCCTCGACGAGGGTGACCTCGCATCCCTGGTTCGCGTCGCCGACCACCACCCGGGCGGTCTTCTCGCCACGTTCGACGCGGCTCGGCTCGCCGACCGCGTGCACCGGCACCGTCGCGGCGGCTCGCGGAATCGTGCGGACCTGGCCCCACACGAGGCGGTTGAAGTCGTCGGACGCCGAGCGACGGACGACCGGCACGGCTCCCTCGTGGACGCCGTGGGCCAACAGGTAGACCGGCGTGACGACCTCGAGCGTCTCCCGCAGCGACGTCGGACGGCGAGCGTCCTCGGTCGGCACGATGACGTCGTGAATGCGAAGGTCGGCGTCGCGACCGTTCAGCACGTAGGTCATCGCCCGCGGCCCCTGGACGACGTTGACCTCCGTGACGGCTCCGCGGAACACCGTGCTCACGATCCGCGGCGGTTCGTCCGCGACGGCCTCCAGCGGCAGCCCTTCGATGCCGACCGGCTCCAACCGGTCCCAGACCGTGCGGTTGAACTCACGGCTCGAGGTCTGGCGGAGGATCGGAAGGTTCCGTTCGCGAAGGGCGTCGGCGAAGACGAGCATGCTGGCGTTCGCCGTGAACAACGCCGACAGCCGCTTCTCCTGCGAGCCGTCGGTCTCGTACAGCGTGGCCTCCTCGACGCGGTAGACGGGCGGCAGCCCACGCACGTCCTCGTCGTTCGACCGCACGAGGCTCAGCTTGACGAGCTCGTGCTCCGAGGGGAGGACGAAGTCCGCACGGTGGGCCTGCAGCTTCATCTCGTAGGGGGCGGCCGCCGTGCCCGGCGTGGGCAGCGGAACGGTCGTCAGGTCGGCGACCTTCAGGGCGTGCCGGTAGAAGGTCGGCGTCGCGAGCTCGACCAGCTTCGCCTTGTCGGACGCGGCGTACGCGTCGAGGAACTGCACCGCGGTCGAGAGGGCCGTCGCCCGCTTCAGCACCGACGGCACCCGTTCGCTCTCCCGACGGGCCTTCAGGGCGACGTCGGAGACGTACCACTCGTCGTCCTCGAGCACCATCGAGAGGACCAGTTCGCCGGAGTCGCGGGGGAGCGTCACGATCGCCCGGTCGCCGTCGAGCTGGGCGTCGGGCTTCCGCGCCGAGTTCGACTCGTCTCGCGAACCGACGACCGCCGTGGTGACCTGTGCAAGGTACGACGGCGGGAGTTCGGAGAGCACGCGGCCGAGTTCCGGGGCAGTCACGTCGAGCACGTCGTCGCGGCCACCGACCGTCCACGCGTCGAGGAACTCGCGGACGCTCAGCAGCAGGTCCATCTGCTCGGTGACGGAACGGGTCGCCGTGTGGCCGCGGCGGCGTTGCCGGACGTAAATGTCGTCCACGACCCACCGGCCGTCCTCGTTCTCGACGAGCGTGTAGAGCAGCCGCTTCTTCTTGGAGTCGCCGATCTGCACGGTGACCTTCTTCTCGTTCTCTTCCTCTCCGTCCTCGACCTCGACGATGCTCGTGTCGCCGGTCGGCAGGCGGAGGATCTCGATGTCGTCCAGCGACTCGGCCGAGCGGAGCGCCTTCGCGTTGAACGACGCGGAGGTCGACTCGCGGAGCCGCTCGAGATCACCGTCCTCGAGGGCGGCCGAGAAGGCGTCGATCGCCCGGTTCTCGAGCATGTGGCTGCAACCGGTGAGCGCAACGGCGAGAAGGCTGCCGCAGAGCGCGGCGCGCAGGGTGAGGGCCATGAGTGGAACCGGGAGTGGAGAGTGTCGCTGGAGTGGGCAGTGCCGCGAACGGGCACCGGAGAGTGGGCGGCTTCTCGCAGAATGCCCGTGGGCGGTCAACCCCGGTCCGCCACGGAAACCGGGGTTGGCCCGTTCGGCGATTCGGGTAGACTCCGCCCCCTCTCCACGCGTTCCCCCTCGCCGCGGTCGTTCCGGCCGATCCTCTCCCT
>JANQQW010000154.1 GCA_028284885.1 Planctomycetaceae bacterium
GACGGTCGTCTCCGACTCCCGGCTCCACGCGAACCGCTCGGCCGCGCTGCCGCCGTTGACGGCCACCTCCAGTCGCCCGCTGCTGCCGATCAACGCGAGAACGCTTCCCGGTTCGGCCGTGCCGTAGGTCGCGTGCACCGGCACTCGGGTTCCGTCTCCGAGCGTGACCCGACAACCCGGTGGCTCGACCGGGAGATCGTCGATCCGGACGTTCGTGATCAGGTTCCCGAAGTGGTCGGCCCACATCACCCGCCCGCGGACGGACGACTCGTCGACGACGGGCTGCGACGGTGGCAGTCGGACGGAGAGGTCGTCCCGGACGACGCCGAAGCGTCTGGGGTCGGTCCCGGCGACCCAGTGGGCGGCGAGCGGCGACATTACGTCGCGGCCGTGGAACGTGTGCGAGACGTCGGCCCTCCAGAACTCGGGCTCCGTGCACTCGACGACGAGCTTCGCCCCGTGCCGTTCGACGACGTGCGAGAGGACGCCGTTATCCGGAGCGACGAACCGCTGCCCGACCGACTCGACGGCGACGATCGGTCGTTGCGTCCCGACACCCGGATCGACGACGGCCACGTGCACCGTGCCCGGGGGGAAGGCCTCGACGACGTCTTCCAGCACACCGGCGGCGCGGACGACGTCCTGTGGCGGCACCCGGTGTGTGACGTCGACGAGCGTCGCCGTAGGAACGGCCGAAAGGACGACCCCCTTCATCTGCGCGACGTAACCGTCTAGGTCGCCGAAATCGGTTGTGAAGGCGACGATCGGCGGAGTCATGGACGCGCGTCCCGGATGGCAGATTGACCCTCCACAGGGCCAGCCGTAGACTGAATTTCGTTGGTTTTCCCGTTTCCCGAGGTTCCCATGCGTCCTTGCTTCACGGCGTTCTGGTCGGTTTGCGTCGCCGTTGGTCTCGTCGCGAGCGACGGCCTTTCCGCATTGGGGCAGACACCGACCGCCACCGTCAAGGATCCCGTGCCGGTCGCCCTCCCGACGAAGGACGGATGGCAGCTGGCGGCCACGTACTACGAGTCGCCCGGAGGCAAGGAGTCCCCCGTCATCGTGCTGTTGCACGGCGAGAAGGGGAACCGCCTCATCTGGACCCGCTTCGCCGAGGTGATGCAGAAGGACGGCTTCGCCATCGTCTCCGTCGATCTCCGGAAGCACGGCGAGAGCAAGGGCCCAACCGGGGTCGGCTCGGACAACGTCCAGAACGTCGACTACGAGGCGATGGTCGTGCTCGACCTGCCGGCCGTGAAGAAGTTCCTGTACGAGCGACACCAGGCCGAGGAACTCAACATGCGGAAGACCGGCATCGTCGCGGCCGACTCGACGGTCCCGGTGGCCGTCAACTTCGCGCTCCAGGACTGGCTGAAGAAGCCGTACCGCGACGCCCCGACGATCGCGGCGAGCACGCCGCGCGGGCAGGACGTGCGGGCGATGGTGTTCATCTCGCCGACCGACCGGGTCGGCCGAGTCCTCACCTCGAAGCAGCTCCTCAACCTGAAGGCGCCGCTGTTCAACGTGGCCTTCATGCTTGCCAAGGCGGACGGCGACAAGCTCGACCGCCGCAACACCGACAAGATGTTCGAGAAGCTGCAGAAGGGCGTGCCCCAGCCGGACAAGCGGATGTACCTGCAGGAGTACAAGACCCGGTTCCGCGGCACGGACCTGTTGGGCCGCGGCCGGAGCGTGCCGATCGAGCCGCACATGCAGCAGTTCTTCCGGATGCACCTGAAGGACCTCGCCGACCCGTGGGTCGATCGCAAGCCCCGCATCTGACGCGTCTCCGAGCGCTCGCCCGCTACTTGGCGGCGAGGACGAGGTCGAAGGTTCCGTTGGGCACCTTGGCGTCCGTCGCCTTGGCGAACTCGACCGTCACCGCGTTGCGATCCGGCTTGGAGAGCGAGTTGTAAATGAAGTCCCTCGCGTTCCGGGCGCCTCGGTCGGCGAAGTACATCTGCGTGACGACGCCGCGGAAGCCGGGAGCGAGCACGCGGCAGTGCACGTGCGACGTCCGGCCCGGGTACTCGCCGGGGCGAATCGTGCGGAACGAGTACCAGCCGTCCTCGCCGGTCTTGCCGACGCCCCAGTACTGGAACTTGTCGTCGAGCTTGGCCGGGTTGTTGTCACGAGCGTGGTTGTACCGGCCGGACGCGCACGCCTGCCAGATCTCGACGACGGCGTTCTCGACCGGCTTGCCGGTCACGTCGCGGATCACGCCGTCGATCTTGATCTCCTCGCCCATCGCCGCCACGTCCTTGTCCATCTTGCGGACGAGGTCGGTGTCGTGGAACTTCTGGTCCTTGATGGCCGGCTGCGGATAGAACGGCCCGGGGGTCTGCGAGGGGGTGATCCGCAGCGGTGCCTTCTCCGTCTGGGCGACGAGCAGCCCGCCCGTCGTCACCGACAGCCCGACCGCCCCCGCCGCGCGAAGAACCTGACGGCGTGTGAGAATCTCCTGCATGTCCTGCTCCCGGCTCGGGGTGGGTGTTCGGCGTCTTCGATGAGGGGCCCGCTACGCATTAGATACGAAGAAACCCCGAACGCCACAGCAGGTTTCACGTCGATTCGCCCCGATTTCGGCACTCGGACGACGACGGACCGACTGGCGAGCGGGGGTCGGTCGGCTACGATGCCACCGGACTGCCCGCATTCAGGAGTACGCTCGTGCCCAAGGCCCAGTGGAACGGTGTCGTCGTCGCCGAGAGTGACGACACGGTCGTCGTCGAGGGGAACCACTACTTTCCTCGCGAGGCACTCGACGACCAGTACGTCGCCTCCAGCGACACGACGAGCGTGTGCGGCTGGAAGGGGACGGCCAACTACTTCACCCTCGAGGTGAACGGCGAGAAGAACCCGGACGCCGCCTGGTACTACGCCGACCCAAAGCCCGAGGCCGACTCGATCCGCGGCCGGGTCGCCTTCTGGAAGGGCGTCGAGGTCACGGAGTGAGCGACGGCCCGCTCGTCCGCCAGTTCCGCGAGTTCGCGACCGGCAAGCTGGCCGACTCGCTCGCGAACGTCGAACGGTGCACGCAACTGCTCGACTCAGAGCAGGTCTGGTGGCGGCCGAACGAGGTCTCGAACAGCGTCGGCAACCTCGTCCTGCACCTCACGGGCAACGTGCGGCAGTGGATCGTCGCCGGCATTGGCGGGGAACCGTTCGACCGCGACCGTGCCGGCGAATTCAGCCAGACCGGTCCGCTGCCGACCGACACGATCCTCGGCGAGCTGCGACGCGTCGTCGAGCGAGCCATCGAGATCGTGAGTCGGCTCGACGAAGTGACGCTCGTCGGCGAGTGTGAGATTCAGGGGTACCGCGTGACGGGGACGTACGCGGTCGCCCATGCGGTCGAGCACTTCTCGTTTCACACGGGGCAGATCGTCTCGACGACGAAGCTGGTCCTCGGCCGCGACCTCAGCCTGTACGACGAGAACGGGCGACGACTCGACGACCGCGACGCGGGCGTGCCGTAGGTCACCGCGAGTACCAGGCGACGAGGCGGCGGATGTCGTCGAGTTGTTCGAGAATGCGGACCCGCGACCGCGCTGCCCGGCTCCCCGAGGCAGGCGAGTAGGCGTGGAAGTGGTCGGCGATCGCGATCGCGCGGGCGACGTCGTTCGCCTCCAGCCGGTCTCGTTCCTCCCCCGCCGCCAGCCACCGCGCGACCCACAGGACGGCCGGCACGACGAGGGCCAGGGCACGGAAGCCGTCGACGAGCGACTCGCCGAAGAAGGCCCGGCCGCAGAACTGCAGGCCGCGGACCTTCACCCGCAGGTACCGCGTGAGCATCTCGTCCGCCTCGTCCGGGATGCCGCCGAACGGCTCCTCGATGCGGGCGAACGGGACCTCGGTGAACACGCTCTGCAGCGGCGGCACGTTTCCCCGGCCGAGCGAGAACCGCGTGGCCGCCCGGAACAGCCAGATGCGGTGCCTCAGGCCGCCCGTGTTCACCCCCTGTGTGTCCCGGCGGGCGTAGTTGGCGACCAGCAGCCGGAACATCAGCCGTCCCATCCGCGTCGGCCGGCCGAACGACTCGAGGTCCTCGTCGATCTCCGACCGGGCCGCCTGCCGCAGCAGCAGCAGCAGTTCCTCGAGAGACTTCCCGTCGAGCGTTCCGAACTTCGCCCGCTCGACGTCCTTCAGCCACGAGAGCACGCTGACGAGACGCAGCGACACCGGCAGCGAGTCGTCCGCGAGGTCGTCCTCGATGTTCCCCACGAAACGGAGGAAGTCCCGCCACTCGACCGTCTCGCCCCGCGAGACCGGTGGCGGCGGAACGTTCTGGGCGAACTCCGGCACGACCTCCTTGCCGAGTTCCTCGAGGTCTTTCCTCTGATCGACGAGCGACCGCCCCTTGTTCTCCACGGCCGAGGGGCAGCTGAACCGGACGCTGACGACCACTTTGTTGCCGGCCGGGTGGAAGGCGTATGGGTAGACCCGGCAGGCGAGCGGCTTGGCCGGCTCGCCGAACTTCGCGTGGATGCGACAGAGGCCCTTGTCGTCCAGGAAGATGCAGGAGCCGTCCGGCTTCCAGTTCAGGAGGTGCTGCCGCGCCCAAGGTGGCCCCTTGGTCTTCACGACCGGGAGCCCCTCCGGAATGCCGTCGGCCGTGGTCCACCCTTGGTCGACGATCCGTTGCCGCTCCTGCTCCGTGATGGCGACCTCGTGCTGCGTGCAGCAGCCCGCGCAGCTGTGGCAGTTCCAGTTCTGGATGGTGGGCAGTTCGATCTTCACGCGTTCGAGTCTAGTCCACCCGACCGACCGAGTGCAGCGGATCGGACTTCGACGAGAGGGTGCACGCGCCGCTCGCTTTGGCGGCTGCGACCAACCGAGTCTTCTGGACACGCGCAAGTGCCTTTTCGGAAGCGGTTTGCGCACCGCAACGCCCGGGTGCAGAAACTGGCATGCCGCCCGTCGCACCTTTGAGCAGTGACACGGGCCGTCAATCGACTCGCCCAAGGCGGGACTTTCGGTGAAACCCGCAAGTCTTCGCGGACAAACCTCTTCGCCGAACGGCTCGCGACCACGCGTGAAATCAACCGATCAACGGAGTACAATACGTTGCACTCCACCGGGCTCCCCGCCCGGTCACCACGGTCGCCCGACCGCCTGCCTGAACCGCCAAGAGGTTGATCGATGTTCCGACCAGCCACGCTGCTCTGTCTCTCGCTGCTCGCGTTCGGTTCGCTCCCCGCGAACGCCGCCGACCCGCTCGTCAAGACGATCGACGAGCACGTTGCCAAAAAGCTGGCGGCCGAGAACGTCCAACCGACGCCCCGCGCGGCCGACACCACGCTCGTTCGCCGGCTGTACCTCGACCTCGCCGGCCGCATCCCCTCGCCACGCGAGGTGCGGAACTTCGTCGAGTCGACCGACGCCGACAAGACCGAGAAGCTCGTCGACCGACTGATGGCCTCGCCCGAGTACCACGAGCAGATGGCTCGCGAGTTCGACGTCTTCATGACGCAGGGCAACGGCAGCATCCGCGACTACCTGCAGATCGCCTTCCGCGAGAACTACGGCTGGGACCGCGTGTTCCGCGAGATCATGCTGGGCGACCCGGAGGACGAGACCCAAAAGCTCGCCTACGAGTTCCTGAAGCGCCGCGCCTCCGACGCCGACAAGCTCACCAACGACACGTCGGCCGTCTTCTTCGGCATCAACGTCACCTGCATGAAGTGCCACGACCACCCGCTCGTGGAGGGGTGGTACCAAGGCCACTTCTACGGGATGAAGTCGTTCTTCAACCGGACCTTCGTCAACGGCGACTACGTCGCGGAGCGGGACCACGGCCGCGTCGAGTACGAGGACGTCGTCGGCGTGAAGCACCAGGCCCAGCTGATGTTCCTCACCGGCACGGTCGTCGAGGAACCCGAGGCCAAGGAACGCACGAAGGAGGACGAGAAGAGGGAGAAGGAGTTCTTCGAGAAGCTCAAGAAGGACAAGAAGCCCGCCCCGGCCCCCGAGTTCAGCCGCCGTAGCCAACTGGTCGATCTCGTGCTGGAGAAGGGCCAGAACGACTTCTTCGCGAAGTCGGTCGCCAACCGCGTCTGGCACCAGTTCGTCGGGCACGGCATCGTGATGCCGCTCGACCAGATGCACGCCGGCAACCCGCCCAGTCACCCGGAACTGCTCGACGCCCTCGCGAAGGACCTCGCCGCCAACGACTACGACCTCCGCCGTCTCGTCCGGGCGATCGTCCTCAGCGACGTCTACGCCCGCAGCAGCCAGTGGACGTCCGACGAACGGCCCGACGCGGCCCTGTTCGCCGTCGCGAACGTCAAGCCGCTCACCCCCACGCAGTACGCCCGGTCGCTCGCCCTCGGCACGCGGGACCCGAACGAGCTCGAGAAGGACGACCCGAACGAGGTGGCCGAGCGGTCCAGGAGCGCGGCCAGCGCCGGGAACTCCAACTGGTTCGAGCAGCCGGGCGAGGCGTTCGCCATCGGTGCCGACGAGGCGCTCCGCGTCACCAACGACCCCGGCTTCGAGAACTACCTCCGAGGCGGTCTGTTCAACCACCTGAAGAAGATCGAGGAGAACGGCGAACTGGTCGACGCGGCAACCCGCTCGGTCCTCTGCCGTCCGGCCACCGACGAGGAGATGAAGGTCCTCGGCAGCTACCTCGCCACACGCGGCGACCGCCGCGAGGCCGCCATCCAACAGGTGCTCTGGGCCCTGCTGGCCGGCACCGAGGCACGGTTCAATCACTGACGACACGCAGCCGAGGCGAGCGGGGGGCGTCAGCCCCCTGTTCACACGACCAACCATTCACCAACCGACCCGAGAACGATCCCCAACCCGGACCGCGGGCGTCTCGCCCGCAAACGCAGTCGATCGACGTTCGTGCGGGGGAGGCGCCCGCGGTCCGGGGTGGACGTCG
>JANQQW010000168.1 GCA_028284885.1 Planctomycetaceae bacterium
AGGCGTTGACGTTGTACCGGGAGGGTCTCGGGATTCGTCGCGAGATCGTGGACCGGTTCGGTGGTTCGCCGGTGTCGCTGCGGGACGTGAGCATCTCGCTGGAGCGTGTGGGGGACGTGCTGCTGGCGGAGGGGGATCGGGCCGAGGCGTTGACGTTGTACCGGGAGGGTCTCGGGATCGCCCGCGAGATCGTGGACCGGTTCGGTGGGTCGCCGCAGTCGCTGCGGGACGTGAGCATTTCCTGTGAGCGGATGGGGGACACCTTGGCGGAATCGGACCCCGATGCCGCTCGGTCCCACTACACGGAGTCCCTGCGCACGTGGGGCGAGATCCGGGACCGCTTCGGGGTGACCCCCGACACGTTCCGCGGCCCGTGCGTGCCCCGCCAGCGCCTCGCCGTGTTCGCCCTGCAGGCGGGGCACGTGCCTGCCGCGCGGGCCCTGTTCGAGACGGTCCGCGACGACCTCCGCACGACCGTCGAGCGAGGCTGGGCACCCGCCGGGGATGAAGACTGGCTCGCCCGGGTCGAGAACCTCCTCACTACTCTCGACGACGAGACGTCCGGCGAACCGTCGCCCGGCGACGAGCCGACGTGAACTTCTCCCGCCCGCCACGGCGCGTGTCGCGCAACCGATCTGCTCGCTGTGAGGACCCAAGAGCGGAGGTGTTCGATGCGTGCGAGTGACTGGACGGTGGACGGGCTCGAGGGGGCTTTGCGGGAGCTCGTGGGGGAGCGGGGGGACGTTTCCTGTCGGGTGTTCTGTCGGGTGGTGGGGGTGTCGGTGGGGCGGATCGAGGGGTTGTTCGGGAGTTGGGCGGGACTCAGGGAGCGGTGTGGGGCCGCGGGTCTCGGCGGGAGACGTGCGGGCGGCTTTCCGGGAGGCCGTCGAGGAGTTCGGTGAGGCCGTCACGCTGCAGCAGTTCGAGCGGTGGTCCGGGTACTCGCGGAGCGTGGTCTACGCGCGGTTCGAGTCCTGGACGGAGCTGCGGCGGCTGGAGGGGCTGGAGCCGAACCTGCCCGGTCGCGAGGAGGTCGACTTCAAGATCCTGATCGACGACCTCGTCCGGCTGCGGGACCGGCTCGGGCGGATCCCGAAGTCGTACGAGATCGCCAAGCTGTCCCGGTTCGCGCTCTCCACCTACTACAACCGCGTGGGCGGCATGAAGGTGATTCGCGTGCTGCTGACGCCGCACCTGTTCCGGCGGGCGGTCGCCGGGCGGCTCGCTGACCCGCGAGGAGCTGCAAGAGGCGATCGAGGAGCGGAAGGCACTGAAAGCCGCGGCCGCCGCCGGCGCGGTCAGCGGTGGGAGCCGAAGACCGAGAGGTCGCCGGCCTGGTAGCAGGGGGTCACGGCGACCGCCTCGCGGCCGTACATCGTCTGGATGATCGACCGGGCTCGCTCGACCGTCGCGGCGAAGACGGACATGTCCGTGCCGTTCGGGAGCACCACGTGGAACTGCGGAATCGCGTAACGGACACTCGCCCCGGCCACCGCTCGCATGTCTCTCTCCCGTCGCTGGAAGGAACTCGTCGAGCAGCGATCACACCACGGCCGGGGTCCTTCTTCCAGAACGAAAGCGGCCGACGGCGGGGAATCGCGAAGTCGCCCGGCCACGTTCCGTCGCCGCTTCCGCAGCCGGGAAAACCGGACCGGCCGCGGGCGCGACGCGGCGGTCAGGTCATGCCGATCGGCGCCTCGTCGCCTGGCTCGACGACCGGCGTGACCTGGGCGGTCTCGCGGCCGTACATCGTCCGGACGATCGCCCGGGCCCGTTCCGCCGAGTCCGCGTAGACGCACAACACCTGCCCGCCGTCCACGACGACACGGTACCGCGGAATCGGATAGGCCCCACTCGCTCCCGCAAACGCTCGCATGACACACCGACCTTCCCGCTCGTTCTGTTACCACCCGATCTCACTGCAACGGGTCGCCGAGATCCAGCGTGGACGCGTGCCTAAACGAGGAATTCGCCGGACGACCGTCTGGTCCCGGACAGTGAAGCGTCGGGTGGCCGGGTCTGGAGCGAAGGGAAGACCCGGTCGGTGATCCACGAGCGACGTTCCGGGTCTTCGCGAAAGCGCTCCCGACCCGGCCACCCTACGAACTGCAGGCGTCGCTGGGGCAGAGCGACGTCGGAGCGGTACCCCGGAGCGTGCCGACTTCTGTGGAACCACGAAGAGCACGGAGGACACGAACGCAGGCAGGTCGGTGAAGCCACTGGTGGCTGCAGCCTTCGTGCTCTTGGTGGTGACGAGAACATGTGCGAGCGCGGACGTCTGTAGGGGCCGGACTCCGTGCCGGCCCTGCGGGTGACCTGTGTGGGATCGACCGGTTCACCGCTCTCGCGTGAAGTTCGCGGTTGCGAGTCGCTTCGCGCCCGGTCCCGCTGCCACGTCGAGGGCCGGCACGGAGTCCGGCCCCTACAGGAATGGAAAACGGCCCGGTCGCGTTCGCGACCGGGCCGTCGGGGTTTTCGTCGTCAGCGAGTCCGACTCAGTGGCCGGCGGCTTGGGCGAGGAGGCCGTCGAGGAAGCCCTTCAGTTGCTTGCTGCGGACGGGGTGTTGCAGCTTGCGGACGGCCTTCGCCTCGATCTGGCGGACCCGTTCGCGGGTCACCTTGAAGATGCGGCCGACCTCCTCGAGGGTGTAGGTGTAGCCGTCGCCGAGGCCGTAGCGGAGCTTGATGATCTCCCGCTCGCGGTAGGTCAGCGTCTTCAGGACGGAGTCGATCTTGTCCTTCAGCATCTCCTGCGTGGCGGCGTTGACGGGGGACTCGCTCCCCTCGTCCTCGATGAAGTCGCCGAAGTAGCTGTCCTCGCTCTCGCCGACCGGCCGGTCGAGGCTGATCGGGTGCTTCGAGATCTTCATCACGCGGCGGGTCTCCTCCAGCGAGACGCCGGCGGCTTCCGCCGTCTCCTCCAGCGTGGGCTCGCGGCCCATCTCCTGCAGCAGTCGCTTGGAGACCTTCCGCAGCTTGGACATCGTCTCGATCATGTGGACCGGGATGCGGATCGTGCGGGCCTGGTCCGCGATGGCCCGCGTGATGGCCTGCCGAATCCACCAGGTGGCGTAGGTGCTGAACTTGTAGCCGCGGCGGTACTCGTACTTGTCGACCGCCCGCATCAGGCCGGTGTTCCCCTCCTGGATGAGGTCGAGGAAGCTGAGGCCGCGGTTGCGGTACTTCTTGGCGATGGAGACGACGAGCCGGAGGTTGCCGCCGGAGAGCTCCCGCATGGCGAGCTCGTACGCGCCGAACCGTTCGGTGATCGCGGCGACCCGTTCCCGCAGCGAGCCGGGCGTCTCGAGCGTCATGCTCATCAGGTCGTGCAGTTCACGCTGCAGGTTGGCCCGTTCGTCCTTGGCGGACTTCAGGTTCTTGAGGCTGTCGATCTGCTGCTCGAGCTCGGTCATCCGCTCGGAGATCTGCTCCATCCGCTTGAGGGCCGGCTGCAGCCGTTGCGTGCGGAGGGAGAGCTCCTCGACGAGGGTCGCCATCTTGCGGCGTCGCTTGGCGAGCGACTCGGCCGCGGCGGCCCGGTCCTTGGCCGAGAGGTGCTCGTCGACCGACCGCTCGAAGTCCGCCTGGTTCTTGCTGCGGAGGTAGTCGAGCGTCCGCAGGTTGTGCGGCATGCGGCCCAGGATCTGGTTCTTCTCCAGCCCCTCGGTGACGGAGACCTTGATGGTCCGGTCGAACGGCAGCTCGCTGTTGTTGACCTTGTGCAGCACGTCGAGCGCGGTCCGCATGGCGTAGTCGCACTCCAGCAGCTGCCGGCGGAACCGCTTGCGGGTGATCTCGATCTTCTTGGCGAGGGCGATCTCCTCCTCGCGGGTGAGGAGCGGGATCTCGCCCATCTGCGTGAGGTACATGCGGACCGGGTCGTCGATCCGCTTCGACGTGTCCTCGGTCATCAGGTCCTTGATCGGCTTCGGCTTGGACCGCCGCTTCTTCTTCTCGTTGGCGCGGGCGGGCTGCACCTTGTCCGGCACGATCTGCAGGCCGAGCTCCTCCAGGGAGAGGAGCAGGTCGTCCAGCTTCTCGGGCGTGGGGCACTCGTCGGGCAGGTAGTCGGAGACCTCGCTGAAGGTGAGGTACCCCTGCTTGCGGCCCAGGTCGACGAGTTGCTGCAGTTCCGGGTCGACTTGATGCACGGTCGCGCTCCAAAGGTTCGTGTCGGGGCCGGCGAGGCGGGGTCGGCGGCCGCGTGGTGTTCGTCGTGGCGGAGTGGTCTACTTCTTCCGGGTCGCCCGCGCCCCGTGGAAACTGGCGGCCCGTTCCAGCAGTGCCCGCGTCTCCTCGTCGAGACCGGTCGGCCGGTCGGGTCGCTTCGCCATCTGGCCCTTGGACAGCTCGTGGTTTCGCTCCTGCCGGCGCCATTTCAGGTTCTCGACCGCCAGGCTGAGGAAGCGGGGGCGTCTCGGTGAGGACTCCGTTCCGTCACGCGTCTCGGCCTCGGTCCCGCCCGCTGGCGGTCGCGACGCCGCGTCCAGCCGCAACTTCGCCGAGACGTCCTTCGATCGGGACGACTCGTCGAGATCCGCGGCCAGTCGTTTCAGGTCGAGGTCCTCCAGGGCCGACGTGACCCGCTCGTAGCTCGGCTCGTGGCCGTGCTCTGAGAGGTCGCGGCACGTCTCGAAGACAGCTCGCGTGTACTCGTTGTGGAAGTCGGCGGGGCCGAGTTCGTCGGCGATCGAGGCGAACCAGCTCGGCTCGGCGAAGACGATCTCCAGCACCTCGCACTCCATCTGGTCCGAACGGGTCTGCCGGCCGCCGAAGAAGTCGATGCGACCACCTTCCGTGGGAACCATGTCCTTCGGAACCGAAGGGTTTCGTTGGTTTCGCAGCTTTCGGCCTTCCTGCAGCCGCTGCCGCACCACCCGTTCGTCCAACATCAGTCGCTGGGACAGCTTGGCGACCGCAAGGTCCTCACGAGGGGTTCCCCGCAGTCCCTCGGCTTGCGAGAGCAGGTCCAACATCTCGTCCATCGCCGCGTGCCGGGCATCCACCGAGCCGGACTGGGCCTGCACCTGCTCCAGACAGGCCGAGAGCTTGAACTCCCACGCCTCCGGGGCCGTGTCGATCAGCTGTTTGAAGGCGTCCGGCCCGTTCTCGGTCAGGAAGTCGTCCGGGTCCGAACCCTGCGGCAGGGCCAGCACGCGGAGGTCGATCTCCTTCGCCAGGAACTGGGACAGCGACCGCTCGGCTGCACCGAGGCCCGCGGCGTCGCCGTCGAGCACGAGCACCACCTTCCGGGCGAACCGCTTCAGCAGCGTGACGTGATGTTCGGTGAGGGCCGTTCCCAGCACGGCGACCGCGTTGCCCAGGCCGGCCTGGTGGGCCTTCAGGCAGTCGGTGTACCCCTCGACGACGACGGCCGTCTCGGAGAGCCGGATCGCGTCCTTCGCGTCGTTCATGGCGTACAGCACGTGGCTCTTCTGGAAGAGCGTGCTGTCCGACCCGTTGATGTACTTGCCGACCCGCCGGCCGTCGCGGGCCGCGGCCTCCTCGTCGTCCGGCAGGATGCGGCCGCCGAAGGCGATCGTCCGGCCGCGGTCGTCGCGGATCGGGAACACGACCCGGCCGCGGAAGCTGGCGTCGTCGTTGTGCCCGCCGCGGCTGTTCTCTTTCACCAGACCGGCCGCGAGCAGCGTCTTCAGGCCGAAGAGGTCCCGGGCCTCGTTCTGCAACCACTGCCAGCCGCCGGGGTGGAAGCCGACGCCGAAGCGGTCGATCGTCTCCTCGCGGAAGCCGCGGTCCAGCAGGTAGGCCCGGGCTCGCTCGCCGCCGGACGACCTCAGCGTGCGGTGCAGCGTCCGCTCGGCCCACTCCATCACCTTGAAGAGGTCCGCCTTCTCCGGGCCGCCGTTCGACCGCCGCGGAGCGAGCGACTTGGGCATCTCCAGCCCCGCCCGCTCGGCCAGTTGTTCGAGGGCCTGCCGGAAGCTGAGTCCTTCCCGCTCCATCACGAAGGAGAAGACGTCGCCGCCGGCACCGCAGCTCCAGCACTTGTACCGCTGCCGGTCGGGCGAGACGGTCATCGACGGGTTCGTGTCGTCGTGGAACGGGCAGAGGCCGATGTACTCGCGGCCGCCGCGGACCGGTTTGAGGGCGACGCTCTCGCCGACGAGGCTCACGAGGTCCGTCCGTTCCCGGACCAGTTCGCGGAAGTCGTCGTTCGATCCCGCCTGCACTGAGTGCTCCTCGTCCCCGGCCGGCCAAGTCGAAACTCGACACCACGACCGCCGTGGTCTCGAGTGGACGGGACCGGCACGGGAGGCCCACGAACGGCTGCCCCTCCAACCGGAGAAACCGTCCGAATCGCGACTTGCCGAGTCCCAAGCGTGTACGACGTGCCCTGTCTGGACAAGTGGACGCGAGTTCAATCCATCTCCGGAGCGTCCCGGTCGTCGTCACCCCGCAAGTCTACTTGCCAGGTGGGCTCGGTCAAGAAAACGCCACACGGAATGGCGTCTTCGGTCATCACCACAACCCGAGAACCGCGAGAACGTTACCGCACGCGTTAACCAAAAGCCTCACCCCCAACCCCGAACGACGCCCCCCGTCACCACGCCCCCCGAACCGACAGATCCCGCACCACCACGACAACCTCCCCAACCGACACGACAGTTGGTATCCGCGAGATCCGGGGAGACCCGGAGGGGGGGTAGTGTCCTGACTTGACGCGAGGACACTAGCGACACCGCGGGAGACTGAGGATGCGTGCATTTCGCGCCGGGACTCGGTAATGTCGCGATTGTGTTGACGGTGGCGGGGAGGCCACCTCCGATCCTGCGAGTTCGGGAACTGACCCTCATGGTCAAGCCTCTCCGGTGCTGCGCGCTTCTATTGGCGAACCCAGGCCTGTCTGCAGACAGGCTCGCCTCCCTGCTCGGAGTGAGTCGGCGGACAGTTTTCCGATACCTCAACCAAATTCGGGACTCCGGATTTGCCGTCGAGTTCGATCCGGACCTGGGCGGCTACGTTGGCTCAGCGGACGAGGCGCTCAAGGCGACGAACGATGAGGACGGCCGGCGATAAGGACGGCGAGCGATAAGGACGGCGACGCCGAAGGGCTCGAGCCTTCCGGGTCCACTGTCCGGCCTGCTACCCCGCTTCCCCAAGACCCGCGAGACGCTGACCATCGACAGTGTGGCCGTCCACGGGAGCCTGCCGCCGATCCTCGGGGCCGGGCACGGGCTGACGCTCTACTTCGCGATGACGGGCCGCGAGCTGGGTAGTGCCCTGACTCGAATTCCCGCCCGGTTCCTCCTGCCGGTTCCGGAACCAGACCCCAACGCAGACGAACGCTCTCACGATCGGCCCAACACCCGAACTCGTCACTCGGCCGCGCATGGCGAGGTCCGGGGGTAGTGTCCTAGTTTGAAAGTTGGGCGGCACGCTGCCGTCGAGCCAGGCCTCGAGCACTCTGATGTTCCCTTCCCAGGTCAGCGTCGCGACTTCGACGTAGAGACGACGTGGCCGCCCGATCGTGACGACGAGCGGCTTGGCGGATCCTGCATCGAGTCCGAGAGCGAGAACGAGATCACGATCGGCTGGTCGACGACCCACGAGGCGGACTCGGATCGCGACCTCGGATAGTCGCCGCTCGACCCCGAGATCGAAAGTGGTCGGCCACTTGAACGAACGGCGTCCCATGCCCGGTGCTCCCGCGTCCGAGCCGCCGTCAAGATCGGCCGCCGCGGGAACACGATACCCCGTTCCTCGCACCAGTCCGCCATCACGTCATGCGGCACTTCTCCCGCCAACCACGCTTCCAGCATCGTTCGTCTCCCCGCGCACGAAGAAGCCCACCGGCATTGTACCGGTGGGCTCGGGTTCTCGTCAGACCGCTCAGGCGTTCCGCATCCGCTCCAGCAGCCGCTGGTTCCTCTCCCGCTGCTTCCGCTGCCGCTCCGTCTCCATGACGGCGTCGTAGAAGTCGTCCCACGACCACAGCGACGGGACGACGCCGGCCGCCATTGCGGGCGTGCAGCCGTCCAGCGAGCGGTGCTTGCGGACGAAGTTGTAGACGCCGACGTGCAGGGCCGTGGCCGCCACGAGGTTGTCGAGCTTCTTCGAGAACCCGATCGCCAGCCGCGTGAAGCGACGCATGAAGGTGCGGATCGAGAGGTTCAGCCGCTCGACGTGCGAGGTGCATATCGTCCAGAGGTTCCGTATCCCGTAGACGTTGGTCCGCTCGGACCCGGTCAGCGTCGGCGGGGCGTAGCGGCCGACGTTGGGATCGACGTAGCCCTTCACGATGACGCCGTGCCCGACGGAGTCGCCGAACGACCGGGCGATCGCCTCGCGGTAGCTGGGCCAGCCGTCCGTGCTGATCTGCGGCATGTCGCCGTTCGGCTGCGGGGCTCGCACCATGCGGCGGTCCACGTCGGCGATGAAGGCGTCCGTCGTCGCGACCGCCCGTCAGCGGAGGCAACGCCAGCGAAACCAACGGCTCCTCCACCGCCTACGGGGCGAGTGAACGGTCTGGCGCGAGTAACGGCCCACGGGTACAATGTGCCGGTGGGCTTCTTCATGGGCGGGGGAAAGGCTCCCAAGGGAGACCGGACAGCCACAACGGGCGGATGAGCGGAAACGCAGGTCTGCCACCCTGCCCCCCACCGGCATTCGCGTGCCAAACGCCACACTTCGTGTCTGAAACGCAGCCACTACCGGAGGGGGGGAGTGTCCTCGTTTCTGGCTCAGGCCACTACGCGGGCGGTCGGGTCCGCTCCAAGGCGGCGCTCTGTCGGGCTCGAGCTTCGGGCCTCGCCGGCAGAGCGTGTCGAGTTATGGGCGGCGTGGGGGACCGCGAAGTCGGGATCAGGAGAGAACACCAGTGTCTGAAGAGCACCCGAGTATCGCGGTACTGAAGCGATTCGATCCCACGAACGTTGCCGGGACGGTGGACGTCTTCTCCGACGACGTCGTGTTCCACTTCTTCAACCCTCGGCTTCCGGACCTGCACGGGGACTACGTCGGGCACGCTGGGGTCATCGCGTTCTTCGAGAAGCTGGCGCAACTGACCGGTAGTGTGTTCGCCCCCAACATCGTTTCCGTCTCGCCCGTCGGAGACGAGTTGCTCGTGGTTCACCGCAAGCAGGCGATGCAGTTCGAGGGGCGGCAGATCGAGACCGACGTGGTCGTGGTCTGGCGTATCGTCGAGGGCCAGATCAGGGAAGTGTGGGACATTCCGGCGGTCTACGCCTAGAGTCCGTCGGCCGCCGCCCGCCCCACCTCGTTCCCCACGGGCGGCCCGGGGGGTAGGGCCCTATTCTAAGGAGTTCCGGCTGCTACCCGAGACCGACTCGCGGTACGCCCCTGCCCGTGAACCAGATGCGGACGCCAGCCCGTCGAACGGGGCCGTGGTCGATGCGCTGCTGGACCATGAGTGGGGGTACTCGCAGGACATCGCCGCGTAGCGCGTGGGCGGGTAGCCGTTGTTCCGCATCCGGTGCAGCACCGTCTGCTTCCGTGGGAACACGATCCCGTGTTCCTCGCACCAGTCCGCGAAGACCCCGTGGGGCACGTCTCCGGCGAGGTAGGCGTCGAGCATGGGGCTCAGTCGGGCGTGGGGTACTTCCGTGCCGAATGTGGGTGCTGGCGAACGAGAACGATCCGGCCGCGGTCGAAGCGGTACTCGTCCACGACCGGGTACGCCCCGAACGGACCCGGCACCGGGGGAGTCTCCAGCCTGAGGTTCACCCCGTCGCGTCTGGGCACGAGGATCGGGCCGTGCAGTCGTCCTCGGACGCGGTTGAACGGCGTGTGGACGACGTACTCGCGGTGCCCGTTCGGGGCGTCGTTCTCGATCAGGTACTCGACCCGGTAGGCGACGAAGTCCGTGGGGACCGCGTCGGCCGTGGGGACGCCGGCGAGGGCGATCGCGACGAGGGAGGTGCTGGGCATGGACGGCAGCGTATCAGGCGGACGGCGGGTGGGGGCACTCCGTGGGCGGTCGAGCCCGCTCCTCGCGTCGACCACGATCAGAGGTCGTCGAGGAGCCCCGCGTCGATGGACGTCCGCAGGGTCGTCCGAAACTCCGGTCGCATCGATCGGACGACGAAGTGGAGCACTTGGCGGAGCGTGGTCGCCTGCTCGGCATCGGCCTTCTCGATCTTCGCGAGGACGGCCTTCACGATCTCCGTTCGCGGGGCGTTCTCGTGGGCGCAGACGAACATCAAGGAGGACATCGCGGCTTGCCGCACCTCCGGTTCGTCGGCGTCGATCTCCGCGAGCAGTTGCTTGGCGGCTGCCGGCCCCAGGCAGTAGAGCGTGATGGTGGCCTCCTCCGCGTCCTCCGAGGAGAGCTTCAGAAGCTCGCGGACGAGCGCCGGGTTCTCCTTCAGCATCCGCGTGCTCTCGTCCTCGACCGGGCGGCTCGTCGCGTAGGCCCCGGGAACGTACGGGGGCGACGGGACGATCGGCTGCACGGGCTGAGGAGGTTCGTCCGCAAACGTGACGCTCGTCAGCACGGCGAACAGCGTGAGGAATCGGATCGGCACCATCATGTCTCCTCCGTGATTCACGGGTTGGGCGGGCGGCGGAGTCTACCTGGAACCCGCGAACGGTGACAGATGTCTTGTGTGGACGCGTCCAGGCGATCGAGACCCCCTCGGGATCGATTCCCCGCTTGAAGGGGCGGGGTTCGGTCGAGACACTTCGGCTCGTCACCCACGACGGGGTTCACTCGGGAATCGGCAGCGACGGGAGAGTGTCATGGCGTTCGTTGAAGTGCAGTGCTACCCGACGTACGAGAACGGCAAGCCGAACACGCAGGCGGAGACCTCGGCTCGTCTGCTGAACGCGGACCACATCATCAGCGCCCGGCCGTTCGACGAGTCGGCCACCCATGTGCACCTCGTCGGCAACATGCACTTCATCGTCGCCGCCGCGCTGGAGGAGTTTCACGAGCTGCTGAAGGCGGCCGACTCCGCGTAGGTCGTTCGTCCCGCGTCCGCCGGTGTTGCTTCAGGCTCGAGTTCTTCGTTCGAATCGAGGGAGCGGTCACCTTCACTGGCGATCGCGTCCGTTGGACACGGGGGGCAGGGCCCCTTGGCGGAAGCCGGATCGCAGCCAGAAGTTCACGACGCAGGCTCCGGCCGGGTGGAGTGAGCCCGAGGCCGATCGGTGTCGTGTACGACCAGTGGCACGGGACAGCGACGCGCGGCTCGGCCCGGTTCGCGATCCCGACATCGACCGCAGCGGCCGACGCACGGCCGGCATCTTCCGCGGGAACACCAGCCCCTGCTCCTCGCACCAGTCCGCGAAGACCCCGTGAGGCACGTCGCCGGCCAGGTAGGCGTCAAGCATGGGTGGCGTCGTCGCCCGAGTCGGGTTCGGGCGTCTCGGTCGTTGCGTCCGGGGGCGGCGGGGTGTCGGACTTCGTGCGGTCGAAGGCGTTCATCACGGCTTGTCGCGAGCCGACGGAGACGTTCGAGGCGACGACCGTGCCGACCGTCAGGCTGGCGATCTGGGTGGGGGAGAGCTTGAACAGGAAGAAGGCCGCCCCGACGAAGGCCCCCAGGACCGCGACCAGCAGGCCCAACGGCAGCGGGTTCCCGTAGACGAGGAACACGATGCCCGGCACCGTGCCGACGGCGGCACACGCACTCGCCTTCGCGATGCGGGCAGGCGTGAGGCTGCGGACGAGGTGTGCGAGGCCGTCGATCGCGACGCCGCAGTTCGGGCAGAACTCCGCGGGATCGACAGGCTCCTCGAACCGCGTGCGGCAGTGCGGGCACTTGCTGACGGGCGACACGGGCAGGGTTCCGGGGAACGAAGGTCGAGAGCAGTCTCGCTCAGGGTAGCCGATCGGCCGTGGAAACGGTCCGGTTCGGGCCGGGTTCTCGGCTTCCGCGCGGGAGGCTCGTCGAGGAATCCGATTCGCGAACGTACGCCCTGTAACGGCTCGTGCGACTTCTCGCTCGGGAGGACGTGGCAGGCAACTCACCCCAACGAGCAGGAGACTCGCGATGACGAAGACGATCGTTCGAATGGCCGTGTTGACCACCCTCGCCCTCGGCTTGGGGAGCACCGCGAACGCCCAGGACCTGGTTCAACTGCAGCCTGACGACGGCTGGGCCGTGGAGGGCTACGTGTTCTACACGCGGGGCGAGAACGAGCACCGCGATCCGTTCTGGCGACGCCTCGACACGTTCGACACGGAGCAGGAGGCCGAGGAGTTCATGGCGTTGCTGTACGCCTACGAGGCGAACCCGGACAAGCTCTGGTCGCTGGAGTCGCTGTTCCGGCTGCCGCTGGAGATGAACTTCGTCCCGCCCGTCCGGTTGCGGGTGAGGCCGCTGTACTCGATGCAGCAACTGGAGGCGACGTTCGAGACGTACAAACCTCGCCGCTTCAAGTCGCCGTTCATGCCGCCCGAGCGGCCGTCGTACTGACGTCGCTCACGGCGAACGAACTCGACACCAGGGCCGGCGAGGCGACTCGCCGGCCCTGTCGTGTTGGGGCAGCCCCGTTCTTCTCGCGTCTGCGGAATCTCCGCCTAACGAAGGCCCCGTGCGACCGTTGGTCTTCACGGGGTCGTCCGACGGCCCACGACACACGCGTGTACGAACCGGAGTGACTCCGATGCGGCGTTCGCTGGCGGCATGGCTCGTTCTCTTCACCACGTTTCCCGTGGCGGCCGCGGACCCGCCGGCCGAGCCGACCGTGGACTACGCGGGGCCGTACGAGTTCGGGCTGCGGGAGCAGCGTTCGACGCGGGGCCTCGTCGTGCGGGACGCCAAGACGTGGGAGGCGTGGAAGTCCCGTCTGCCGACGCTCGTCGCCGGGAACGTTCGGAAGCTCGACACGCCGAACGACGACCCGGTGCTGAAGGCGAAGATCGACTGGACGAAGTCGTCGGTGGTCGTCGTGACCGGGGCGGACTCGCCGACGATCACACGGGTCACGACGACGGCCGACGGCACGAGGGTCGAGTACACGGTCGAGTCGACGTTCGAGGCCCGACCGTCCCACTGGGGCGCGTATGCCGCCCGTGTGGTCCCGCGGACGGGGGCGAAGGTCGAGTTCCGCCGCGTCAAGCAGGCACCACGATAGTCGAGACGTTCGCTCGGTGCTGTTCGCGGCCGAAGTCCGAGGCCGGTCTACCCGACGGAGCGTCGTCCGCCAGAGCGGGACCCGACGCTCGAGCTCGACAGGCCGGGCGTGACGAACCGTGACCGGCCGTTCGACACCGCGTACACTTGGGGACGACTCGCCCCGGATCGCGAGAGCAGGTTCCACGAACTCCGGCTCGAGCCGCTCCGCGAACGACGGAAGCGTGGCACGACACGGCCGACCGAGCCGGAGACCGACCCGCCCCCGGTCCGGGCGCGAAACCGGGCCGGCCGCCGCCGCGGGAACACGAGACCCCGCTCCTCGCACCAGTCGGCCATCACGCCGTCGGGCACGTCACCGGCAAGCCAGGCCTCGAGCATGATGGGGCCTCGTAGTCCGCTATCGACGATGGGCCACGCCGACGTTGATCGGCATGTCCGGCTTGGTGGGGCGGAAGTGCTCCGCGAACAGCTTCTCGCCGACGAGAGTGAGCCGCTGGATCTCGCTGTCGACGAGACTCAGGTAGACCTGACCGTCGACGAACTTCAGCCGTGCGTTGACGGCCGGTTTGCCCGTCCGGACCCAGGTGACCCGCCCGCTGCGTTCGATGCGGTAGTCTCGGACGTCGTCCGGGGCGAACACGAGACGCCAGGACCCCGTGAACTCCCTTGCCTGGACGGACCCGGCGGCGGCGATCTGGTTGATCTCCTGCTTGACGACGTTGGCCGCGTCGAGGTCGCCCTTCTTCGTCGTCTCCTCGAGGATCGTCTGGAGCTCGTTCGTGTACTCCGTACGGGCGGCGACGATGGCCTTCCGGTACCGCTCGCGTGCGAGCTGAGCTTCCGTGGGGAAGTCCGCTCCCAGGGCGGCGAGTAGGGCGAGTAGGATCATTCGGCACCTCGCATCGGCTCGGTTGGTTGCTTGTGATCGGGCCAGCATACCAGAACGGGCTGCGGAGTCCGCGACCTGCGACCGCAAGGGTTCGAACGTTTCGACAAGGCTCGCATCGACGACTACGATCGAGGTCGCCCGGATCGCTCGCGGAGACCATCGTGCCCCGACTACTCGCCCTTGCCGTTCTCCTGCCCGCCCTCGCGTCCGCGGCCGAGCCGCCGCCGAACTTCGTGTTGTTCATCGCGGACGACATGGCGTGGAACGACTGCGGGGCGTACGGGCATCCGCACGTTCGGACGCCCCACGTGGACGCGCTCGCGAAGGCCGGGATGCGGTTCGACAACGCGTTCCTGACGACCAGTTCCTGCAGCCCCAGCCGGTGCAGCATCATCACCGGGCGGTACCCGCACGCGACCGGAGCCCCGCAGTTGCACCAGCCGTTGCCGGGGGACCAGGTGACCTTCGTGGAGAAGCTGAAAGCGGCCGGCTACTACACAGCTGCCGCGGGCAAGTGGCATCTCGGCAAGGAGACCGTCCCCAAGTTCGACAAGGTCGAGCAGCGGATGAACCAGTGGGTCGCCACGCTCGAGGCCCGGCCGAAGGACCAGCCCTTCTTCCTCTGGTTCGCCTTCAGCGACCCGCACCGCGGCTACCAGAAGAACACGATTCCGCGGCCGCACACGGCGAAGGACGCCGTCGTCCCGCCCTTCCTTCCGGACGACGCGGCGACCCGCGGCGACCTCGCGATGTACTACGACGAGATCACCCGGCTCGACGGCGTGGTGGGCGACTGCGTGAAGGTGTTGGAGGAGCAGGGGGTCTCGGACCGCACGGTCGTCGTGTTCGTCAGCGACAACGGCCGGCCGTTTCCACGATGCAAGACGACGCTCTTCGACTCGGGGATCAAGACGCCGTTCGTGGTGAAGTGGCCGCGGGAGGTGCACAAGGGATCGACGTGCGACTCGCTCGTCAGCGTGGTCGATCTCGCCCCGACGTTCCTCGAGCTCGCGGGCGTCGAGCTTCCGGAGACGTTTCAGGGAACGAGCTTCGCCCCGCTGCTACGGGACCCGGAGAGCGAGACGCGGGTCTACGTCCACGCCGAGCACAACTGGCACGACTTCGACGACCACCAGCGGGCCGTGCGGGACAAGCGGTACAAGTACGTGCGGAACTCGTACGTGGACGTCCCGCTGACGCCGCCGGCCGACGCGGTCCGCAGCCCGACGTTCCAGTCGATGTTGAAGCTGCGAGCGGCCGGCCGGCTGAACGACCGGCAGCACCAGTGTTTCACCACGCCCCGCCCCGTGCACGAACTGTACGACCTGGAGAAGGACCCGTACGAACTGGTGAACGTCGCCGAGGACGAGGCGTACGGTGAGATCCTCGCCCGCATGAGCGGCGCGCTCGACGGCTGGATCAAGCGGACCGGGGACGCGGTCCCGGAGAAGCGACGCCCGGACGGGTTCGACCGCGAGACCGGCGAGCGGTTGTCGAAGTAGCTGCACTGCCACGCAGTGCAGACGCAGTCGTGCGGCGTGCGAGGGCGGTTGGGTCTCACCGGCTGGACGCGTGAGAACTTGTCTGTCACCAGACTGCGACTGCGCTGCGTGGCAGTGCAGCTGGGAAATCACGCGTTCGCCGCTTCCCGATCGTCGCTCGCGATCTACAATTCGGGCCGGATCCGAGTCCCGCCACGATCGAAGAACGGAGTGCTCCGTGAGCGACACGCCGCCCGAGCCGCAGCCGTCCGAGGAGGCCGCCCCCGCCGCGGCCGAGCCGCCGCCGCCCGTCGAGCCTCCGTCGAAGGGGATCCGCTGGTGGCCGCCGTTCGCGATCGTCGCGGTCGGAGCCGCGATCTCGGCGTTCGCCCACGTCCGCTACGCGGAGGAGATGACCTGGCGGCACCCGTTCATCATGATCGGCGGGTTCGTCGCGCCGGCGTTCTTCCTCACGCTGTGGTGGTTCTTCTTCTCGCGAGCCCGCTGGAAGACGAAGTTCCAGATCGCCGCCGTCCCGGTCGTGCTGCTGGTCGGCTTCCTCACGTGGAACCGCTTCACCGGACTGTCCGGGGCGATCCGGCCGCAGTTCGAGCCCCGGTTCCGGTTGGGGCTGTCCGGCTCGTTCCCGTGGATCGTCACCTACATCCCCTCGGCGAGCGAGAAGCTGGAGGCGTTCGTCGCGTCGTCACGGTCCGACGGGACGGCCGTGCCGACGGAGGACGAGTCGGTCCCCGACTGGCCGGGCTTCCGCGGCCCGCTGCGGGACGGCATCGTCCGCGGCGTGGAGATTCGGACGGACTGGAACGCGAACCCGCCGAAGCGGGTGTGGGGCCACGCGGTCGGCGACGCGTGGTCGTCGTTCGCCGTCGTCGACGGGCTGCTGTACACGCAGGAGCAGCGGGGAGACGCCGGCGAGTTCGAGGCGGTCGTCTGCTACGACGCGAACACCGGCGAGCAGATCTGGGAGCACCGGAACGAGGCCCGCTTCTACGACGCCCAGGGAGGCCCCGGGCCGCGGGCGACGCCGACGCTCTACGAGGGCCGGCTGTACGCCCTCGGCGGGACCGGCATCCTCGACTGCCTCGACCCGCTGACGGGCGACGAGCACTGGACGACGAATGTCCTCGAGGACGCCGGCTCCGAGAACATCGCCTGGGGGATGAGCGCCTCGCCGCTCGTCTACGACGACGTGGTGGTCGTCAACCCGGGCCGCAACGGCGACAACGGCAAGTACGGCGTGGCCGCGTACGACCGCATGACGGGCGACGTGAAGTGGACGGCCGGGACCTCCAAGGCGGGCTACAGCGCCCCGCGGCTGGAGACGATCGACGGCGTCCGACAGGTGCTCGTCTTCGACGCCGACGGCCTCGCCGGCTACGAGGCCGACTACGGGGAACAGTTGTGGCAGTTCCCGTGGAAGACCTTCAGCGACGTCAACGTCGCCCAGCCGATCGTCAAGGACGAGAAGCACGTCTTCCTCGCGAGCGGGTACAGCGGCAGCTTCAAGAACGGCTGCGCCCTGCTGTCCGTCATGAGGGGGGACGACGGCAACTGGAACGTCGAGAAGCAGTACGAGCTGCCCACCAGGTTCAAGCTGAAGTTCCAGTCCGCCGTCTACAAGGACGGCTACCTGTACGGCCTCGACGACGGCATCATGGCCTGCCACGACTACGCGACTGGTGAACGGATTTGGAAGGACCGCGACGGCACCTACGGGTTCGGTCAGCTCCTGCTCGTCGGCGACCACGTGCTGACGACCGTCGAGAAGACGGGCGAGGTCGCCCTCGTGAGGGCGAGCCCCGACGGCTTCGAGGAGGTCGGCCGCTTCCAGGCCCTCAACGTCGAGGGCGAGCACACCGGCATCACCTGGAACCACCCGGTCGTCTGGAACGGACTGCTGTTCGTGCGCGGGGCGACGGAAGTTGCCTGCTACGATCTTCGGCAATAGTACCCCGGCGGCTTCGCGGGTTTCGCGAGCGGG
This sequence comes from Planctomycetaceae bacterium, assembly GCA_028284885.1. GTDB lineage: Bacteria > Planctomycetota > Planctomycetia > Planctomycetales > Planctomycetaceae > JANQQW01. The sequence goes on from JANQQW010000168.1 coordinate 17,437, forward strand.
CTGCCTCACGAGGCGAAGCCGGTTGCCGGCCCGGGGACTCGCGGTGGGACTCCGGTCGGCGACGTCCCCACACGTCGAGGAGCCCGATCTTGCCCGCGAGCGAGTCCGCACCGGCGACGCTTCGCAGGGCGTGTACCGGCAGTGTGCTCGCCCTCGCCGCCCTGGCCGTCCTGACGGCACTGCTCTCCCGGGGGTTCGTCGTTCGCCAGTCCGGTGACGCCGAGTTGGTGAACCTCGCCGGCCGGCAACGCATGCTGTCCCAACGCGTCGCCGCCGGCGCGTTCGTCGTCTCCTCGACCGCGACCACCACGGCCGGCGGCGAACTCGACGGACTCGTCCGCGAGTTCGAGAACGGGCACGACAAGGTGCTCCGCCTCGCCGACGAACGGTTCGGAGACCGGCTCGACCGCGACTTCGTGGAGCGGCTGGACGCAACGGCCGACGAACTCGTGGTCCGAGCCGAGACGTTTCTCTCCGACGACGCGTCGACGTCGGACCCGTCCCGGGCGATTCCGGTCCGCGAGGCGTCGCTCGAGTACCTCGCGCTGATGGAGTCGTTCGTCGGCGAGGTCGAGGAACTCTCCGAGAGCGGCGTCCAGTCGAGCGCTCTCGCCCAGTGGGTCGTGATGTTCGTCACGCTGGGCGTCCTGGCGGCGACGTACTGGTTCGTGCTGTTGCCGACGACGTCCCGTGTGTCGGCACAGTTCGACAAGATCGTCGAGCAGCAGACCGCACTCGTGGAGTCGCGCGACGAGGCCGAGGCGGCGAACCGGGCCAAGAGCGACTTCCTCGCGAACATGAGCCACGAGATTCGCACGCCGATGAACGGCGTGCTCGGCATGGCCGAGCTGCTCTCGTCGACCTCGCTCGACGAGAACCAGCGTGGCTACTTCAAGATGATGCGCGAGTCGGCCGACAGCCTGCTGGTGCTGCTCAACGACATCCTCGACTTCTCGAAGATCGAGGCGGGCAAGTTGGAACTGGAGATCGTCGACTTCGACCCGCGGGACCTCGCCGCGACCGCCACGCGAACGCTCGCGTCCCGCGCAGCGGCCCGCCGACTGGAACTGGTCTGTCGCGTGGCCGAGGACGTTCCGGCCGTCGTCGTCGGCGACCCGGGGCGGCTGCGGCAGGTGCTCGTGAACCTCGTGGGCAACGCCGTGAAGTTCACCGAACAGGGCGAGGTCCTCGTCGACGTCGGCGTCGAGTCCCTCGGCGAACACGAGGCGACGCTCCGCTTCGACGTGAAGGACACCGGGATCGGCATCCCGCCCGAGCAGCACGCCACGCTGTTCGACGCGTTCACGCAGGCGGACTCCTCGACCACGCGGCACTACGGCGGCACCGGGCTCGGCCTGTCCATCTCCTCGCAGCTCGTCCGCATGATGGGGGGCCGCATCTGGCTGGAGAGCGAGGTCGGCGTCGGGTCGACGTTCTCGTTCACCGTCGTCGTGCGGACGGACCCGGACCGGGGGCGGCGGTCCCCGCTGGAACTGGACCGACTCGCCGACCTGCGGGTGCTCGTCGTCGACGACAACGCCACGAACCGGTGCATCCTCGCCGAGCTGCTCGCGAAGTGGCGGATGTCGGCGACCGCAGCGGTCGACGGTCTCGACGGGCTGAAGGGGTTCCGGCGGGCGGCACGCGAGGGGGTGCCGTACGCGCTCGTGCTCCTCGACTGCATGATGCCCGGAATGGACGGGTTCCAGTTCACCGAGCGACTGCGGGAGGAGCCCGGCGGCCCGGCGTGCCAGGTCGTCATGATCTCCTCCGCCATTCGACCGGGCGACGGCGAACGGTGCCGGAGTCTCGGCATCCTCCGTTGTCTGGCGAAGCCGGTCGTCCAGTCGGAGCTGCTGGAGACGATCCTCGAACGCGTCCACGTCGACGACGCCGAACGGCCGGTCGTGCCAGAGGGTGCCGGGCCGGACGGGGGGCGACCGGTGGCCCGGCGGGTGCTCCTCGCCGAGGACAGCGTGGTCAACCAGCGAGTGGCCGTCGGCATGCTCGAGGCGCGGGGGCACGAGGTCTTGGTGGTGGAGAACGGTCGCGCGGCGGTCGAGCGACTCCGGTCCGACTCGTTCGACGTCGTCCTGATGGACGTGCAGATGCCCGTGATGGACGGACTGCAGGCGACGGCCGCGATCCGCGCGGCGGAGTCGGGAACCGGGCGGCGGCTGCCCGTCGTCGCCATGACGGCGAACGCGATGAAGGGCGATCGCGAGCGTTGTCTGCAGGCGAGAATGGACGACTACGTCTCCAAACCGGTCGAGGTCGAGGAGCTCTACGAGGTCGTCGAGAAGTTCCCCGCGAGGAGCCTGACGGGCAGGACGGCCCCGTCCGAGGACGACGTCGCGGACGCAGGCGTCGATCGTGGTGGACCGGAGTCCCCACGGTTCAGGGTGGTCGATCCGGACGTGGCGGCCGAGCGACTCGGAGTCGATCTCGCCGGGATCAGCGTCGTGATGCAGGAACAACTTCGTCAGCTGACGGACTCGCTGAGAACCGGTCACGCGGAGGGGGACGCCGACGCCGTCTGCCGGGCGGCCCACACGCTCCGGAGCAACGCCGCGCTGTTCGGTGCAGACGAGGTCGTCGAGATCGCCGGTCGGATCGAGGGGCTGGCTCGGGACGACCGGCTGGCCGAGACCACGTCGTCGCTCGCCGAACTGGCGGTCCTCGAACGAGGTCTCGCCGCCGACCTCGAGCGACTGGCGACGGAGTCGTGATCCGGTCTGTCGTCGGGTGCCGACGCCTGCTATGGTCCCGCCCCCCCAGGCCCCCGGAGATGCCCGCGATGCGGATCGCCTTCGACCTCGACGACACGCTGCTCCCGTCCGACCACTCCTTCCCGACCGAACCCCGGCCCAAGGGGCTGATGGGGAGTCTGTTCGCGAAGGAGGAGCTTCGCGAGGGGGCGGTCGAGTTGCTGCAGAGCCTGACCAGGGCCGGGCACGAGGTGTGGATCTACACGACCTCGTACCGCAGCCGCTGGGCGACGACCATGCTATTCCGGGCGCACGGGATCGAGATCGCCGGCGTGGTGAACCGGCCGCTGCACGTGCGACGGCTCGCCTCGCTGCCCGAGGAGCTGAAGACCTGCACGAAATACCCGCCCGCCTTCGAGATCGACCTGCTCGTCGACAACAGCGAGGCGATTCTCGAAGAGTCGTTGCGGTACGACTTCAACATGCTCCTCGTCCACCCGGAGGACACCGGGTGGGTCGAGAAGATCAAGCGAGCCTTCGACGCCGCGTGAGAGTGTCCGCAGGGGCCGGACTCCGTGCCGGCCGTGCGCGCCGCAGGTGCGGTGATCGTTCGGGGTCGCTTGGCGCCCCGCCGGAACACGAGAGCGGTTCGCGCGCCGTCACGAGAGTCACCCGCAGGGCCGCCACGGAGTGCGGCCCCTACGGGATTCGGTACTCTCGCGTTCGGTTCAGTTGAACCAGATGGCGAAGCCGAAGAACTCGCCGCGGAAGACGCGCATCATGCGGTCCCACGTCTCCGGCGTGCTGAGCTCGCCTTCCTCCAGGTAGGGCGTCGCCCCCGTTCCCTGGACCCACATCACGAGGTCGAACCGCCGCGGGTTCGTGAAGACCTTCCGCAGGTTCACGCCGCGGCCCTTCTCGGGGATCGGCTTCCAGTCGGTCGAGCCGCCGAACAGCTGCCACTGTGGGAAGTAGTCCCTCCAGAAGGGAATCAGCTTCTCCCCCTTCAGGAGTGCTTCGCTCTCGTCGAGGACCTCGTGCCAGCCGTCGATCATCTCGCGGGGGACGGGGCCGCCCGTCATCACGCTCGTCTGCTTCGGGTTCGGCAGCCACTCCCGGTCGTCGTCGGTCTCCGCCAGGATCCGCTTCCACGAGATCCGGCTCTCGTCGATCATCGTCTCCAGGTGCCCGAGCGCCCGCTCCATCCGCTTCGGCTCCTCGACCGGGAAGTTCAGCAGGTGCACGAAGGCGATCGCGTCGAAGATCGTCCGCAGATTGGCGTCGGTCGGGTCAGGCGGGCTCAGGAAGGTGTGCGGCGTCTTGATCTTCGGGAAGAACAAGTGCCCGGTCCGCTCGAAGATCTCGTGGAAGTCGTGGGCGAGGGCGACCTCGCAGTTCGCGGCCAGGAAGTGGGTGTACCCCTTCAGCCAGTGCACGTCGCCGCCGTCGAGCCCCAGCACGAACTCGTCAGCGTCCTCCTTCCGGACGCCGCGGTTGTAGCGCTGGAAGATCCGCCAGAACGTCTCCTCGTCGCTCGCCTTGCCGTCGCCGTCGAGGTCGAGTCGGATGCGGCCGACGTGCAGCGGCAGCTTCACGTCCTTGGTCGTGTCCACCTTCGCCAGCGCCTTCTGTGCCTCCTCGAGGTCCGCCAGGAACTGCTTCAGCGTGTTCCGGAGGTCCTCGTACTCCACCACCTTCGGGTCGTCGTTCGGCGGGACCGGCAGCCGCAGCAGCGGGACCGCCCCGGCGTACCGCGAGAGCACGCCGTACTCCTGGTTGTCCTGGGCGAGCCCCTCCACCGCCTGCAGGAACCGCGTGACGCCGAGCCCGAACCAGGCCTCGTCGTCGAACTTGTCCCGGTCGATCCGTCGCTGCATCGCCTTCGCCGCACCGTCGAGATCCCCTTTCTCCAGCAGCGGCTCCAGCGTGCCGACGGCGTCGGCCCGGGCCGTCCCCGCCAGACACGTCACCGCAGCCGCACAACAGAACGCCGCGAACGTCGCTCGAACTCGCATCGTCGTCTCCCCCTCCGGTTCCTGTCGTCGAATGCGACCGTCACACGACGGACCGCTCCCCCTCAGACTCGGGACGCGTCGCACTGTCCCATGTCACGCGCGAAATCGCGTTCGACTGGAAATGCAGCCGAGCCGCGAGAACGCGTCGACTCGGCGGCCGGGCCGCTGGTCACGTCCAACGCCCGCGCCGCGAACCGATGCGTGGTCGTCGCCGGCCTGAGCGGGACTCGGACACGTACGTCCGCGTCGCCCGGCTTCCCGACACCGAGCCGTAGTAGCGGACGCGGCGAGAACCGGAGGCGGACCGGGTGGCGGCCGCCGTGCGGTGGACGCCGACGCGTTGGACGCGGGGGAAGACGAGCCCCTGCTCCTCGCACCAGTCGGCCATCACGCCGTGCGGCACTTCGCCGGCGAGCCACGCTTCGATCATGGTCGACTCCTCCTAGAGTGGTGACCCTCACCGCATTCCCATCGGATCGACGTCGATCGCGTGATCGACGTCGTTCGTCAAGGGGAAGTTCGACGAGGCGGCCCGCCAGACGTCCCGGAGCGGCTCGAGCGTCTCCGACATCAACAGCAGGTGGAAGCGGAACATCGCCCGCTGCTTCCGGATGGGGGCCGGGGCCGGGCCGACCACCCGGACCCCGGAACACCGTTCGTCCGCCTCGGCCCGCAACTGCTCGGCCATGCTCTTCGCGTGGTCGCGAACGACGAGTTCGTCCTCGCCGCGGACGATGACACGGGCCAGTCGGCGGAACGGCGGGTACGCGAGTTCGCTGCGGTGGGCGAGCTCCCCCTTCACGAAGCCGACGTAGTCGTGGGCGGCCGCCTTCACGATCGCCGGCTCCGTCGGACAACTCGACTGCACCAGCACCCGCCCGGCCCGCTCGCCGCGGCCCGTTCGCCCGGCGACCTGCGAGATCAGCTGGAACGTCCGTTCGGACGCCCGGAAGTCCGGCTGGTGCAGCATGGTGTCCGCGTCGATCACGCCGACGAGCGTGACGTTCGGGAAGTCGAGCCCCTTGGCGATCATCTGCGTCCCGAGCAGCACGTCGATCTCGCCGCTGCGGAACCGTTCGAGGGCGACGTCGTGGCTGCCCCGCTTCCGCATCGAGTCGCTGTCCATGCGGAGGATCGTCGCGTCGCCGAACTTCGCCCGCACCTCCGCCTCCAGCCGCTGCGTTCCCGTGCCGAGGAACCGCAGCCCCTTGGAGCCGTCGGTCGCGAGTTCGTTCGGGTTCTCGGTCTCGAACTCGCACGAGTGGCACATCGCGAGATTGCGGTCGCGGTGCCAGACGAGTGAGACGTCGCAGTCCGGGCACTTCACCGTCTCGTCCGCTCCCTTGTCCCAGATGACGGGCGAGTAGCCCCGCAGGTTCAGGAACAGGATGACCTGTCCGCGGTCCTCCAGGGCCGAGTGCATCGCGTTGCGCAGCGTCCGCCCGATCGCCTGCCCCTTGCGGATTTGCGGGTCGTTGCGGACGTCGACGACGATCACCGGCGGCAGCGGGCGGGAGGCGACCCGCGCGGGGAGGGAGAGGAGGTGGTCGGGGGATGGGGCGATCGGGGGATCGAGTGATGGGGGGCTTGAACTCGAAATCTCCCCAACTCCCGATCCCCCCACCTCCTCACCACTGGCCACCCCCTCGTCGCTCGCCTCCTGACACCGGCGCCAACTCTCCAACGTCGGCGTCGCCGACCCCAACAGCAGCGGCACGCTCTCCCGCCGGGCGCGCTCGCGGGCGACCTCGCGGGCGTGGTACCGCGGGGCGGTCTCCTGCTTGAACGACGTTTCGTGCTCCTCGTCGATCACGATCAGCCCGAGGTGCGGCGTGGGGGCGAAGACCGCCGACCGGGCCCCGACGACGACCTGCACGTCGCCCCCGCGGATGCGTTCCCAGTGCCAGTGTCGTTCGGCGTCGGTCAGGTGGCTGTGCAGAACGGCCACGCGGTCGAACCGGCTGCGGAACCGGCGGATCGTCTGCGGCGTCAGGCTGATCTCCGGGACGAGCACGATCGCCTGCCGGCCGTACTCGACGACCTCGCGGATCGCCTGGATATAGACCTCGGTCTTGCCGCTGCCCGTCACGCCGTGCAGCAGGAAGGTGCGGTGTTCGCGGGCCCGGAGTGCCTCGAGTACGCGGTCGCGGGCCTCGCGTTGGGTCGGGTTCAGCTCGAGGTCGTCGATCCGCTCGACGTCGCCGAAGTCGAGTTCCGTTCGCTCGGCCCGCTTGCGGACGACCAGCACGTGCCCCTTCTCGCGAAGCCCGTTGACCGGCCCCATGCCGCACTTCGCCGCCGTCATCAACTGGTCCGCCGTCATCGGCTCGTCGGCGTCGCACAGCGTCTCCAGCACGGCGAACTGCTTCGCCGGCAGGTCCAGCTCGAACAGCTTCTCCGACACCCCCTTCGCCGGCTCGAAGAAGTTCAGCATCCGCGTCCCGGCCCGGTTCTTCACCCCCGCCGGAACGACGGAGTGCAGCACCTGCCCCCAGCTGCACAGGTACCGCTCGGCGATCCACCGCGTCAGGTCCAGCATCCGCTGGTCGACGAGCGGCCGCCGGTCGACCACCGAGGCGACCTCCTTCAGCTTCCGCGTCGTCCGCGGCGGCGGCTCGACCGCGACGCAGAACCCGACGAGCGACTGGTTGCCGCGACCGAACGGCACCTTCACCCGCTGCCCCGGCCCCACCTCGTCGACGAGCTCCGGCGGCAGCAGGTAGTGGAACACCGTCTCCAGCGGCCGGTTCAACACGACCGCCGCCGCCAGCCGGTCCTCGTCGGCCGCCACCTCCCACGGCATCTCCGGCTCGTCGGTCTCGAACAGTCGCCCCTGCGGCACGGGTGGTCGTCCTCCTGAACGAACCTCGGTCAGGCCGGCACGATCACGACGCGTTTGTAGACGTCGGCCAACGGGACACGGCAGTCGACGACCGGGAACCGGAGCTCGACCGACTCGTCCGTGGCAAGGACGAGTTGCCAGTTCTCTCCGTCGGACTCGCGGTGGTAGTGGTCGATCCGCAACGAGTGCTGCGAAACGAGCAGCAGGTCGCGGAGCGAGGCGACTCGGGAGTAGCCTTCCAACTTCTCGCCGCGGTCAATCGACTCCGTCGAAGGCGAGAGCACCTCGGCGATCACGAGCGGGTTGCGGAGCGTGTCGAGGTGGCCGTCCTCGAACACCGGCGGCTCGGCGGCGACCACGACGTCCGGGTAGTAGTACGGTCCGTCCGGCACCCGCACCCGCATGTCGCCGGGATAGACGTCGAAGCCGTTGTCGCCGACACGGTTCTCGAACGCGACGACGAGGTTCTTCGTCAGCAGGTTGTGCGCTCGGGTGGCACCGTTCATCTCGCGAAGCTCCCCGTCGATCCACTCGTGCTTGACGTCGACCGAGGCTCGCTCGCCGGCGAGGTACTCCTCCGGGGTGACGTAGGTCTTCAGGTCGGTGGCCACGGGAGTCTCCGCGAAACTGATGTCTCTCCAGTCTATCAGACCCCGTCACCCCGTGCGGCGGCCGCCAGCGTCTCAATCATCGCCCGCACCCGCTCGTCGGCCGCGATCTCCTCCAGCGACAGCCGGCTCTTCCGTTGCCAGTTCGGGCGCTCGAGCCACGTGCCGGGGGTGTTCTGCGGGCGGGTCTCGGCCCACGCGTCCTCGAGGTTGGCGATCACGTACCGCGGGTTCTGCTCGGCCAGCCAGGCCGTGCACGCGAGGAACACGGCCTGCTCGTCGTCGGTCGGCTCGGTGAGGGCTCCTTCGCGGACCAGGAAGTTGACGACGGCCTTCCGCATCGCCGCCCGACCCTTCCGGGCCGCGTCGGCCTCCGCTTCGTCGACGAGACCCAAGTCGACGTGGTCGTCGATGTCGAGGGCGTTCCAGAAGGTCGAGAAGGTCGGCAGGTCGTGCGTGTTCAGCGAGGCGAGCGCGTCCTCCGGAACGGTGTGCAGCGTCTGCTCCGACTCGGCGTCGATCTCGAACTCGAAGACGTACATGCCCGACATCGCCGCCGCCTCCATCGCCACGTCGACGGCGGGCGGGCAGGTTCCGAGGTTCTCGCCGACGAGGATCGCCTCGTGCCGGTGCGACTCGAGGGCGAGGATCGCGAACATCTCGTCCGTGCGGTAACGGACGTAGACGCCGTCGCCGGCCGCCGCCCCGTCCGGAATCCAGTACAGCCGGTGCAGGCCCATCGCGTGGTCGATGCGTAGCAGCCGGGCGAACGAGAGGTGGGCCCGCACGCCCTCGATCCACGGCCGGTAGCCGACGTCCCGAATCCGTTCGTGGTGCAGCGGCGGGAACCCCCAGTTCTGGCCCTTGGTGAAGAACGAGTCCGGCGGCGCCCCGCCGCTCGCCTTCAGGGCGAACGCGTCCGGGTCGCACCACACGTCGTACCCGTCCCGCCGAACGCCGAGCGGCAGGTCGAGGTACAACTCGGCCCCGTCCGTGTCGCCGAGCGACGCGAGCTGCAGCTGCGTCTGCCACTGGGCGTACACGTGGTACCGGTAGGCCGGCACGTCCACGTCGATCGTCTCGACGGAGTCGAACGACCCGGCCTCCCACGTCGGCCAGCGTCCTTCCTCGGCCTCGCCGGTCGCCCGGAACCGCGCGAACGAGGCCACCTCCGGGTGCTTCAGCAACCACTCGTCCAACTGGCGACGGCGGTCGTCGTCCGAGGCGAAGAACTCCTTCGCCAACTCCTCCACCACCAGCCGCTTCATTCGGACGACCCGCTCGTAGTCGACCAGTTCACTCGCCCGAGCGGCGGCGAGGTCGGCTTGGAACTCCGCCGACTCGACCAACGCCTTCGCCGTCTCGCACCGCTCGAACTCCGGGCAGCGACGCGGGTCGAGGTAGAGCTCGTTCCAGAACCGGCGGCTCGTCGGAGCGTACGGGCTGGGGTCGACGCCGAACTCCCACTCGCTCGCCAGCAGCGGGAGCGTGCCGACGAACCGCCCGCCCGCCTCGCCCGTCCAGTCGAGCAGCCGGCCGAGCGACGTGAAGTCGCCGCAGCCCCAGCTCTCGGCGTCGTGAGCCGCATAGGTCGGCAGGAAGACGCCCCACTCTGTCTTCGTCGCCGCGGTCGTGGGCGACCAGAGTCGGCGGGGGGCGCAGATCAGCAGCGACTCGTGGGACACGCCACCGAGGGCGATCCGCAGTCGGTGGTAGCCGGGGGGAAGGGGCTCGCCCAGCACGAAGTGACGAAGGAGGAACGTCTCCGTTCCGACGGCTCGCCGCGCGACGGCAGGCAGCGACTCGACGTCGGCGGTCGACGTGTGCACGCTGCCGTCCTCGTGCGTGATCGTCACCCGCATCGTCCCGGCCGCCTTCGCCGGGAACCGCAGCGGAAGCACCTGCCGGGACTCGTCCTCGTCCAGCACGCAGACCGGTTCGACGACCCGCCGCCAGACGGCTCGCCGTCGGTCCAGTCGGGCCTGTTCGAGGTTCGTGGAACCGTCCACCTCGACGCCGATCACGCCGAGGACGGCCCGAAGCGCCTCGACGGACGCCGTCTGCCGCTGGTTCGCCACGTCGACGTACGTCGGCAGCACGCCGTGCGCCCGGGCCAGCGCCTGGAGCTTCGCAAGCTCGTCCGCCATGACGAAACCGTTCGGTGGGACCGCTCGAGGAGGGGGTCGGTCAGGAGCCGAGCCAGGGGAGCACGGCCCCGGCCGGGGGGAGTTTCACGAGGTCGACGCCGGTCACCTCGGCGTGGGCGGCGATCTCGGCGAGCGCTTCGGGGGAGGGTTCGACGTCGACGTTGAGGATGGCGACGGCGTCGCCTCCCTGTTCGTTGCCGCGGCGGCCGAGCGACATGCCGGCGATGTTCACCCCGTGCTGAGCGCAGATGTTGCCGATGAAGCCGATCAGGCCGGGGACGTCGCGGTGCCGGTAGATGAGGAGGTTCCCGTCGAGGTACGCCTCGAGCGGGTACGGGCCGATCTTTACGAGGCGGACGAACTGCTTGCCGAACAGCGTGCCGGCGGCGGAGCGTTCCCCCTCGTCGGTGTCGATGGCGACGTCGATCAGTGTGGCGAAGTCGCCCGGCTCGCTGGAGGTCGTCTCGGTAATCTCGATGCCTCGGTCGCGGGCCATCACCTCGGCGGAGACGATGTTCACCCCCTCGTCCATCGCCCCTTCCAGCAGTCCGGCCGTGAAGCTCGCGGTGATCAGCTTCGTCGGCTTGGTCGCGACCTCGCCGCGGTAGTTGATCTTCGCGCTCTTGATCCCGGCCGACTTCACCAACTGGCAGACGAGCAGCCCGAGCCGGCGGGCGAGGTCGAGGTACAGGCCGACCTCTTTCATCTCGGTCGCCGAGACCGGGACCATGTTGATGGCGTGCCGGACCTCGTTCCGCAGCAGGAAGCCGACGGCGAGTTCGGCCGCCTCGACCGCGACCAGTTCCTGGGCCTCGTCCGTCGAGGCCCCGAGGTGCGGTGTCGCGAGCACGTTCTCGAGCTTCGTCAGCCGGAAGCTCTCGGCGGGCGGCTCGGCGGTGAAGACGTCGACCGCCGCCCCGGCGACGTGGCCGGACTCGACGGCGTCGGCGAGCGCCTCCTCGTCCACGATGCCGCCCCGGGCGCAGTTGACGATCCGCACGCCCGGCTTCATCAGCGCGAGCCGCCGCGCGTCGATCATGCCGCGGGTCTCGTCGGTCAGCGGCGTGTGGACGGTCAGGTAGTCGCACCGCTCGCAGATCGCATCGACGTCGCGGATCAGTTCGATGCCCAGTTCCTCGGCCCGCTCGGCGGAGAGGAACGGGTCGTAGCCGACGATCTTCATGTCCATGCCGCGGGCCATGGAGGCGACGGTCAGGCCGATGCGGCCGAGCCCGACGACGGCGAGTGTCTTGCCGGCGAGCTGGGTGCCGGTGAACTTCTTGCGGTCCCAGCGGCCCTCCTTCATGCTGGCCGCCGCCGGGCCGATGTTGCGGGAGAGGGCCATCATCATGGCGACGGCGTGCTCGGCCGTGCTGACCGTGTTCCCCGCCGGCGTGTTCATCACGACGATTCCCTCGCGGGTCGCCGCCGCCTGGTCGATGTTGTCGACGCCGACGCCCGCACGCACGATCAGCTTCAGCCGTTGCTGACCGGCGAGCACCTCCGGCGTCAGCTTCGTGCGGCTGCGGATCAGGATCGCGTCCACCTCGCGGAGCAGGTCCGGGATCTCCTCCAACGGACAACCCTGCTTGTCGACGAGTTCGATCCCGGGGGTCTTCTCGAGTACTTCGAGACCGGCCGAGGAGAGGTTGTCGGTGACGAGGACGCGGTGGGCAGGCACGGTTGGATCCGAGGCAGCAGGTCAGGCGGAGTGGTCCGAACCGCGATCGGCGCACGGCGGAACCAGCGCACAGCATAGTGGTCCCCACCGCCGCGCCAAGCATTGGCCGTCGGTCGGGAGCATCCGAGATCTGGTGCTAATCCCACCCGGGAGCAGGGCAAGGACGAAGCCCCCTCTCCCGCTGTCGGCGTCGTTCGCCGAAGTGGTGAGATTGCGGGGGAGAGGGACGGGGAGAGGGGGCCAGAGGAACAGCGCCGCATCCGCCATCAGATCTAGTGTGCACCCCCGTCGGTCCGACGCGCGCTCGATTGGCCGGGCCGACGCCGTATACTCGGGCGGTCCAGAACACGGAGCAGGTGCGCCCAGTGAGCGATCATCCCGACGAGACAGAAGTGCCCGGCGACGGGGCGGAACCGGGCCGGACCACACCCTTCGTCCGTTCGCCGGAGGAGACGACGGACGCGACGCCGAACGACGAGGCGGACTTCGTCGCCCGGACGACGATCCTTCCCTCGGACGGCCCCGCGACGTGGAAGTCCGGCGGGGCGACCGACGACGAGTCGCCCTCCTTCCCCGAGGTGCCCGGCTACGCGGTCCAGTCGGTGCTCGGCCGCGGCGGCATGGGCGTCGTCTACCGGGCGACGGACGAGGAGCTCGGGCGAACCGTCGCCCTGAAGATGCTCACCGGGGCGGACTTCGCCGGCCGGGCCGAACGGGTCCGGTTCGAGACCGAGGCCCGGTCGATCGCCAGCATTCAGCACGAGAACGTCGTCGGCGTGTACGAGGTCGGCAGCGTCGAGGAGCGGCCGTACCTCGTCCTCGAGTTCGCCGGCGGCGGGTCGTTGCGGGACCGGACACACCGGGAACCCCAGCCGCCGGACGAGGCGACACGCACGCTGGTCCGCCTTGCCCGGGGCGTCCAGGCCTGCCACGACGCGGGCGTCGTCCACCGCGACCTGAAACCGGCGAACGTCCTCGTCACCGACGACGGGACCCTGAAGATCACCGACTTCGGACTGGCCAAGCTGCTCGACCGGGACGAGGGGGACGCCCTCACGCGGACCGGCGAGGTGATGGGGACGCCCAGCTACATGGCCCCGGAACAGGCGACGGGGCTCGGCGACGTCGGCCGCGCCTGCGACGTCTACGCGCTCGGGGCGATCCTCTACGAACTGCTCGCCGGCCGTCCGCCGTTCGTCGGGCCGGACGCGCTCGCCGTCGTGCGGCAGGTCGCCCGCGACGAGCCGGTCTCGCCGCGAAGGCTGCAGCCGACCGTGCCCCGCGACCTCGAGACGATCTGCCTGAAGTGCCTCGAGAAGTCGCCCGAGCGACGGTACGCCTCGGCCGCGGCACTCGCCGACGACCTGGAGCGGCACCTCGCCGGCGAGCCGATCCAGGCCCGCCCGGTCGGCCCGGCGGAACGAACGTGGAAGTGGTGCCGTCGCCGTCCCACCGCCGCCGCGCTGATCGCGACCAGCACGCTCGCCGTGGCCGTGTTCGTCGTCGGGTCGCTCGTCTACAACGCGAAGCTCGACACCGCCAACGAGAACCTCCAGGGGACGATCGCCGACCGCGACGCGGCAAACCGTGCCCTGAAGTCGACGAACGAGGCGCTCGAAGCCGAGCTCGAACGGTCCCGCGAGGTCGTCGAGCAAGGGAACGAACTCGCCAACTGGCTGCTGCTGGACCACGTGGAGGGGGTCTCCCGGCTGCGGGGCAGCTCGCCCGTCCAGAAGGCGTTGCTCGACCGCCTCCGCGGCTACCTCGACGGCCTCTCCGAGCAGATTCGCGACGACGAGACCCGGCTCGAGCAGCTCAACGCCGCCGACATCGGCCGTGCGTACGAGCGGATCGCCGAGGTCCAAGGGCATCCGTCGCACGTCAACCTCGGCAGCACCAACGACGCGGTCGAGAGCTACCGCCGGGCGGAGGAGATCTGGAAGCGACTCGTCGCCGAGGCCCCGGACGACTCCGAACGCCGTTACCACCTCGCCGGGCTGCGGAGCAAACTCGCCGACGTGCTACTCCGTCAGGCGTCGCTGGACGAGGCCGAGCGGCTCTACCAGCAGCAGCTCGACGTCTGCGACACGCTCGCCGAGGAACGGGCCGACGACGCCCGGTTCGGCGAGTTCCGCGTGTTCCTGCTCGTCGGCCTCGGCGACGTCGCCGCCGCCAGGAACGAGCAGAAAGCGGCACTCGCGAAGTACGAGCAAGCACTCGTCGAGGCGGAGAAGGCCGAGAAACACTCGGACGCGACCGACGACGCGGAAGGGGTCGTCGCGCTGGCCGCCTCCCGCATCGGCGCCACCCACGAGGCGCTCGGAGACCTCGACGAAGCGGCCCGTCAGTATCAGGTCGCCCTCGAGCACCACCGGGACCTCCACGAGCTCCGGCCGAACGACTCGGTCGTCCAGCAGGGGTTCGCCAAGGCGCTCCGCAAGCTGGGCGACCTCGAGACGCGGCGGGGGGAGTACGAGCCGAGCCTCGCGACCTACCAGCGGGCCGAGGATCTCGTCGACGACCTCGTCGCAGCCGACCCCGGGAACGCGGCCCTGCGTCGCGAGAAGTTGATCATGCTCGAGCGGATCGCGCTGCCCGCCATGATGCTGGAACGTTTCGACCTCGCCGAGTCGTCGATGCGGTCGGCCATCCAGCTGGTCGACGAGCTCGCCACCGGCGACCCCGACAACGTCGAACTGCAGCGGTCTCGTTGGATTCAACGAGACAAGCTCGGGTCCGTACTGCTGCAGAGCGGTCGGGCCGACGAGGCGGAGCGGTTCGTCCACGAGCACCTCGAACTCGCCTCGGCCCTCGTCGAGAAGCACGGCCTGCCGGACGACCGGCAGGGGGTCGCCCAGGCGAACCTGAACCTCGGCGTGCTGACGGTCGGCCGGCTCGACCTTGTGAACGGCGCACCGTCGGACACGAAGGCGATCGCGTCGACGGCCATCGAGCACTTCGCGAACGGCATCGCCCAGTTCGACGCGATCGCCGAGGATGGCGAACTCAACGCCGACCAGGCCGCGCTGCGAGCCACGCTCGTCAAGATGCGCGACACGGTCGTCGAGCTGCTCGAGTCGGTGAAGAACGTGCAGGAGTAGCCGTCGGGTGGCTCACGCCCGAATGGCGTCGACCGCGGTCGCCTCGCGGTTCTGCGGACCGAGCCGGTCGCGGACGCCCATGCCGTCGAGCATGGTGTTGTAGACGTCCAGCCCCTCGGCCCCGACGTCGAGGATCTCGCCCGTCTTGAAGCGACCGTTCGCCCCGGTGATGGCGTGGAACACGCCGGAGAGCTCCCGCTTCACGTTCGCGTGCCGGCCGTCGCCGGACTCGGTGCTGATCGTGATCAGCGAGTTCTCGAGGATCGACCGGCCGTTCGCCTCGATCGCGTCCCGGTCGTCGAGCCGGGACAGGAAGTAGGCGACCTCGCGCATCTTCAGGTGGGCGTGGGCGCGGAGCTGCTCGTTCGACTTCTTCTCGTTGAACTTGTGCCACCACTCGTGGCTGCAGCCCTTGTCGCCGGACGCGTGCAGCTGCTTCGCGTCGTCGAAGTCCCAAATCTTCCGGCCGGCGTACTCGTACTCGCCCGTCAGCCGGATCCGTTCGCCGGCGGCGAGGAAGGTGAGTGAGCCGAAGCGGACGCGGTCGGTCTGCACGGCGAGGGCGTACAGGTCGGCGAGCAGCCGCCACTCGGTGGTCAGCTCCTCCAGCGTGATGTCGATCCCCTGGCCGCCGGGGTCGGCGGAGTCGCCGTGCAGCAGCCGGGACCGTGGCGGGGCGTCGGGCGTGGGGCGGGGCTTGCCGGCCTGGGCGTAGGCCCGCTGCTCGTACTCGCGGATGCGGTCGAGGTGCTCGGCGATGCGGACCCGCGAGCCGGTCCCGAGCGGCGACTTCGGGCCGGTCAGGTCCTTGTACTGGCCGACGACCGTGTCCAGCACGCTGCGGCGGATGCGGCGACGGCGGCGGGCGGCCGGGCCGTTCGCCTCCTCGATCTTGCCGAAGACCCGCTCGAACACGTCCCGCGGGCGCTCCTGCATGCGGGCGGCGACGGTGCCGTCCGGGTTGTAGCTGTGGACGTACCGGCTGACGCGGCTGCGGCGGAAGAACGTGCCGGCGACGAGCGTGGAGACCATGCCGTCCGGCAGCCCGCGGGGGTAGTGGGCCCGGCGGACGACCTGGTCGATCGACGGCCCGCCCGACTTCGCCTCGCCGTTGGGGGGCTCGGCCGTGAACGCACCGGAGGACCCGTCGAAGTGGGCGTTGATCCCCTTCTCGTCGCAACGGACCTGGTCGACGTTGCGCATGACGAGCAGCTTGTCGCTGAGCGGCTTCAGCGGCTCGAGCACGTCGTCGAAGCCCTCGGTCTGCAGCGGGGCCGGGATGCCGAGGCCGAAGAAGACGTTGAAGGCCCGGACCGGGACGTCCCGCCCGGCGGGTGCGGCGGCGGCCCGCGGGAGCATCTCCTCCAGGAACGGGAGCCCGACGGCGATGCCGCCGGCCCCCTTCAGCAGCGTGCGGCGGTCGATGCGGCCGTCTCGGAGCGTGGTCATCGGGTCTTCTCCGTGCGGGTCTTCAAGACGAGCTCGCTGGTGACGACGGCGGTGACGAGGTCGGCGTAGGTGCCGCCCGCCTTCCAGCCGCGGTCGTGGATGTCGTTCAACAGGCAGCCGTCCGACTCGACGAGCGGCCGGCCGATCACGAACTGCGTGACCTTCGCGGTCAGCGTCCGCTTCACCCGCTCGCTCTTCGCGAGCGCGGCGGACAGTTCGGCGATCGTGGCGTACTCGATCGGCTTCTCGTCGCCGGGCAGCAGGATGGCCCCGTCCTCGCGGAGGGCGTTGCCGTGCTCGTCCTTCTCGCGGAAGCCGCCGAGGCCGTCGAACTTCTCGAGGCCGAAGGCGAACGGCTCGAAGGTCGTGTGGCACGCCCCGCAGGCCGGGTCGGCGATTCGCTGCTCGGAGATCTCTCGGTGCGAGAGACCGGGCTCGGTCGGGACGGGGGTCGTGTCGACGTCCGGCGGCGGGTCGTCCACCTTGCCGGAGAGGAGGTCGTGCAGCACGAACAGGCCGCGGGTCACCATCGAGGCGTTGTCGCCCCCCATCGTCAGCACGCTCCCCTGCGTGAGCAGTCCGCCGCGGTGCGGGACGTCGGCGAGGTCGTACCGCTTCGCCCCCCAACCGCCGTCGCGAATCTCCTCCGGCGAAAGGGCGCGGGCGTGGAGGGCGACGCGGTGGAACGTGCCGAGCCAGGTCCGGTCCTTCGAGGTCTCGTTGGCGAGCACGAGGCGGTAGCTGTCGTCCCAGTTGCGAAGGTCGCCGTCGACGTTGCCGGCCGCGACCTGCTCGCCGTCGACGTACAGCTTCGCCCGGCCCGTCTTGTCGCGGGTGTAGACGACGTGCGTCAGCTTGGCGGCGACCGAGTTCCGCGGCCCGGCCACGCTGGGGAGGCCGTTGTTGCTCCGTTTCGTGCTTCGCAGCCGGACGTCGTACCGGTCCTTCTCCTGGCCGAGCGTGAAGTTCCGGTTGCTGGAGCCGTTGGAGAGGGAGACGATGCGGGCCGGCCCCTCCTGCGACGTGTTGGCCGGCGTGATCCACGCGTCGATCGTCAGCTCGTTCGACTTCTTCACCGCTGCGGTCAGCCGCTTCGACGCGCCGTCGGTGCCGAGGATCGTCGACTTCTTCACGACGAGTCCGTCGCCCGTCCACTCGACGTTGCCGCGGTCGGCGATCTTCAGGTCGAGCGGCGGCTGCTGGCCGGAGACGTCTCGCACCACGTCGCCGTCACCGTCGAAGACGTAGAGCGCCACGAGATCGGCCGACCGGCTGCCCGCGTCGTCCGGCACGCCGCTCAGCGGACCGGTCGGCAGCCCGTAGTGTCGGGCGAGCCGCGGCGTCGCGTACGTCACCTGGGCGTCGAGCAGGTCGGACAGCGGCCGCTTTTGCTGCCAGACGACCTCCTCGAAGACGGCGAGCGTCTCGTCCCGCATGTCGGCCCCCAGCTCCGGCCGCCAGTTGGGGAAGCGCTTCGCGTCGGGCCGGAGATTCTCCAGCCGGGCGAGATGCAGCCAGTCGTGGACGAACTGCTTCGACCGCTCGACCGCTCGGGGGTCGGCCAGCATCCGCTTCACCTGCTCGGCGACGACTTCCGGCTTCGCGAGCGCCCCGGACGCCGCGGCCGCGTACAGCGACTCGTCCGGCGGGCCGCCCCACAGGGCGTAGCTCAGCCGCGAGGCCCGTTCGTACGGTCGCACGTTGCGGGGCGTGCCGTCGCCGCTCCGGTCCTCGACGAGGTACAGGAACCGGGGCGACTGCAGCATCGCCTCGACGACGTAGCTCATCGCCTCGTCGAACGTTCCGCCCGCCTCCTGCACGGCCCGTGCGACTGCGACGTAGTCGTCGATCTCGTTCGACTTCAGCGGGCCGCGGAGCAGCAGCAGGCCGATGCGGCCGGTCGATTCGCGGAGGCACTTCGCGTCGAACGACTTGCACTCGACGTGCTTCTTCAGGAAGGCGGCGAGGTCCATCCGGCCGGCGGCGATCTCGGCGAGCCGGGCGTATGCCTCGACGTGGGCCAGATCGACGTTCAGGTTGTAGGCCGTGTTCGAGAACCCGTCCGCCCGCACGTCGGCCGGGAGCATCCGCTCGGCGTCCGCGGCGAGGTCGACGCCGACCGTGACGCGAACCGTTTCGACGTACTCGGGAATCGTCAGCCGCCGCAGCACGGCCGGGCCGGGATCGCTCGGCGCGTCGCGGCAGTCGAACTCCTCGGACAGGGAGAGCGGCTGCGTGTCGGCCGCGTCGTCCGCTCCGACGGAACGAAGCCCGAGCGCAGCGAGCGCAAACGTGCCGAGGACGGCCGTGGCGAAAACGACGAGGCGCACCGGAACCCTCCACGGAACGGGAGAATCAGGAAGACGAGCAGACATGCCAACCGGTGGTCACGACCGCAGGGGCCGTTTCGGAATCCTACCCACGATCGCGAGAAAACTCGAACTCGGCTTCGACTCGGATCACCAGCCGGCCCCCTTCGTCGTCGTGCGGACGCGGAGGAGGAAGCTGTCGGCTGTGATGTAGAGGGTGCTTCCGTCGTTGCCCCAGTTGCAGTTGGCGGTCCGCTGACCGGTTTCGATGCGGCCGAGCACTTCGCCGTCGGGCGTCATGATCCAGACGCCGCCGGGGCCGGTCGCGAAGAGGTGTCCCTTCTCGTCGACCTTCAGTCCGTCGCAGCCACCCGGCATCTTGCCGACGAACTCGGTCACGTCGTTGACGACGCGGCTCTTGCCAAGCGTGCCGTCGTCGTTGATCGGGAACGCCTTCCAGAGCGCGGCCCGCGGATCGGACTGGGCGAGGTACAGCGTCTTCTGATCTGGCGAGAGGGCGATGCCGTTGGGCCGGGTCATCTCCTTGGTCATCAAGGTCAACTCGTAGCCGTTGCCATCCGCGTTGCCGGAATTGCGGAACGTCTTCGAGCCGCGTTCTGCGGGGACTCCCTGGACGTGGCCACTCCTCGGCGAGAGCCGGTAGACGCCGTAGAAGCCGAGTTCCTGCCGATCGTCCTTCTCGCGGTTCGGGAAGCCGTAGGGCGGGTCGGTGAAGTAGAGGTTGCCCTTGGAGTCGAAGCAGCCGTCGTTGGGGCTGTTGAGCCGCTTGCCCTGGTAGTCGTCGACGAGCGTCCGCTTGCCGCCGCTCTTCGTGAGGACGGAGACGCGGCGGTCGCCGTGCTCGCACATCACGAGGCGGCCCTTCGGGTCGCGGATGAGGCCGTTCGAGCCCGGTTCGAGGCCGTAGTACTCGACGCCGGTGTAGCCGCTCGGCTTCATGAAGAGCGAGACGCCCTTCCCCTCCTCCCACTTGAAGATGGAGTTGCGGGGGATGTCGCTGAAGAGGACGTGGCCGCCCGCCTCGCTCTTCTCGTCCGGCATCCACAACGGCCCTTCGGCCCACGTGAACCCCTTGGCGAGCACCTCGATCTTCACGTCCTTCGCGATCAGGGCGTCGAGCCGTGGGTCGAGTCGGACGATCCGGCCGAGCGTGTCCTGCGCGGACAGCGTGGTGCCGAAGAGAGCGGCGACGAGGGCCGGGACGAGAACGCGAGCGAGCATGGTGTGTCTCCTTGGAGTGGTGGACGCATCGTATCGTGTCGATTCGTGAGACGCGCCCAAGAAGCCGGCGAGCGGGTGGCGAGCGGCCGTTGTCAGCCGGCATGTGACGCGGCACCAAGTGCGCGACCCGCATCTGTCGGCCACACGAAACCGGGGGGCTGACACCCCCCGCTCGCCCGGCACGCCGTCACGCCGGGACGGGCGACTCCAGCCAACGCCTTCAAACCGGCGGTCCGAAGGTGATCACGCGGCCGCCGAGCACGAGCTTCCAGACGACGACGGCGATCCAGTGGAACAGGATCGCCGGCCACAGGCTTCGGCTCGTCTGGTGCAAGTAGGTCGCCCCGATGCCGAGCAGCCCGGCGACGACGAGGAAGTCCACCCGGAAGAAGAGCGGCCGCGTCCACGGCAGGAAGAGCCACGCGTTGAGCGGATGCCACGCGACGAAGAGCCCGAGCGCGACGGCGAGCGCGAGGGCCCGTGAGCGGGGCGAGACCGATTCGTCCCGCCGCGGCAGCAACAGGCCGCGAAAGACGAGTTCCTCGGCCGTCGCCGGGAACAGGAAGGAAACGAACGCGTAGGCGAGCAGCGTTCCGACGGCGTCACTCGGGCGAGTGAACTCGAAGAGGCCGGTGACGAGGCCGAACGGGACCGCGACCAGCCCGAAGACCGCGAGCGTGCCGGCGAGGTTCCCGAACTCGCGTCGACTGGGCGGGGACCGAACCGCCCCGGCCAGTCGACGCCGAACTCGGGACAACAGCCGACTCACCCGAACTCCGGGCGTCGTCGCTGCAGCTGGTCCTTCAGTCGGCCGACGATGGCCGAGTGCATCTGGCTGACGCGACTCTCGCTGAGGCCGAGGGTGTTGCCGATCTCCTTCATCGTCAGTTCCTCGTAGTAGTAGAGGATGATGATGAGGCGTTCGTTGCGGTTGAGGCCCTTGGTGACGAGACGCATGACGTCCCGCTTCTGGATGTTCTCGGTCGGGTCCTCGCCCTTGGAGTCCTCGAGGACGTCGATCTCGCGGACGTCCTTGTAGCTGTCGGTCTCGTACCACTTCTTGTTCAGGCTGACGAGTCCGACGGCGGAGGCCTCGGTCTTGAGCTTGTCGAACTCCTCGAGGGAGAGACCCATCTTCGCGGCGACCTCGCCGTCCTCGGGCGGTCGGCCCAGCTCGGCCTCGCACTCCTTGGTGGCGGCCTGCAGCTTGCTCGCCTTGCTGCGGACGAGACGCGGCACCCAGTCCATCGTCCGGAGCTCGTCCAGCATGGCTCCACGGATGCGGGGGACGCAGTAGGTCTCGAACTTGACCCCCCGTTCCATGTCGTACGCCTCGATGGCGTCCATCAGGCCGAACACGCCGGCGCTGATGAGGTCGTTGAGGTCGACCCCCTCGGGGAGCTTCGCCCAGACGCGCTCGGCGTTGTACTTCACGAGCGGCAGGTACCGCTCCATGAGGATGTTCCTCAGCGTCTGGTTGCTGGTGTCCTGCTTGTACTCGATCCAGACGTCGGCGACGTCCTCGGTCAGCTTGCTGGTGGCAGCCATTCAGACCTCCGTGGTGTTCGGTCGTGCTACTCGCGTACCGGCTCCGCCGGGGACGCCTCGGTGGGGATCGAGACGAGTTCTGCTGCGGCCCACTCCCGCAGCTCCTCCTCGGCTCGTTCCTCCACGACCAGCCGGGCGATCTCGCCGCACAGCAGACCGATGAGGAAGAAGACGGGAAGAGCGTAGAGAGCCGTCCGCAACGTGCCCTGGAAGTCCGCTCCGTCCACGAGGCCCCGCAGGGTCACCGTGGCGAAGGCGAGGAGTGCCAGATGTCTTGCGAACGAGGTGGCCAAGGCCGTGTGTCCGTACGAAGTCGGCGAGCCGGACCGGGCTGCGACGCTGCGCAGTCCGGCCGGACGGTGCCCCCCCGTGACGGTTTTGATCGGCCATGTCCGCCTCTCGAATGAATGGAATTCCTACAATCCGCACGACTCGGAGAGTCGCGTTCACCGCTCGACGTTGCCCAGCTTCGCTGGTCGGTCTTCGCTCGCACGGCGTGCCGCCGGCTCGGCCAGCGGACACCGGCTCGCTCACGAACCTCGCTCGCGGTCGTCGTGGCCGTTCGCGCCGCACCCCTCCCGTGCACGAGCAGGAACACGTCTGCTCGTGGACCGGGGGCGCGGGACGAACCGCCGGCGTCGACCGGTGGCGAGTCCGTGTGGGCCTGTCGAGTTGTGATCGGAGGGTCGGGTGCCGTCGGAGAGCGGGGAGCGTGACGGCGGGTGGGTCAGGCGGCCTTCTTGGCGAACCTTTCCCGAACGGCGGCGAAGAACGGGCCACGCGGTCGGCGGGAGACCGCGAGGTTCTTCATGCGTCGGGCGAGCTGAGAGAGGGCTCGCGACGCGTGGGCGTGCTCGTCGAGCACGGTGAACGGTTGACGGCGGCTGACCGCCTGCGGGACCAGCGGGTCCGTCGGCACGTAACCGGCCGAGGCGACCTCGCGGCCCAGGAAGTTCCGCGACGTGACCTGCACCCGGTCGATGATCCGGCGGGCCTCCTCGGACGAACGGCACTGGTTGACCAGCACCTCGATCTGCAGGTCCGGCACGGCGGCGAGGGACTTGATCGTGGCGTACGCGTCGGTGATCGAGGTCGGCTCGGGAGTCGTCACCACGAGCACGACGTCGGCTGCGGCGAGGAACCGGCGGACGGTGTGGTGGATGCCGCTGCCGGTGTCCAGGACGACGAAGTCGTGGTCGTCCTCCAGCTGGTTCAGTTGGCCGAGCACCTCGCGCTGCACCGGCTCGGGGCAGTCGGCGATCTCGACGATGCCGCTCGCGCCGGGGACGACGTGGATGCCGAGCGGCCCGGGGAGCACGATCTCGTTCAGCGAGCGAGCCCCGGTGACGACGTGCGACAGGTTCCAGTACCCGTTGAGTCCGCAGAGGATATCCAGGCTGCCGAGCCCGAGGTTGCCGTCGAGAAGGCAGACCGACTGCCGCATGCGGGCGAGCGAGACCGCGAGGTTGAGCGCGATGTGGCTCTTGCCGACGCCCCCCTTGCCGCTGGTGACGGCGATCGTTCGCGCCCGCGGCGGCTTCCGCTCGGGTCCGACCGTCTCGTCCTCGCCGAGCTGCTTCACGACGAGGCCGCGGAGGATGGTGGCTTGGTCGGTCATCGGTGGTGGGCGGCCGGTTGGCAGTGGGGAGCGGTGTGGGTCAAGAGTCGGCGTGAGTCAAGAGTCAAGGGTCAAGAGCCGGAGCAGGCATGGTGGGGGCGGGTGAGAAGCACGTCAGCCCGGGGCGTAAGTCGGCGGGATTCCGCGTCGTCGGCGATTCGATTGTCCATGGCGTTCGTCGTCCGTCTGTATTCCGGCTCTAGACTCTCGACTCTCGACTCTTGACCTCGTCGAGAACCAGTCGCGTCATCCGCTCCACCCTCGCGGGCTCGATGTCGTCGGGCACGTCCTGGCCGTTCGTCAGGTAGCTGACCGGGAGGTCGAGGTTGCGGGCGACGGAGTAGAGTGATCCGAGGCCGGCCGCTTCGTCGAGCTTTGTGAGCACGAGGTTCGTCACGCCGGCGGCCTGGAACTTCGCGGCCGTCGTCTGCAGGCCACGCAGGCTGCTGGTCAGGCTGAGGACGAGGTGCACCTCGTCGCAGCGGGCCTCGGCCAGCAGCGACTTGAGTTCCTGAATCTGCAGGTCGTCCCGCGGGCTGCGGCCGGCCGTGTCGACGAGCACCAGGTCCAGCCCGGCGAAGTCCTCGAGCGCCCGCCGCATCTCCGGCGGACTCGTGACGACCTTCATCGGCAGGTCGATGATCTCGGCGTAGGTGCGGAGCTGTTCGACGGCGGCGATGCGGTAGGTGTCGACGGTGACGAGCCCCATCTTCACGCCCTCCCGCAGCCGGAAGTTCGCGGCGAGCTTGGCGATCGTGGTCGTCTTGCCGACGCCGGTCGGGCCGACGAGGGCGACGACGCGGCGTTGCCCGGGTCGGGCGTCGATCGGGCCGCTCGCCTGGAGCGTCTCGCGGACGTGGTCGGCCAGTCGGGCCCGCACCTGCTCGGCGTCGGCGAGTTCCTCCGGTCCGCACTCGGCCTGCAGCTTCTGGACGAGGTGCCGGGCCGAGTCGTCGTCGACGTCCGCCTCGATCAGGTCGGTGTAGACGTGGAACAGCTCCTCGGGCACGTCGACGTGCGTCGTGCGGGACGTGCGGCCGAGCGACTCGAGCATCCGCTGGATGCGGTCGAGCTTCTCCGAGAACTCGTCGCCGACGGGGGCCGGAGTCGGCGTCGGCGTGGGCGACGGACGCTCGAACGTCGGCCGTCCGACCGGGGCGGTCGGCCGCTCGAGTTCGGCGGCGAGGGAGTCGAGCGAGCCCTGCTGCTCCATCGCGGCGAGGATGTCGGCCGCGGAGGTCCGCCCGGTGCCGAGCGGCTGGGGGCTGGTCGGGACGGGAGCCGGAGCCGGCCGGTGCGGCGCGGGCGGCGAATCGCGGCGGCCGACGTTCACG
>JANQQW010000173.1 GCA_028284885.1 Planctomycetaceae bacterium
GCACAGCCCAGAGACCTCGAACCGACCGAGATCGACATGACTCTTCGCACCACGCTCAGCACCGCGGTCGTCGCACTCGCCTGTGTCCCCGCGTTCGCACAGATCGACTACGTCCACAAGAAGTCCGACGGCAAGGCGGCGGGCGGCACCGTCACCGCGGTCACCCGCGACAAGATCACCGTCAAGCGGGCGGTCGGCGGCGACGTCGACGTGCCGGCGACCGACGTCGACTACGTCCAGTGGAACGGCGAGCCGCAGGAGCTGAAGAACGGCCGCCGCAAGGAGAACTCCGGCGACCTCGCCGAGGCGCTCGTCGAACTGGAGAAGGCGGCCAAGTCCGCGACCGGGAACGCGAAGGTGGACGCCGCCTTCCTCGCCGCCCGCGTCGCCGCCAAGCAGGCCAGCACCGACCCCGCCAAGCTCGACGTCGCGATCAAGAAGCTCGAGACGTTCAAGGGGGGCAACGGCACGTCGTTCCGCTACTACCCGGCCCTCGCCCTCCTCGGCGACCTCTACACCCGCAAGAAGGAGTTCGCCAAGGCGAACACGGTCTTCGGGGAACTGGAGTCCGCCCCCACCAACGAGGTGAAACTGGCCGCCCGGAACGCCAAGGCCCGCGTGCTGCTCGCCCAGGGCGACCCGGACGCCGCCCTCGCCGCCTACGACAAGGTGCTCGCCGAGAAGGTGAACGGCCCCGTCGAGCAGGCCCGCCACTACGAGGCGATGCTCGGACAGGCCGAGGCCCAGAAGGCCAAGAAGGACTACGCCGCCGCCGTCGCGAAGCTCGACGAGGTCGTCAAACAGGTCTCCTCGCGGGAGACGCTGATCCAGGCCGAGTCCTACCTGCTGCGGGGCGCCTGCTACCGCGAGATGAACCAGCCGAAGGACGCACTCTTCGCCTACCTGCACGTCGACCTGATGTTCCCCAGCGAACCCGGCCTGCACGCCGAGGCGCTCTTCAACCTCGTCGATCTCTGGAAGACGACCGGCAACCCGGACCGCTCGAAGGAGACGCTCGACAAGCTGAAGACCCGGTACCCCGGCACCGAGTGGGCCAAGAAGGTCGGCGGCTGACCGTGGAACTCCGCGCGTTCGCCGAGACCGTTCTCCTCGCCGACGATCTCGAGGCGAAGCTGCGACCGGTCGCGTCCGCGTGGACCGACGAACGGCCGGGCGAAGCCGTGCGGGTCGAAGTGCCCACGCGGCCGGCGAACCTCGCGATCGTCGAACGTGGTCACGGGCTGCCGAAGCGGGAGGCGTTTCGCGATCCGTCGAAGCGAGGGCTCGCCCATCACGTGATGGCGAACCACGAGCTGCAGGCACTGGAGGTGATGGCGTTCGTGCTGCTCGCCTACCCGGAGGCCCCGGCCGAGTTCCGCCGCGGGCTCGCCGACGTGATGGTGGACGAGCAACGGCACACGCGGATGCACGCCGAGCGGGCCGCGGCCCTCGGCGTGCCGTTCGGCAGCCGGCCCGTCAACGGTTACATCTGGCGGTGGACGCGGGAGATCGACTCGGTGCTCGACTACGTCGCCCGCCTGCCGCTCGTCTTCGAGGGGGCGAACCTCGACCACACGCTGGAACTCGAGGAGTGGTTCACCGACGTCGGCGACGAGAAGGGAGCCGCCGTCGTCCGCCGCATCCACCACGACGAGATCGAACACGTCGCCTTCGGCCTCGAATGGCTCCGCCGACTGAAGCCCGAAGACGAAACCGACTGGGACGCGTGGCGAGCCCACCTGACCTGGCCCCTGCGACCGGCGAAGGCTAAGGGGACGACCTTCGTGCCCGAGCCACGTCTCGCCGCCGGCATGTCGCGCGACTTCGTCGAACGGATCCACGCGGCCGATCCGAGCGACGAGTCGGAGCGGGCTGGTTGAGTTGCTTCGGTCAGGGGGCCTTTGCCCGTCGTTCGACCTCGGCGAGGACGAAGTCCGGCCGGTCGTCGAAGAGGCCGTAGTCGAGGCCGAACGCCTCGACCTGCTTCGCCAGCGCGCGGGCCTCGTCGAGCTTGCCCGCGTCGAGCCGTGTTCGTGCGAGCTTCAGGAGGTTCTTCGCCCGTTCGCCGTGGCGGTGCGTCTTCTCGGCAGCGTTGACGGACGCCAGCGTGAACTTCGGCGAGTCCCAACCGGGGCCGGGGTCGAGTTGGCATCGTTCCGCGTGACGGGCGAAGCGGCGGGCCTCGTCGAACTGGTCGAGCGCCAGCATGACGTTCGCCTGCCGGAGGAGCAGCCGTGCCGCCCGGCTCGGATCGCCCAGGCGGTGGACACCGTCCCTGACGACCCACGGATCCTCGGGCAGTTCGTCGTGCGGGTGGTACAGCAGGGCGAGGCAGACGTCGTTCGTCTTCAGGTCCCAGTGGAACCGCTTCTGCGGTTCTTCGGGGAGTTCTCGCAGGAGCCGGGCCGCCTCGTCGGGCACGTCCGCCTCCAGCAGGGCGACGCAGTTCGAGAGGATCGTCTGTTCGCGACGCCACGCGTCCACGCGGTCCGGCTCGAAGCCGAACTCCTCCATCCCCGCCCACAGTTTCGCGGGACGGTCCTCGTCGAATCCCCGGCCACCGAGAGCCGTCTGCACGCGAATCGCGACGAGCGCGTAGGCGAGCGCCGTCTCCAGTCGGTCCGCCTCCTGGTTCGCGTGCGAGTACTTCAGGCACTCTGCGACGGTCGGCTCGTGCCGGGCGACGAGTCGTACGACGGCCTGCACACGTCGCTCCGCGGCCGACTCGCGAGCGTCCTTCCGGAGGGCGTCCGCCATTCGCGTAGCGAACTCGGCGACCGCCCGGTCGTCCGACTCGGACATCGCGGTCAACGCTTCGAGTGCCCCGTCCGTCGGCGGCGTGTGGTGCTCGATCCTCCGCAGGAGCCGCCTCGCTCGCGAGGCCACCTCGGGGTCGGCGTGGTCGGTTCCGCGAAGGCACGCGGGGATCGACACGACCCCCCGGTCTCGGAGTTCGCGAGTCGCCGCCTCGCGAACGTCGAACCGCGGGTCGCCGAGGCGTTCGACGAGCACCTCGCACGGCTCCCCGAACCCGCCCACCGCCGCAACACCGCTGGCGAGCAGCAGCATCGTCGTGAAGACACCAACTCGCATCGATCGCCCCTCCGTGACGGTACGAGAGTGCAGATCGTACGATCGTGCGCGGCGGCGGGTCAAACTCCGGATCGACGCCGTAGCCCGACACGACGCAGGAACAGGTATGGTCGCGTTCGTCGCGAAGGCAGGTCCACGGGACGAAACGGAGCGAGCGAGGTGATGCTCGGTCAAGGCGTTCTTACCACCCGACGCTCGGACTGGAAACTTGTTGCCCGACGGGGGGGCACTCGATACTCTCGGCAAATCGAGCCCGAGCGTCGGCGGACGATGCTAGGCATGCCAGCCGGTATCACCCCTTGCTCTGCGTGCTCGCCGGTACCTGGCAACCCCACGCGAGGGAGAGACTTCGGGCTTCAGCCCGTCGGGCGCACGCTCCCAGACGGTCTTGATGACGTGCACAGATTGTCCGGAAGAGCTCCGAATAAACACTAGTGAGATGGCAACTGCGGGCGACAATGCCGAACCAAGATCGCATCTACCAAGTCTTTGTCAGTTCGACGTACGAAGATCTTAAAGAGGAACGTGCGCAGGTTCTACGAGCGTTGCTCGAACTCGACTGCATGCCAATCGGCATGGAGTACTTCCCCGCCGCTAGCGTTGATCAATGGACAGCCATCAAAGCGCTCATCGACAACTGTGACTACTACATCGTCATCTCGGCTGGCCGCTACGGAAGCAGAAGCAAGGAAACGAAGCTCAGCTACACCGAGATGGAGTACGACTACGCAATCGCGAAAGACATTCCGACGACTGCTTTCTTGCGATCCGAACTCGACGAACTGCCCGGCCGCGCGCTGGAGCGCACCGCAACTGGCAGAAACCGGCTTGAGAGATTCCGTCGAAAACTCGAAGGGCGGCTTTGTAAGTACTATTCGTCCGCCCACGAACTTGCATCTGTAGTCAAGAGTAGCCTTACGAATCTAACGCGGGAAGCACCTCGCGCTGGCTGGGTCCGCGGAGCTGGCATCGGCACTCTGACACCAAGTCGCTTTGTAACTCACGGGTTCCGTGAAGCAATCGACTACTACAGCTCGCAGCATCGGCTTGCCGTGCGATATCGCGACAGCAGCGAAGCCGTTCTTGAGGCGGCCGTGGCCTTCGAGAGCAACTTCACGCAGCGGCAACACGACTACTCGAACTATGTGTTTGTCAAGAATGGCGATCCCGATCTTGAGTTGATTGTCCACAGCACGTTGTGCTACGAGAGCGACGAAGCAGTTGATGCGGAAATGTGCAAACTGTTTATGTACCGCAACTCGGTCTCATCAGTCGGTACTTGGTCGCTGACCGAGATGTCTGATAAGCAAATGCCTGGCATGCGCCGCTTCTCATGTAGGCACATTGTCGATCCGACGGCCGTTAATGGCGGTGCATTCGCGATGATCTGCGATCATCTTGTGAAGGAGGTTGGCCAGATGGACGTTGTTGCCGAAATGATTCCGAATGAGTCGCGGCAGCATCCATTGCCCCTACCGGAGTCAGAAACAGAGTTCTAACAAATTGCTCAGCCGGAGCGGAGGGTGGGCGCGTATTCTGTTCTTCGGGTTCGCTGGCCGCCGCCCGGTTAGGCAGAGTGTTATGCGGCAGGATGATGGTGTGGCGGGCCTCAGACGGAGCCAGTGTGGGGTGAGGTCCGCAGCTGATCGTGTCCGACCCCCGCCAGCTCCTCGTCCGGTAGCACGTCCAGCGGGGTGTACTCCGGGTGCCGGGTCTCCTTATAGGGGCTGTTGGTTCGGGTGTTGTAGCAGCAGATGAAGGCCCAGCGGGGGTGGTTGCTGGTGTTCTGGTCGCTGCGGTGCAAGAGGTTCGAGTGGAAGAAGACGGCGGAGCCCGGTTCGAGTTCGACGTGGACGAGTTCCATTCGCTCGACGGCGACGGCGACGCGTTCGGGGTCGGCCCCGGTCTGGTCGCCGACGGGGCCGTGGGTGATGCGGCCGAGGCGGTGGCTGCCGCGGACGACCTGCAGGCAGCCGTTCTCGCGGGTCGCCCGGTCGACGGCGACCATGCAGCTGGCGAGGTCCGGGGCGAGGCAGCCGTTGTCGTACCAGTACCCGTAGTCCTGGTGCCACGCCCACGCCCCGCCGACGCGGGGTTCCTTCAGGATCATCTTGTGGTGCCAGTGGTAGACCTCGTCGCGGAGCAGCCGTTCCACGTTGCGGACGATCCGCTCGCAGCGGACGACGGCCCCGTAGAAGTCGTCGGTCACCTCGTTCTCGACGAGCAGCTTGACCGTCCCCCCCTCGCCGTCGGCCCGGCCGTAGCTGCTGGCCACGAGGTCACGGTCGGCCCGGGCGATCCGGCCGAGCAGTTCCGTCTCCTCGGCGTTCAGGAGACCGGGCACGACCAGGAGCCCGTGTTCGTCGAACTCGCTGACTTGTTCGTCGGTGACGCGGAAGTAGGACACGGCATCGCTCGCGTTCGGTTCGGTGGACCACGACGTCGGTTGTGACCGCGATTCTACTCGATGGAATTCGACGAGTCCGGCGACGGCGAATTCTGGTAGATTCCGGGGCGTCCGTCCTCGAAGGAGAGAGTTCCGTGCAGCGGCTCCGAATCTGCGTGCTCGTTCTGTTGTGGCTCGTCGCCGTCTCGTCGGTGCGGGCGGAGACGATCGGCCGGTCCGGGAAGGGCTGGCTGGAGCGGATCGAGGGGCAGCTCGTGCTGCACGTGGAGGGGACGCCGTACGAGATGGGGCGGCAGCACGGCGAACTGCTGAAGGACCTCGCCCGCAGCAACCTGAAGAACGTCGTCGAGGCGATCGGCAGCAAGCCGTTGGTCGAGCTCGGGCCGCTGAAGGCGGAGGCGCGGACGGCGATCGACCAGATCGTGGAACTGCAGAAGCCGTTCGTTCCGAAGCGGTACTTCGAGGAGATGCGGGGGCTCGCCGACGGGGCGGGGGTCGACGTCGAACTCGTGCGGTTCGCCAACTTCGTTCCGGAACTGTTCCACTGCAGCGGCTTCGCGATCGGCGGGGCGGCGACGAAGGACGGGACGCTGTACCACGGCCGCGTGCTGGACTACGCGACCGACTGGGGCCTGCAGGAGCACGCGGTGATCGTCGTCGCGAAGCCGGACGGGCGGGTGCCGTTCGTGAACGTCTCGTATGCCGGGTTCGTCGGCTGCGTGACGGGGATGAACGCCGAGCACGTCAGCGTCGGCGAGATGGGGGGCGGCGGGCTGGGCCACTGGGCGGGGCGGCCGATGGCGCTGCTCGTCCGCGAGGCGCTCGAGACGTCGAAGTCGCTCGACGACGCGATCGCCGTCTTCCGCGACGGGCCGCGGACCTGCCAGTACTTCTACGTGCTGGCCGACGGCGAGACGGGGGACGCGGTCGGCATGGAGGCGAGTTGGGACCGGTTCACGCTCGTCCGGCGGGGCAAGTCGCACGCGATGCTGCCGCGGGCGGTGAAGGGGGCCGTCTGTCTGTCGCGAGGCGACCGGTACGAGCGGCTCGTCGACCGGGTCGAGAAGGGGCACGGGACGTTCACGGCGGAGTCGGCCCTGCGGCTGATGGACCGACCGGTCGCGATGAAGTCGAACCTGCACAACGTGCTGTTCGAGCCGGCGACGACACGGTTCTGGGTCTCGCACGCCGGGAAGGACGGCACGCCGGCCGCCGAGCGGACCTACCACGCGTTCCGCCTGAGCGAACTACTCGCCCGCACTCCCTGAGGTCAGAGCGGCTCGGGGAGACGCGCGAGGAACGCCG
>JANQQW010000179.1 GCA_028284885.1 Planctomycetaceae bacterium
GACGGTCACCGGCGGGAGGAACGGTCGTTCCGACGCCTGCGACTCGTCGTGCGACGGGTGCGTCACGACGGTCAGTTTCAACGGGTCGGCCGGGGCGAAGGTCGGCCGGGCAACGCCCTCGGATGGCGAGGCCCAGGG
The DNA here is from genome assembly GCA_028284885.1 of Planctomycetaceae bacterium. Classification (GTDB taxonomy): domain Bacteria; phylum Planctomycetota; class Planctomycetia; order Planctomycetales; family Planctomycetaceae; genus JANQQW01. Next base: position 139 of record JANQQW010000179.1, read on the forward strand.
AACGGTCGGCTCGACGCCCGCGAGGTTCCAGCCGCGTGGTCGAACGACGCCGGTTGACCCGGCGGTGACGGCGAGCGGGACGACGTGGTCGACGTACGGGCCGGTCGTGAGGGTCAACCGGTAGACGAAGTCCTCGCCGCCGGCGAGGCGGATCGAGCTCGTCGGAGTCTCCGGAAACGCGAAGACCCGGACGACGTAGCGGCCGTCGCGGGGGCACTCGAACACGAGCCGCGGGTCGTTCCCGCGGGTGTCGTCGTTCTGGTCGATCACGAAGCCACGACCGTCGACGACCTGCAGCACGCCGTCCATGGGCGAGCCGAGATCGTGGTGGGCGGCCAACGCGGCGACGAGCGTCTGCCCACGCTTCAGTTCGACGGCCCAGCAGTCGACGTCGCCGTTCTTAGCGAGCACCCCGTTCGCCACGACACCGGCCGCGTCGACCTCGTTCGCCTTCTCCAGAAAGTCGTTCGTCTCCTTCTCCTCGACCTCTGGCAGCGAGCCGATGACGAACGGGCGGAGCGGCGAGGCTCCCTCGGCGTTGTGCAGCCGCAGCCAGTGGACGCCGGTCGGCGCGTCCGAGTTCGCCGTGATCTCGATCGTGTCCCCCTCGTCCGGGACCTCGGCCGTCAGCGAGTCGCTCGACGTCCAGACGTGAACCGGCCGCGTGCCGAGCTTGCCGACGACGCGAACGGTCGCGGTCTCGCCCCGTTGGACGCCGAGCGGGTAGAGGGCCTTCACGTCGAGCGGCGCGGCCGGGGCAACGTCGGCGAGCAGGAGGGTGGCCGCGATCGTGGTCGCGTAGACGGATTGGAAATCCGTCCCACGGAACGTGGTCACATCAACTCCTCGATCGGCGTCGGGTCGCTGACGAGGTGGACCGGTCGTCCCTCGGGCGTGTACAGGATCTGGCCGGGGTCGATGCCGAGCTTGCGGTACACCGTCGAGACGAAGTTCTCGGGCGACTTCACGTCGTCGACGGCGGAGTAGCCGGCGCGGTCGGTCGCGCCGACGACCGTGCCGCCGGGGATTCTCGCGCCGGCCATCAGGACGGACATCGCGTTCGACCAGTGGTCGCGGCCGGCGTCCTTGTTGATCTTCGGCGTGCGGCCGAACTCGCCGAGGACGACGACGAGCGTCGAGTCGAGCAGGCCCCGGTCCTCGAGGTCCGTGACGAGCGTGGCGATCGACTGGTCGCGGGGCGGGAGCTTCGTGGGGAAGGCCTTGAACAGGCCGCGGTGGTCGTCCCAGCCGCCGTCGTACAGCGTGACGAAGGGGACGCCCGCCTCGACGAGCCGCCGGGCGAGCAGCGCCCGTTGGCCGAACGGGTGCCGACCGTACGCAGTCCGCAGCGGGCCCGGTTCGCTGGCGACGTCGAAGGCCGCCTGGGCCTCGGTCGAGGTGACGAGGTCGAGGCCCTGCTCGTAGAAGCCGTCGAGTGCGGGGACGGGGTCGCCGGCCGCCGGCTCGGCGATGCGAGGGAGTCGGTCGACGTCACCCCGCAGACCCGTTCGCCGGGAGAAGCGGTCGAGCGAGAGGCCGTCCGGCAGGGCGACGTCGCGGACCTTGAAGTTCGAGCTGGCCGGGTTGTCGGAGACGACGAACGGAGCGTACTTCGCCCCCAGGAAGTTCGGCCCGCCGGACCGGGACATCCGCGGCATGCTGAAGTAGCTCGGCAGCCCGCGCGGGGCGGAGCGTTCGCGGGCGACGCCGGAGCCGACGCTGGGGTGGAAGCTGACGAACGCGCCGCAGCCGACCGGGATCCGCGGCGGGGCGCCGGTCATCATGTAGTGGTTGCCGGCCCCGTGGTTGCCCTGGTTGTGGCGGATCGACCGGACGACGGCGAACTTGTCCGCCGTGGCGGCGAGCTTCGTGCAGTGCTCGGAGAACTGCACGCCGGGGACGGCCGTGTCGATCGCCTCGAACTCGCCACGCACCTCGGACGGGGCGAGTGGCTTGGGGTCGAACGTCTCGTAGTGCGACGGCCCCCCGTCCAGCCAGACGAGAATGCACGACTTCGCCGGCGCGTCGGCCAACCCGGCTGGCTTCTCCGAGCCGACGGCACGCAGCGCCCCGACGAGGCCGCCACCCAACAGGCCGCCGAGACCGAGTTGCAGACAGCTCCGGCGCGTCACGCCTTCGCAGTTTCGGTGAGTCATGTCAGTCCTCTCGTTCCGTTACGCCGAAGGCGTGGTACCCCTCAGCCCAGGGTCGCGACAAGCGGGAGCGCACCCTGGGGACACGGTTCCTCATCCACCTTACCCCAACGGGGTTGTACAGTGAGACCATCCGAGTCGCGGAGACGTCGAATGCCGCAATCGCTCGTTCAGTTCTACGCACACATCACGTTTTCGACGAAGGACCGCCGCCCGTTCCTCGCGGACGCCGACGTTCGCAATCGCCTTCACTCCTATCTCGTCGGCACTTGCCGGAACCTCGACTCGCCCTCGTTGTCGATCGGTGGTGTCGAGGACCACGTTCACATCCTGTGCAGACTGGGCAAGACGCACTCAATCGCCGAGATCATCAGGGAGCTGAAACGAGAATCGTCGAAACGACTGAAGGAGGATGTTCCTGAGTTCTACTGGCAACGAGGCTACGGGGCGTTCTCGCTGAGTCCGTCGCACGTCGATCGCGTCGTGGCGTACATCGCAGGCCAAGAGGAGCACCATCGAACGGTGACGTTCGAGGACGAGTTCCGCCAGTTGTGTGCGAAGTACGGCGTCGACATCGACGAACGGTACGTCTGGGACTGAGCGGGCGTGGAACGCCGTTGGCGTACATCGTTGTGCGGGCTCGTGACCCGGGGTGCGCTCCCGTTGGTCGCGACCCCGGGCTGTGGAGTGTGACGCCTTCGGCGTGAAGACGTGGTTCGGCGGTCAGTCCTCGAACACGAATTCGGGGGTGTTGATCAGCGCCCACATGAGATCCTCGGTCGCCGAGCGGCGGGTGGCCCCGTCGGACTCGAACAACTCGCGGCCGATGCGGCGTTCCTCCAGATCCGGGAGGCGGGCGTAGACCGAGAGGTAGAGTTCCTCGACGATCTCGTCGGGGGTCTTGTCGCTCTCGGCGAGTTCGGCGGCGCGGCCGTCGTCGCTGGTCACCTTGCGGGCCAGGTTGCGGGAGTTCATCAGGTGCAACGCCTGCACGACGGTCGTGTCGTCCGTCCGTTCGCAGGGGGGATCCTGGTTGGGGTCGGGGCGGCCGAAGGCGTCGAGGAAGTCCGAGCCGATGCGATGCGTCCACAGCGACTTCGCCCGCGAACCGGGGGGCATCGCCTCGAACCGCTCCGGCACGCCGGTCACGTCGGTCACCGCGTCCAGCAGAACCTCCGCCCGGGCCCGGCGGCGGTAGTGCCGCGAGTGGTTGCGGGTGTCCCCGACGTTCCGGTCGTTCGGCAGGGAACTCAGCCCGTAGACGTACGAGTTGGCGATGCGACGGACGAGGTGCTTCAGGTCGAAGCCGTGATCGCGGAAGTCGTCGCCGAGCGCCGCCAGCAGCGGCCCGTTCGACGGGGGATTCGTGGCCCGCAGGTCGTCGACCGGCTCGACGAGTCCGCGCCCCATCAGGTCGGCCCACACGCGGTTCGCCATCGTGCGGGCGAAGAAGGCGTTCTCGGGTGACGTGATCCACGCGGCGAGAGCCTCCCTCGGGTCGTCGCCGTCCTCGAAGGTCGGTGCCTCCCCGAACAGCGGTCGCGGCTCGAGCGTCTCGCCGGTCAGCGGGTGCTCGACCGATCCCTTCGTGCCGACGAGCACGAATTCCTCCGACCCGGAGATCGGCGGCGAGACGCCACGGCCCTTCCGGGCGATCTTCGAGAAGTACGCGGCGAACGAGTAGAAGTCGTCCTGCCCCCACACCTCGAACGGGTGGTGGTGGCACTTCGCGCACTCGAGCCGGATGCCGAGGAACAGCTGGCTGGTGATCGTCGTCAGCTCGTCCGGCGAACGGCGGTCGCGGAACAGCGTGACGGCCCCGTTGCGGAAGGTGCTCCCCTTCGCGGTCAGCAGGTCGCGGGTGAACTGGTCCCACGGCCGGTTGCGGCGGAACTGGTCGCGAATCCAGTGGTCGAAGTTGAGCGTCGCCTTGATGCCGGCCCGGTACGGGTTGGGGCGGAGCAGGTCGACCCACTTGTTCGCCCAGTGCTCGGCGAACTCCGGGCGTTCGAGCAGTTCCTCGACGAGAGCCGCTCGGCGTTCTCGGAGCGGCACGTCGGACTCGACGAAGCGACGCACCTCGTCGGGCGTCGGCAACCGACCGATGACGTCGAGGTACAGTCGGCGGACGAGCTTCTCCGGCGGGGCCGGATTCGACGGGGGGATCCGCAGCCGTTCGAGCTTCGACCAGACGTGCCCGTCGACGAAGTTCCAACGCGGCAGTTCCTCGAACGTCTCGCGGGGCACCTCCCAGGCGAGAGGGACGGCCACCGTGCACACGGCGAAGTGGTTCATGTACCTCGCCGTCACGGCGACCTCGCCGGCGATCGAACCGGCCGTCACGAGGCCCGAGTCGTCGATCTTGGCGACCGTCGACTCGCTCGACTGGAACGAGGCGAGCGAGGTGACGTCACGACTCGAGCCGTCGGAGTAGCGGGCCGTGACGCGGAGCGGCTGGGTCTCCTTCGCGGCGAGCCGGCGGTCGGTCGGATCGACCTCGATTCCGGCCAGGGACGGGGCGCCGGGCCGTCGGCGAGGCATGCCCTGCTCGATCCAGCGGAGCAGCGTCGCGTAGTGCTCGCCGTTCGGGTCGAGCCGCTTCCCCCCGCCGTGCGGCACGCTCCCCACCGGCTTCCGCAGGAACAGGCTCCGTCGGGAGTCGGCGGGAAACAGCCGGCGACCGCGCCCTTCCTGCACGATCGACGCGTAGTCGAAGTCCGAGTCGAAGGCGAGCAGCGAGAGCTGGAACCCGTTCTGGCCGCGCGCCTTGCCGTGACACGGTCCCGAGTTGCAGGCGAGCTTCGTCAGCACCGGCTGCACGTCCAGCTCGAAGTCGACGACGTCGACCGGCGGGCCGGCGAGGACGAGGGTGCTGAGGAGGAGGGACGTGGGCATGGTCGAGGCGGCGGGAGGTTCACGAATCGGCGATCGCGAATGCGTCGATTGTCACCGGAGCGGGCGGTTCTCGCAACACGGGAGCCCCGAATCGTCGGAACGAGGCGAGTCGCCTCACCGAGGAGATCGTTGTCGGGCGGACAAGAAGTCGGGCACGATGCTTCTCGTTCGATTCGGTCTCGTGATACATTCAAGGGTGCTGATTCGAGAGTCCCCGCCTCCTCCTCCCTCCCCTGGAACGACGATGGCCTCCGATCGCTGTCGCCTGCTCCGACTCCTCTTCGCCCCGTTCCTGCTCGCCGCGACCGCGGTCGCCGAGGAACCGACCGGCGAAGGCGTCGAGTTCTTCGAGGCCCGCATCCGCCCCGTCCTCGTGGCCCACTGCTACGAGTGTCACTCGGTCGAGGCGGCGAAGAAGGAGAAGTTGAAGGGGGGCCTGTACCTCGACTCCCGGGAGGCGATGCGGAAAGGGGGCGAGAGCGGCGAGGCAGTCGTGGCGGGGAAGCCGGACGAGAGCCTGCTGATCTCGGCGTTGAAGTACGACTCGTTCGACATGCCGCCGAGCGGGAAGCTGCCGCCGAAGGTGATCGCCGACTTCGAGAAGTGGATCGAGATGGGCGCGCCCGACCCGCGCGACGGCGAGGCGCCCGAGGTGGCGACGCCGTCGGTCGACTGGGAGGCCGCCCGTGAGTTCTGGTCGTTCCGACCGGTCACGTCGGTCGAGGTGCCGGAGGCGACCGGAGACTGGGGGCGGAACGAGATCGACCGGTTCGTCGCCCGGCAGCTGGCGAGGGCGGAGCTGAAGCCGGTGCGCGAGGCGACCCGCCGGGAGTGGCTGCGGCGGGTGACCTTCGACCTGACCGGCCTGCCGCCGACGCCCGAGGAGATCGACGCCTTCGAGCGGGACCCGTCCGACACGGCGTACGAGACCGTCGTCGACCGGCTGCTCGCCTCGCCACGGTACGGCGAGCGGTGGGCGCGACACTGGCTCGACGTCGCTCGCTACGCCGAGGACCAGGCCCACACGTTCTCCGTCCGCAAGAAGACGAGTGCGTACCAGTACCGCGACTGGGTGATTCGCGCGTTCAACGAGGACATGCCGTACGACCGCTTCGTCGAACTGCAGCTCGCGGGCGACCTCCTCGACGCCGCGGACGACGACCGCTTCACGCAGCTCGCCGGGCTCGGGTTCCTCGGTCTCGGGGCGGAGTACTACAAGAACACGGCGAAGGAGCAGGCGATCGCGGACGAGCTGGACGACCGCGTCGACACGGTCACGCGGGCGTTCCTCGGGCTGACCGTCTCCTGTGCCCGCTGCCACGACCACAAGTACGACCCGATCCCGACGCGTGACTACTACTCGCTGGCCGGCATCTTCAACGGGTCCCGGCTGACCGACGCGCCGCTCGTCTCGGCCGAGGTGGTGAAGGCGTACGACGAAGGTCAGAAGCGGGTGCAGGCGGCCGACGGGGAGATCAAGAAGTGGCTGAAGGAGATCGGCGCACGCCGCGCACGCCGCGAGGCCGACCGGACGGCGGAGTACGTCGTGGACGCGTGGCGCGCTCACGTGCTCGGCACGGCTGATCCGGTCGAGGAGTCAGGGCTGCACGGCTACTTCGTCAAACGTTGGCACGACTACCTCGCCGACGGGAATCGGGAGCGGGTCGTCGCCGACCTGACGCCGCTGTTCGCGATCAAGGCGAACGACGAGCCGGACGACTCGACCACGCCGGCCGAGGTGACCGAGCTCGCCGAGCGGTTCGGCGAACGGCTCCGGAAACTGATGGACGGCGACCAGAAGTCGCTGGAGAAGGCGGATAAGGACCTCCTCAAGGCGATTCGCGACGACGGCCGGGGCCCGTTCTTCGTGAACGAGAAGGAGGCCGAGAAGCACTTTCTCGACGAGGCTGCGAAGACGGAACTGGCGAAGCGTCGGTCCGAACTCGACACGCTGAAGAAGTCCGTTCCGGCCAAGTACCCGGTCGCCCACGTTCTGCAGGGTGGACCGAAGGCGATGCCGGTCTACGTTCGCGGAAACCCGGCGACGAAGGGCGAACTCGCTCCGCGTCGATTCCTCCAGGTCCTGGACCCCGACGTCGCTGCCGATCCGAAAGACGAGCCGCCGGTCGAGCCGAGCGGCGAGCCGTCGAAGAGCGACCCGCTCCTGTTCGCGAGCAAACGGATCGACGTGAAGACGCCCGGCCGTGCCGTGGAGATCGACGTTTCGCTCAACGGAGCCCGCGAACTGCACCTGGTGATCGACGGTGCCGGGGACGGCATCTCCTGCGACTGGGCCGACTGGGCCGAGCCACGACTCGTCGCCGAGGACGGCACGGAGACGAGGCTGACCGACCTCGACTGGGTCGAGGCGACGACCGGCTGGAACGCCGTCCGCAAGGGGCGGAACGCGTCCGGCGGTGAGCTCAAGATCGACGGGAAGCCGGTGGCCTACGGGATCGGTGCCCACGCTCGCTCGCACGTGCACTTCAAGATTCCGGAGGACACGGTCTACACGCGGTTCCGCGCTCGGGGCGGACTGGACGACGGGGGTGCCAACCAGGGCCCGGCCGCCAGTGTCCGGTTCCTCGTCTACTCGCGTCGCCCGGCCGACGTTCCCGGCAACCCGGCCGCCGTCGCCCAAGGTGAGGTCGATGCGGGTGCCGAGGACTTCGACCGTGCCGCACTCGCCGCCGCGATCGCCGACCCCGAGAACCCGCTCACCGCCCGGGTCATGGTGAACCGCGTCTGGCAGCACCACTTCGGCCGGGGGCTCGTCGGCACGAGCAGCAACTTCGGCGAACTGGGCGAACGGCCCACGCATCCCGAGCTGCTCGACTGGCTCGCCAAGCGGTTCGTCGAGTCCGGCTGGTCGGTCAAGTCGTTGCACCGCGACGTCGTGCTGTCGGCGACGTACCGGCTCTCGAGCGACGCCGACCCGCGGGCCCTCGAAGTCGATCCGGAGAACCGGCTGCTGTGGCGTGCGTCCCGGCGGCGGCTCGACGTCGAGGCCTTCCGGGACGCCCTGCTGTTCGTCTCCGGACGGCTCGACGAGTCGCTGGGCGGACCGACGACGAACCTCGCCGACCCCGGCAACGTGCGCCGCACCGTCTATGCACGAATCAGTCGGCACGAGCTCGACGGCCTGCTTCGCCTGTTCGACTTCCCGGACGCCAACGTCACCGCCGCCACCCGGACGAACACCACCGTTCCGCAGCAGCAGCTCTTCGTGCTGAACGGGGAGTTCTTCGTGCGACAGGCCAAGGCGCTCGCGGCTCGCGTGCAGAAGGCCGCGGACGCGGACGACGACCGCATTCGCCTCGCCTACCGGCTCTGTTACGGCCGACCGCCGACGGAGACCGAGCTGGCGGTCGGCCGGGAGTTCCTCTCGGCGGCGGCAACGGCCGAGGGGAACAGCCTCGCTCCCTGGGAGCAGTACGCCCAGGCCCTGCTGGCCGCCAACGAGTTCTTGTACGTCGACTGAGACGAGGGAAACCATGTCGAATCTCCTGCCGTTGAGCCGGCGCGAACTCCTCGCAAGGTCCGGGGCCGGGCTCGGCACGCTCGGCCTCGCCGGGCTGCTCGCCGACGACGGCCTGCTCGCCGCCGAGGGGGCGAACCCGCTCGCTCCGAAGCCGGTCCACTTTCCGCCGCGGGCGAAGCACGTCATCCACCTGTTCATGAACGGCGGGCCGTCGCAGGTCGACACGTTCGACCCGAAGCCCGAGCTGACGAAGCGGCACGGCGAGAAGCCGCCCGGCGCGGACCTGAAGACCGAGCGACGAACGGGCGGACTGTTCAAGTCGCCGTTCGCCTTCCACCGCCACGGCGAGTCGGGCCTCGAGGTCAGCGAGATCTTCCCGGAGATCGGCAAGGTCGTCGACGACCTCTGCGTCGTCCGCTCGATGCACACGAACGTCCCCAACCACGAGCCGTCGCTCCTGATGATGACGTGCGGGATCACCCAGCCCGTGCGGCCCAGCATGGGCTCGTGGCTGTGCTACGGGCTCGGGACGGAGAACCAGAACCTGCCCGGGTTCGTCGTCCTGTGCCCCGGCAAGCCGGTCGTCGGGCCGCAGCTGTGGAGCAACAGCTTCTTGCCCGGCGTGCTGCAGGGGTGCCACATCCGCGACCTCGACCCGAAGAAGGTCGTCGAGAACATCGAGAACCGGTACCTCACGCCGGAGTCGCAGCGACGACAGCTGGACCTCGTGGGGCGACTCAACCGGCTGCACCTGGAGCAACGGGACGGCGACGCCCAGCTCGAGGCGCGGATCCAGTCCATGGAGATGGCCTTCCGCATGCAGACCGAGGCCAGCGAGGCCTTCGACGTCGGCCGAGAGACGAAGTCGGTCCGTGAACTCTACGGCCAAGGTCGCTTCGCCGACTCCTGCCTCGTCGCCCGCCGGCTCGTCGAACGGGGCGTGCGGATGGTGCAGGTCTTCTACGGCAGCGGCCAGCCGTGGGACGACCACGGCAACATCGAGAAGGGGCACCGCGCCAAGGCGAAGGACAGCGACCAGGCCGTGGCCGGGCTGCTGAAGGACCTGAAGGCCCGCGGCCTGCTCGACGAGACGCTCGTGCTGTGGGGCGGCGAGTTCGGCCGGACCCCGGTCTCGGAGGGCTCGAACGGCCGCGACCACAACAACCACGGGTTCTCCGTCTGGCTGGCCGGCGGCGGCGTGAAGGGGGGCATGGCCTACGGGGCCACGGATCCGTTCGGCTTCCAGGCCGTCGAGAACCGCGTCCACGTCCACGACCTCCACGCGACCATGCTGCACCTGCTGGGCATCGACCACGAGCGGCTGACCTACCGCTACTCGGGCCGCGACTTCCGGCTCACGGACGTCGAGGGCCGAGTGGTCCACGACGTCATCGCGTAGCCGGGCCACGATCGTCCGGCACGCTCGCGGGGCCGTGCTCGGACGTGGACGACAGGGTTTCCGCCCGGCACTCGTCATCATCAAGTTGGACAACGGGAATGCGGCCTTTACGACTCTCCGGCATCGTTCGCACGACGGCGAGGTCCGTCGCCGTGGCCCTCGTCCTGGCGGTCGTCTCGCCCGGCGGGGTGGAGGCCGACGACGGGACCCCGGACGAGGCCGCGCTCCGGACCAACGCGAAGAAGACCTTCAAGGACCAGGTCACACCCTTCGTCAACAAGTACTGCGTGCGGTGTCACGGTCCCCGTCCCGAGGCGGGGATCAACTTTCGGTCGGCACTGAAGAACCCCGGCAGCGCGTCCGCGTTCCTGCACTGGAAGAAGGCGGCCGCGAACGTGAAGGTTCACGACATGCCGCCCGAGTACGCGGACAAGATCCCGACCGACGAGGAGCGGCAGGAGTTCGTCGGCTGGATCGGCAAGCTCAAGTACCTCGCCCCCCGCGACCCGGGGCCCTTCGTCATCCGCCGCCTCACCAAGGTGGAGTACGGCAACACGCTGCAGGCCCTGTACGGCGTCGATCCGTCGATCGCCGACCGTCTGCCCGAAGAGGTCTTCGGCGAGGGCTACCTGAACTCGATCTCGCCGCTGCAGTCGGAGCTGTTCCTAGGCATCGCCAACGACGTGCTGGACCATGTCGTCGCCGACGAGGGAGAGAAGCCGACCGAGGTCCAGCGGCGACTGTTCGGCGAGACACCGGCCGACGGAGCGGACCTGCGGACGGCCGCCCGAAAGGTCGCCCGCACACTCGCCCGTGACGCCTACCGGCGGCCCCCGACGGAGGCCGAGCTGGACGTCCTCGTCGACGTCTTCGACATCGCCCGGGAGAACGAACTGGACTACACGGCGTCGCTCGGCCTGATGTTCAAGGCGATCCTCGTCTCGCCACAGTTCCTGTTCATCACCCCTGCCGAACGAACCAGCGGGAAGGGGGGCATCGTCCGACTCGACGACCACCAGCTCGCGTCGCGGCTCTCCTACCTGCTCTGGTCGGCGCCGCCGGACGCCGAGCTGTCGTCACTCGCCGACGAGGGCAAGCTGCACGAGCCGGACGTGCTGCGGGCCCAGGCGGAACGCCTCCTCGCCGATCCGCGGTCGCGGGCCCTGTTCGACGGATTCGGCGCTCAGTGGCTGGGGGTCGGGGAGCTGGAGAGCCAGACGTTCGACCCGGACCTGTTCCCCCAGATGACACCCGCGCTGCGAAAGGCGATGGTCGAGGAGGCACGCCTGTTCTTCGAGAGCGTCCTCCGCGAGAATCAGAGCGTCGTCCGCTTCGTCGACGGCGACTACACCTTCCTGAACGGCGACCTCGCGGAACTGTACGGCCTCGGCGAGGTCGTCTCGGGCCCGAAGATGCGGCGAGTCGAGCTGGAGGATCCGAACCGCGGCGGGATCCTCGGCATGCCGGCCGTCCTGGCGACCACGTCCTTCCCCAACCGGACGAGCCCCGTCCGTCGCGGGGTGTGGGTGCTGGAACAGGTCCTGGGGGAGCGGGTTCCGCCGCCGCCCGCCGACGTCCCCGAACTCGACGACCAGGACGCGAAGAGCGTCGAGGGGCTGACTCTCCGGGAGCGGACCGAGCTGCACCAGAAGGAACCGACCTGCGCGAACTGCCACCGCGTGCTCGACCCGATCGGTTTCGGACTGGAGAACTTCGACGCCGTCGGCCGATGGCGCGAGAAGGACGCCGCGGGCGGGCCGATCGACTCGGCGGGTCGGCTGCCGGGCGGCGCGACCTTCTCCTCGCCCGGCGAGCTCAAGAAGCTGCTCGCCGAGCGGAAGGCGGACCTGTCGAGGAACCTGGCCGAACGACTGACGGCCTACGCCCTCGGCCGGCAACTGGAAGGGTACGACGAGATCGTCGTCGACCGGATCCTGAAGCGAGTCGCCGAGGACGACCACCGACTGAAGACGATCGTCCTCGAGGTCGTCACGAGTTACCTGTTCACGCACCGTAGAGTCTGAGGAGCCCAGCCATGACGAGTCAGACACCGATCGACCGCCGCAGCTGCCTGAGGGGACTGGGCGTCACGCTCGCGTTGCCCTTCATGGACTCCCTTGGCTGGGCCGCGGGCGAGGCCCCTGCGAAGCCGCCGGTCCGGCTCGGCTTCATGTACATGCCCCACGGCGTGATCATGGACCAGTTCTGGCCCGCGAGCCCGGAGTCGTACCTCGAGTCGCCGCCACCGGCGCTCGAGTCGCTGCAGCCCGTGCTCGACCAGTGCCTGGTGATGAAGGGGATCGCGGGCGTCCCGATCTCGCCCTTCAACGGGGCGCCGCACGCGCTCGAGCTCTCGACCTGGCTGACCGCGCGGCTCCCGGACGTGGACACCCGCAGCCGGGTCAACATCGCGATCTCGGCCGACCAGATCATGGCGAACTACGTCGGCGCGCACACGTCGCTGCCGTCGCTCGAGCTGGCGACCATGCCCCAGACGCACAAGGAGAACCAGGAGGGGCTGCACGAGGCGTACTACTCGCACTGCAGCTACCGTTCGCCCACGCAGCCCGTCCCCGCCGAGATCGACCCGCGGAACGTGCTGAACCGGCTGTTCGGCAAGCGAGGCGAGTCGGGACGGGTCACCAAGGCGAACCCGCTCGACCGGCAGATGCTCGACCGCGTGCTCGGCGGGGCCCGCGACCTCCGCAGGACGCTCGCCAAGTCCGACCAGCAGAAGCTCGACGAGTACCTCGACAGCGTCCGCGCGGTGGAACGACGGATCGCCGCCATCGAGTTCCGGCAGAAGCAGGCGGCCTTGGAGAAGGCGGGCATCCGGTCCACGCACCGCGGCGACTCGCCCACCGTCGAGGTGAAGATTCCCGAGGGGGACAAGCGCAGCGAGTACATGCAGGTCATGTGCGACCTCACCGTCCTCGCCTTCCAGACCGACACCACCCGGGTCAGCACGTACATCGGGTCCACGCCGAACGGCGTCGCCTACCCGGAGCTCGGCTTCACCGACAAGCACCACTCCCAGACGCACCACAACAACCGCGAGGAGATGGTCCGGAAGGTGGCCGCCATCACCAAGTTCAACGTCGACCAGTTCGCCTACATGGTGAAGAAGATGCACTCCCTGAAGGAGGGGGACGGCACGCTGCTCGACAACTGCATCATGATGTGGGGCAGCGGCCTCGAGGACGGGAACAAGCACCGCCGGGAGAACCTGCCGTTCGTCGTCGCCGGCAAGGGGGGCGGCTCGATCGCCACCGGCCGCTTCCTGCCGAACACCAAGGGCAACCAGGGCGACCTGCTCACCACGCTGCTCTCCTGCGCCGGCGTGCCGCTGGACCGCCCGATCGGCATCGCCACCAAGCAGATCACCGAGATCCGGGCCTGACCCTCGCGACTCGACGGCGACGACCCGGATCGACAGACCACGAACGCTCCGACGAGAGGTCGGACCGGAGGGGCACTTGTCCGACAACCCACGCCGCTGCGTCCTCCTCCTCGCGCTGTCGTGGCTCGTCTTCACGGCGACCGCTTCGGCGGAGGACGAGCCGGCCGACTTCGGTCGCGACGTGAGGCCCGTGCTCGCGCGGACCTGCTTCGCCTGCCACGGCCCTGACGCAGAGAGCCGCAAGGCGGATCTGCGACTCGACGACCGGGCCGCGGCGATCGCCGCCGAGGCGATCCAGCCGGGCGACCCGGCGGCGAGCGAGATGGTCGCACGGAT
>JANQQW010000185.1 GCA_028284885.1 Planctomycetaceae bacterium
CGAACGAGGGGGCGTCTCCGCCGATCCCGATGTTCCGGGCCTGCGGGTCGTTCGGGGCGACGAACGTTCCCCCGGAGGGCGGCACGGGCGTGATGGTGCCGGGCGCGACGTACGACCCGCCGGGTGCCGTGTAGACCGGTTGCCCGTAGCCGTAGTAGCCGGGCTGGCCGTAGGGCTGGTAGTTGGAACAGCCGATCGTCGTGGAGACGAGCAGCACGGATGCGACGGAAATCGTCCGTGATTTCGTGCGCATGAGGGAGTCCTCGCGGGTGGGACCCGGTCGGGGCCGCGGGTGCGTGCCCAGGGGGCGGGTCGATTCGAATTGCGGGGGATTCGCCGAGTCGGCGAACATTCGTGGGCGACGGGACGGGTGGCGGGGTCGCGGGGACGACTCCGCCGGTTGGGTCGTGTCCGAGGTGTCTGGCCCGGTGCGGCGAGGGTCGCTGGGGACGACCCTGACGCGAGGCGGGCGGGATTCTACGAATCGCGGGAATCGTGTCCACCCCGGTTTCTCCGCGCGCAACGGTCGTGCGGGTCGCGGCCTTCTTTCCCCGTTCGTGGAGTCGTTCGAGAAGGGAAAGTCTGCCGGTCGGCCGGTCCACGAGCCGATCCCGAGAGCGGACCCCGACGGAAGCGGCCCCGGGTTCTGGTTCGGGCAGGGACTGCCTTTCACGCCCTCAAGCCGTCCCGCCCTGCCATGTCCGCTCAGCACGTTCTGCACACGCCGCACGATCTTCGCGATCTGGTCCTCCACACGCTCGAGCAGAGCACCTTCGTCCGAGGCGGACGTTTCGACGTCGTCGTCGAGGAGGACGAGGTCCGCATCACGGGCCGGGTTCGAACCTGGTTCGAGAAGCAGATGGCTCAGGAGCAGGTCCGTCGCCTGGCGGGCGTCCGCCGTGTCTGGAACGACCTCGCCGTGACGCCGGCGTAGCGACTCGTCAGACGAGTCCGTTCCGGGCTGCCCAGGCGCCGAGGGCCACGTCGTTCTCCACGCCGAGCTTCCGCTTCGCGTTCGACTTGTGCGTGGTCACGGTCGAGGGCTCGATGTCGAGCGTCTCGACCGGGTTCTCCCCCCGCGCGAGGCAGGCGACCACCTCGGCCTCCTTCGGCGTGAGCGCCGAGTCGTCGAACCGCAGGTCGTAGAGCACGGTCAGCAGGCGGATCGGCTCGTCCAGCGGCAGCACGAGCCCGGAGCAGGTGAACGGTCGGCCGCCGACCACCGTCGAGGCGGAGACGTCCTCGAGCCGTTGCGGCTCACCGGACTGCATGGCCAGCATGCAGGTCGCCAGCACCCGTTCCCGGGAGGCGTCGGTCGTGACGTACAGCCGAGCGTCGGTCGCGCAGAACTCGTGGGCGACGGACTCGGTCTCGCAGTCGAACGGCGAGAGATCGACGCGGTGCCGCACGATGGCCTTGTCGTCGAGCAGCCAGACACGATTCGTCACTTGGTGCGGGTTCATCTCGAACCTCGTCCAGTTCGCGGGCCCGGAATCGTCGTTTCACGATGGTAACCGTTCCGCCGTGTCCCGAGACTCCGGAATTCCCACCGGCCCCCCGAACGCGATCGCCCGAGACGCCGGGACGGGCCGACCACGACCGTGGAACGGTCGGCGGCTCGCGAACGGCACGTCATGGCGAACCCACCCCACCTTTTGGTCGTCGAGGACGACCCGCTTCACATCAAGTCCTTCCGCTACGCCGCGGAGACGTACGACCTCCGCTGTCCCGTCTCGACGGTACAGAACGGCGTCGAGGCACTCGAGCGCCTTCGCTCCGGTGCGACGACGGCGTCGAACACGGTCGTGCTGACCGACCTTGAGATGCCGCGGATGGGGGGGCTCGGGCTTCTGCGAGAACTCCGAGCGGACCCGGCGTTGCGAACGACCGTGGTGTTCGTCGTCTCTTCGACGGACGACCGGGACTCCGTTCGAGAGGCCTACGAGCTGGGCATCGCGGGCTTCGTCCGCAAGTCGTCGCTCACGCCGGACCGACGACACCTGATCCAGCTGCTCCGCGACTTCACCCACCTCGTCACGCTGCCGACGCCCTGACAGCGGTCGTTGCCCGACCGGTCACTGCAGGATCTCGACGACGGCGTCCCCCTTGACCATCTCGCGCGGTTGGCCGAGGTGGTTGAGGACCTCCATCCGCGGGTTCAGGCCGACGCTGTGGTAGATGGTGGCGAGGAGTTCCGTCGGGTGGACGGCCCCGTCGACCGGGGCGGAGGCGGTCTCGTCCGACTGGCCGTGCACGTGGCCCCGCTTGACGCCCGCGCCGGCGACGACCGCGGTGTAGCAGTACGGCCAGTGGTCTCGTCCGTCGTCCGAGTTGTTGTTTCCGCTGGTCGACAGGCCCCGCTTCGGGCTGCGGCCGAACTCGCCGACGGCGACGACGAGCGTCTCCTCGAGCATGCCTCGCTGGTCGAGGTCCTCGATGAGCGCGGCGAGGCCGGAGTCGAGCATGGGGGCGGCCTGGTCCTTCAGCCGCTTGCTGAGGCCGGAGTGCGTGTCGAACGAGTGGTTGTTGCTGTTGGCGACCTTCGGCCAGTTGATCTCGACGACCCGCGTGCCCGCCTCGACGAGTCGCCGGGCGAGCAGGCAGCTCTGGCCGAACGTGTTCCGGCCGTAGCGGTCGCGAACCTCGTCCTTCTCGGCCTTCAGGTCGAAGGCGTCGCGGGCGCGGCCGGAGAGGACGAGTCCGAGGGCCTTGTCGTAGTACTCGTCGAGGGCGTAGCTCTCGACCGCCTTGTCGAGGCTGGCGAGCCCGTCGTTGATCGTGTCCCGCAGGGCGGCCCGTCGCTGCATCCGCGGCTTGGTCAGCCCCTGCCGGAGTTCGAGGTCGGCGACGTTGATCCTGTCCATCTTGGACATGTCCATGTCGTCGCCGGGCGGGTACAGGTAGTAGGGGTCGTAGGCGCGGCCGAGGAAGCCGGCGGTGCCCGCCTTGCCGATCACGCTGCTCTCCTGCAGCGGCCGGGGCATCATCACGTAGGGGAGCGTCGGCTCGCTGATCGGCTTCAGCTTGACGATGTTGCAGCCGAAGTTCGGGAAGTCCTTCGGGCTGGGCGGTTCGAGCTGGCCGCTGGGGCTGACCTTGTCGGCCGTGTAGCCGGTCAGCATCTGGTAGATGGCGGCCGTGTGGTTGAAGAGACCGTTCGGCGTGTAGCTCATCGCCCGCAGCAGCGTGGTCTTGTCGACCTGCTGGGCGAGGTTGGGGAGCAGCTCGGTGAACTGGACGCCGGGGAGCTTCGTGTCGATTGGTTCGAACACCGACTTCACGTTGTCCGGGACGTCGGTCTTGGGGTCCCAGAGGTCGAGGTGACTGGGGCCGCCCTGCAGGTAGCAGAGGATGACGTGCTTGGCGACGCCGAAGCCGGGGCCGCCGTAGCGGGCACCGGTCTCGTTGGCGGCCGCCTCGCCGCGGAGCAGCATCGGCAGCGAGAGCCCGAACGCCGCCGACCCGCCGACGCGAAGCAGGTCACGCCGCGTGAGACCGTCACAGGTGTCCTTCGACCAACCACCGGGAACGACGAGCATGGGAGACTCCTGACCTCTGTGTGGGTGCACCTCGGGTGCCGATCCCGGCCTCGGGATCCATCGACGATCTTCGATTCCAAAGTCTACCGCGACCGGGGTGCGGGATCCAAGGGGTCGTCGCCGTGCGACCTCCGCGAGTGCTGTAGGGGCCGGACTCCGTGCCGGCCCTGCGCGCTGAAGTCGTTCGGTGTTCGAGCGCGAGAGACTTGCGGTGTGCGGCAGTAGCGACTTGGTTGAAGGACCGGAGGCTGATCGACACGGAGACCGCAGGGCCGCCACGGAGTGCGGCCCCTACAGGGGGGGGGGCGGGGGTGATTGGAACGTCTGCTCGATGCGTTATGCTGGCCCGTTCACCCGTGTGAACGACCCCGTGGGAGCCCCGCCGTGACGATTCAGACGTTGAGCAGTGCCGGTTCGAGTGCCCGGATTTCGGTCGAGCACGGGTTCAACTGCTTCGAGTTCCTGGCCAAGGTCGGGGAGCGGACGGTGTCGGTCGTCGACACGCTGGACGGGTTCGCCGAGACGGGGGAGCGGCCGAGTGGGAGTGGGATTCCGATCCTGTTCCCGTACCCGAACCGGATCACGAAAGGGCGGTACGAGTGGGAAGGCACGCCGTACGAGCTGCCGGAGTCGCTGGTCGGCTACAACAAGGACAACGCCATCCACGGCTTCTGTCTGGACCGGCCGTGGCGGGTGACGGACGCGGGGGCGGACTTCGTCGTCGGCGAGTTCCAGCTGAGCGTGGACGCCCCGGACCGGTTGGCGCTCTGGCCGGCGGACTTCGTGCTAGAGGCGAAGTACACGCTGTCGGGGGCGACGCTCCGGTGCGACTTCAAGGTGGCGAACCCGGACCACCGGCCTTTGCCGTGGGGGTTGGGGACGCACCCGTACTTCACGCTGCCGTTCGGCGAGGAGGGGACGCTGCCGAACTGCGTGGTCGAGGCGCCGGCGAGCGAGGAGTGGGAGCTGGTCGACTGCCTGCCGACCGGGAAGCGGTTGCCCGTCTCGCCGGAGAAGGATCTGCGGGAAGGGGCCCGGTTCACGGACTTGCAGATGGACGACGTGCTGACCGGGTTGCCGACGGATGCCGAGGTGGTCGAGTCGAGGATCTACGACGAGCTCGCGGGGCTGGAACTCGTGCAGCGGGCGGACGCGGCGTTCCGGGAGCTGGTCGTGTTCACGCCACCGAACCGGCCGTCGATCTGCCTGGAGCCGTACACCTGCACGACGGACGCGATCAACCTCGCCGGCCGCGACGTCGACGGCGGTCTGCAGGTGTTGGAGCCGGGCGGCGAGTGGCGGGGCCGCGTGGAGATCGAGCTGCGGCCGATCTTGGTGTGAGGCCGTCAGGCGATCACGCTGTTCGACGCGATCGCCCCGACTTCTTCGCCGTTGACGAGGAGGGCGACGCGTCCGTCGCCGGACGCGGTCGCACGGCTGGCGTACTCGCCCGTGCTCGTCGGGTTGTCGTGGACCTCGATGCGGTGGTCGCGGAGGTTGACGATCCAGTACGCCGGGATGCCGGCGGCGGCGTAGAGTGCGAGCTTCGTCGTGCGGTCGAACGGCAGGCTGGCGTCGGCCACCTCGACGACGAGGGCAACGTCCTCGTTGGTCGGGTGGGCGGTGGCGAAGTCGCGAATCCGGCCGCGAACGACAGCGAGGTCGGGCTCCGGAGCGCTGTCGCCGACGGTCAGCGGCTGCTGCGTGCGGACGTGGTACCCGGACGGGAGCAACTCGCGGAGCTCGGCCTCCAGTTGGAGGACGGCCGTGGTGTGCGGCGGGTTGAGGGGTGACATCCGGTAGACGGTCCCCTCGACGAGCTCGTGGCCGGCCGCTTCGGGAAGCAGCCCCGCCGCCGTCATCCGCTGGAACTGCTCGGGGCTCCAGCGGACGGGGGTCGGAGCGGCGGACTCGGTCGCGACGTCGGTCGACACGCAGTTCACTCCGCCTTCGGTTCGCAGTAGGCGAGGGCCATCAGGCCGTAGGCGGTGGCGAGGTTGGGGTCGCCTTCGTACCAACGGCTGGCCTCGTTCAGCCAGGCGCCGTTCCCCTTCTGGAGCTCGGCGAGCTCGGCGACGAGTTCGGCTCGCCACTGGTGCTCGTTCCCCTCGGCGTCGGTGACGGTCTCCTTGCCGAGCGTGGAGAGGGACTTGGCGAGCGTGTGGAAGTAGTAGAACTTGCCGACTTGTCCCATGCCGGGGTTCTCCTCGAGGGTGTAGTTCTTCTCGGCCCACTCGAGGGCGGCCTTCACGCGGGGGTCTTCGGGGGTGAGTCCGGCGTAGATCATGCTCTTGAGTCCGGCGTAGGTCATGCTGCCGTAGCTGCGAAGGCCGCCGTTCTCGGTGGTGCCGGCCTTCGTCTGTCCGCCGGCCGCCGGGGTGTAGTAGAAGCCGCCGTCGTTGATCTTCGCGGCGTGCTCGGTCTGGTTGTGCTCGGACTCGAGGTTCTGGGTCCGGGAGACGAAGACGAGGGCCGCTTGGATGGCGGGGTCGTCTTCCTTCACGCCGGCCTCCTTCAGGGCCTCGATGAGGAAGGCCGTGTTGGAGAGGTCGGGCCGGTTCCCGCCGCCGCCGTACCCGGCACCGCCCCAGTTCACGTCGGTGTCCTCGATCCCCTCGCCCTTGTCCCACTGGATGTCCTTGAGGAACTTCTCGGCGGCGACGATCCGCTTGGCGTACGGGGCCGAGTCGTCACCCGCCCGGGCGAGGGCCGCGTTGGCCCGGCCGAACACGAGCAGCGAGATGCAGGTCTCGTAGTTCCGGTGCTTGCTCCCCTCCGCGTAGACGCCGCCGTTGTCGCGGACGAACGACTCGATGTGCTTCAGCCCCTTGGCGACGGTCGGGTCGTCGGCGGGCAGGCCGCTCTCCAGCAGGGAGAAGACGACGAGTCCGGAGATGCCGGGCGAGTTGGAGGTCGTCCAGCTGCCGTCGTCCTCCTGGCTGTTGCGGAGGAAGTTGACGGCGGCGGTGCGGGTCTTCTTGAAGGTCGCTTCGTCCGGTCCGGCGGTCGCGGAGCGGGTGGTGCCGAGCAGCGAGACGACGACGAGGGTGGCCGCGAGGGTGCGGGGCATGGTTCGGCCTTCGGGTTGGAGGTTCCGTCTTGGAATTCTACAGCGCCGGTCGAGGCGCGGGGGGAAGATCAGGGGAGAGCGTTCACCTCGCCCCCGGCCCGGGTGCCGGCGGCGCGCCACAGGGCGACGTTGACGTTCTCGCTGACGGAGCGGGCGGAGCCGTCCATCATGGCGACGTTGACGATGCCGGTGTGGTAGCTGCGGGAGGTGATGACGGCGTAGGTGGGGGCGTCGATGGCGCCGTCCCCGTTGTCGTCCTTCCCCTCCTGCCAGGAGTTGTAGTCGGCGACGACCATGGTCCCGGCGTTGTCGTACATGGAGTTGGTGTTGGGCGTGAGCACGGTGGTGAAGCCGGAGTGGTGGACACGTCCGTCGGCCCACTCGGTGTGCCCGGTCCCCTTGAAGGTGCCTCCGGTGGCGATGGCGGCCTCGGCCTCGGCCAGCGTGTTGGGGGCGGTCGTGCTGGCGGGGCCGCCGTTGCGGGTGTAGTCCTGCCAGGCCTTCACCTCGGCCACCATCAGCGTGTTGCTGGTGCCGTCGGTGAAGTCGCGGAACGACAGCTCGGAGTTCGGGAAGAACGCCCCGTCGCCGCCCTGGCCGGTCGTCGGGTCGTGGACGAACCACGTTCCGTAGTTGAAGCCGTAGGTGGTGGGGTACAGCGTCGGCCGTCCGTCCGTGAAGACCCGCTCGCGGTCACTGCCCGGGTCGCTGGGGCAGGAGTAGACGGGGACCTTAACGCCGTTGATGGCCGGCGTGGAGTCCCACGAGACCTGCAGATCGACCAACTCGTACAGGTTCCCCTGCTCCAGGTTGGGCAGGATGCGGCCGTGGACGCTCCAAGACCCGTTGTTGGTCCCGGCCCCGTAGCCGGCGTCCGGAATGGCGGCACTCATCGGGAGCAGGCCGTAGGCGGACTGGTAGTTGTGAACGGCGAGGCCGATTTGGCGGAGATTGTTCTTGCACTGCGACCGCCGCGCCGCCTCCCGGGCCTGTTGCACGGCGGGGAGCAGCAGCGCGATCAGGATCGCGATGATGGCGATCACCACCAGCAACTCGATGAGTGTGAAGCCGCAGCGGGTGTTGGTTCTCAATCGTGGCATCAGCGGGGGGGCCGTTCGGTTGGACGTCTTGTTCGGCGGACTTGGTGTGCAAACCGCGTTCCCAGCCGTACTCACGTGGATTCCGGGCGGGGTGACGCGGCACCTACGGACCGGCGCGCCGACGGGTTGTCCAGCTTGGACAGCCTCTGTCCAAGGAGCCGGTTGCCGAAGACGTGCGTCCGAAGACAGGTGGCGAGTTTGGGACCGTTCCTCTGCCCCCTCTCCCCAACCCTTCCTCCCGCAATCGCTCTGCTTCCGCGAACGACGTCGTCAGCGGGGGAGAGGGGGCATGACTGTCGAGTCGCTCCAGCGTGGAATCACCACGAGAAATCGGAGGCACGGTCGCCGAAGTCCGTCGTGGAACCGGCTGAGCGGGACGGTTAGCATGTTCGTTCGTCTTCCACTCGCCGTCCCGGCTGCCTGCCGACTCCTCGGAGGGATGCGTTGTCCACCGCTGCGGCCCGTCCCTCGTTGGAGAAACGCGTCGAGACCGAGGCCGTTCCGCACCGGCTCACGGACGCCCGCGAGGCGCCGCCGGTCGGGCTGCAGTTGCGGATCGAGACGCCGGAGAACGTCGTGCTGCTGCGGCAGCTCGCCGGCCCCGCGCCCCGAGCGGTCGCCTACGCCATCGACTTCGTCGTGCGGCTGCTGATCTTCGCGGTGCTGGCGATCGTCTTCCGCATCATCGGCGAAGTGCTGCCCGGCATGTCGGCCGGCGTGATGCTGTTCGCCCTGTTCCTGCTGCAGTGGGCCTACTACGTCGTCTGCGAGGGCTGCTTCAACGGCCGGACGGTCGGCAAGCGGATGATGGGGCTCCGCGTGATCCAGGAGCAGGGCTACCCGATCACGTTCTGGGGGGCCGTCATCCGGAACCTGCTGCGGGCGGGCGACCTCGTGCTGCTGTTCCTGCCGACGGTCGTCTGTCTTCTGCTGACGAAGAACTTCCAACGGCTGGGGGATCTCGTGGCGAACACGGTCGTCGTCTCGGAGCGGTCTGCCCGGTTGCCCAGCGAGCCGATCATCGTCGAGCGGATCGCGCCGCTGAAGCGGACCGAGATCGGCAGCTACGTTCCGTCTCGCTCGACGCTGACGCTGATCGACGAGTTCCTCGGCCGTCGTGGCCCCAGCGGCATCCCGCCGGAGCGGGGACACGAGGTGGCGGCCCGGCTCGCCCGCGTGCTCGCCCAGAAGCTCGACTACAAGGGGGACCGCAAGCGGCTGGACAGCTACCCCATGGCCTTCCTCGCCGAGGTGTACGTCACGTTCGCCCGCAAGGAGGACGAGGGGACCGACGTGGCCGTGGAGGTCGTGCCGGACGAGGACGACCCGTTCGCGTCCCGTTCGGAGCCGTCGAACCCGTTCGAGAACTGGCAGCCCGACGCACGAAGGGACCGCTCCCGGAGGTCGCCGCTGTGAACCGTCGCGACTTCGTGAAGCACCGCCGCGCAGACTGGCAGGCGTTCGAGCGGCTCGTCGACCGGCTCGAGGGGCGGGCCGCCTCCGGCATGGGGCACGCGAAGGCCGAGACCTTCTCCCGGTTGTTCCGGCTCGTCTGCAGCGACCTGGCGACCGTCCGTTCGCAGGGCTGGAGCGACGAGCTGGCGGACTACCTGAACGACCTCGTCGCCCGCGGCCACAGCGTCTTCTACACGGCCCCGCCCGGCCATCTGCGGGCGTTGGTCCGGTTCCTCACCGTCGGCTACCCGCGCGTGTTCCGTCGGCACATCGGCTACTTCTGGGCCGGGTCGGCGCTGTTCTTCCTGCCCTTCTTCGTGGCGTGGTTCGTCGTGTGGGCCAACCCGGATCTCGCGGCCCGCGTGTTGCCCAGGGAACAGCTGGTGCAGATGGAGGAGATGTACGACCACGACGCGGAGATGGAGGGCGCGGAGTTCGACGAGGGGCGGGCCGGCATGGCCGGCTTCTACGTCTGGAACAACGTCGGCATCGCCTTGCGGGCGTTCGGCAGTGGCATCCTGCTTGGCCTGCCGACCGTCTACACGCTGCTGTTCAACGGGCTCGTGCTCGGCTCGGTCTTCGGCTACGTGCTGGCCGCCGGGCACGGGCGGGCCTTCACGAGCTTCGTCATCTCGCACGGTTCGTTCGAGCTGACGGCCATCGCGATCGCCGGCGGGGCCGGCTTGATGCTGGGGGACGCGATCCTGCACCGCGGGAACCGGACGCTGTTCGAGTCGCTGCAGGACAAGGGGCTCGACGCCGTCCGCATCGCCGGCGGGGCGGCCGCCATGCTGGTCGTCGCCGCTCTCATCGAGGCGTTCTGGTCCCCGGCCCCCATTCCGTCCGCGCTGAAGTACCTCGTCGGCACGGGACTCTGGGTGCTCGTGGTCCTCTACCTCGCGCTCGCCGGGCGGGACGCCGTGCAGGACGAGGAGGTGGAGACGTGAGCGGGACCGCCTCCGGCGGGCTGGGGATCGACCTCGTCCCGCGTTCGTCGCTGAACCAGTTCGACGTGGGGTTCCGTTGGATCGGCCGGAACCTGTTGGCCGTGTACCGCAGCACGCTGCCGTTCGCCGTGGCGGCAGGCGTGCTCTGCTGGATGCTCGTCCGCGTGCTGGAGTGGGACCTGCGAGCCGTGCTGCTGGTGGTGGCCGTGGTGACGTGGCCGCTCGGCATCGAGTTCGGACGGCGACTCGCGTCCGAGGCGTTCGAGCGAACGCCTCGAGGCAACCTGTTCCTCCGGGTGGCCGGTCCAACGCTGCTGAACCGGTTCCTCAACTGGGGGGGCGTCTCGCTGTCGTTGGTCCTGTTCGAGATGCCGGGCTGGATCTTCGTGGGCATCCTGATCCAGTTGGCCGTGCCGCCGTTCCTGGGGTTGGCAGGCAGCTTTCAGCCCGAGGACGCCGTGCTGGACCGCAAGGGAACCGGCCGCGCTCGGCGGCGGACGGGCGAACTCGTCAAGCAGGAACGGACCGAGCTGTACCTCGCGATGTGCGGTTGGACGTTCCTGTGGCTGGTGTTGGTCGTCGTGGCCTTGGTCGGCACCGAGATGGCACTCCGCGGGCTGTTCCAGTGGACGGTGTTCCTCGACCGGGCCCAGGAATTGTGGGGCCGTTACGACTCCGGCGAGCTGTACCGCTTCCTGTACACGTCGCCGGGGTTCGCCGCGATGCTCGCGTTCTGGTCGGTGGCGACGTACCCGTTCGTCCGGGTCCCGTGGAGTTTCGCGTACGTCGACCTGCGGATTCGCCGAGACATGTGGGACCTGCAGCGGCGGTTCTACGAGGAGGCGACGCGACTGGAGGGGCCGGCTTGATGCGAGACCACGTTCGCGACCTCACCACGGCCGT
>JANQQW010000187.1 GCA_028284885.1 Planctomycetaceae bacterium
TCGACAACCTAGTCCAGCTGCTGCTCATCGCCCAGTTGATCGGGCTGGCCGGCATCAGCACGGGCGCCCCCGCGACCAGCGGGCTGCTGCTGGCGTACATCCTGCCGGGGGCGGCCGTCAGTCTACTGTTGGGCAACCTGTTCTACGCGTGGCAGGCCCGGCAGCTCGCCGTGAAGACCGGCCGCGACGACGTGACGGCCCTGCCGTACGGCATCAACACCCCCTCGCTGCTGGTCTTCCTGTTCTTCGTGATGATCCCCGCCTTCAACGTCGCCAAGGCGGACGGCATGGAACCGGTCGCCGCCGCCCGGCACGCGTGGACCATGGGCCTCGTCGCCTGCCTCGGCAGCGGCCTCATCGAGTTCCTCGGGGCGTTCGTCGCCGACGCGATCCGCAAGCACACGCCGCGGGCCGCCCTGCTCTCCACGCTCGCCGGCATCGCCATCGGCTTCATCGCGATGACCTTCGCGCTGCAGATCTTCCAACGGCCGCTGGTCGCCATGGCGCCGATGGCGGTCGTCCTCATCACGTACTTCTCGGGCGTCGCGTTCCCGTCGCTGTCCGAACTCCCCGGCCTCCGCGGCCTCGCCGGGGGGGAGCACAACACGTTCGTCCGCGCCCTCGGCACGCTGAACCTGCCCGGTGGACTCGTCGCCGTCGCGCTCGGCACGGCGCTCGCGTGGACGCTCCCGTTCGTCCTGCCGGAGTCGGTCGCCGGGCCCGCCATGCAGCCGGCCGAGGTGCAGGCCGCGACCGGCAGCATCGGCTTCTACGTGCCCCGCCTGGCGACCGACCTCTTCGCCGCGCTCGCCAACCCGGCCACGTGGCTCGGGTACCTGTCGGTCATCGTGCCGATGGGGCTGTTCAACGTCGTCGGCAGCCTGCAGAACATCGAGTCGGCCGAGGCGGCCGGCGACCCGTTCGAGACCCGCAGCTCGCTCGCCGTCAACGGCCTCGGCACCATCGCCGCCGCCCTCTTCGGCAGTTGCTTCCCCACGACGATCTACATCGGCCACCCCGGCTGGAAGGGCCTCGGGGCCAGGGCCGGGTACTCCACGCTGAACGGCATCGTCATCACGCTCGTCTGCCTGACGGGCACCGTCGGCGTCATCAGCGCCGTGGTCCCGCTCGAGGCCGGCATCGCCATCGTGCTCTGGATCGGCATCATCATCACGGCTCAGGCCTTCCAGACCACGCCCCGCGAACACGCCCCCGCCGTCGCCACCGGCCTGTTCCCGGCGATCGCCGCGTGGGGCATGACGGTCGCCGTCGGCGGCCTCGTCACGTCGTCGTTCTTCGGCAACACGGTGACGGTGCAGCAGCTGCTCGAAGCCGACCTGTCGATCGAGTTCAACGGCTTCCTGCTGCACGGCATGATCGTCGTCGAGCGGGGCTACATCTTCACCTGCATGATCCTCGCCGCGATCTCGGCCTTCCTCGTCGACCGCCGCTTCTTCACGGCCGCCGCGTGGTCACTCGTCGCCTGCCTGTTCTCGGCCGTCGGCCTGATGCACGCCTACCAGGTCAGCGGCAACAACGTCGACTTCCTGTTCCTCGGCCAGTCCCCCGGCGACGGCGCCTTCGCCTTCCGAGCCCACGGCATCGCCCTCGGCTACCTGCTGTTCGCAATGGTCTTCGCCGCCTTCGGGGCGTACTGCACGAAGAACCCGAAGGCGCTGGAGGAGGCCGAGCCCCACGACCAGGCGAGCGCGACCATGCCGTGCCCGAAGTGCGGTGAGTCGATCTCCGCGACCGCAACGACCTGCCCGGTCTGTGGGGCAGACGTTAAGGCGTAGACGTGCTCCGGAACCCGCGACGCAGCCCCCAGGTCGGCGGGCCACCCATCGTAGGACGGATTTCCAATCCGTCCGAACGCCTTTACCTTCGGCGGCCAGACGGGTTGGAAACCCGCCCCGCGGAGCCAACCCGCAGGGTGGGCTCTGCCCACCTCGACCGCGGATCGACGGGCCGGTGGGCAAAGCCCACCCTACTTCACTTCACTCGCCCGTGTTCCGCGATCCCGATCGCGAGGCATCTCGTCCGCTCGAACGAGAGCCACGACGAGGCACGGCAACGCGGGTTGCCTCGGAAGCGTGTCCGGTCCGTGATCCGGAGACCGACACTCGCATCATGCGGTCCAATTCACGCATTGTGTCATCCATGAGATTCGCAAGCCGAACCTCCAACTGAACTCTGGAGTTCGACCACGACCATGCAGTCGGGTCGGGAATCTCGACGATGAGTTCCTCGAACTCAACCTCGCGGACGCGTCCTGACGAGGCCGCTAGGCGACCGACCCGATTTGGCGTACGGCACCGGTGAACGGCCCCGCCGAACATCCGAGGAAACACGATTCCGCGTTCCTCGCACCAGTCGGCCATCACGGCGTGTGGCACTTCGCCGGCGAGCCAGGCTTCGAGCATCGTCCGTTCCATCTCCTATGGATCGACCGGTGGCTCGGGTTCTTCGAGCAGGTCAATCGGTTCCGGTCGGCCGTCGACGACCACGTCGACCTCCTCGAACGACCACTGGCCCTGCCGTTTGTTCGCGACGACGTACAGCGTGCCGGCCGACTTGGGACCGGTGACCGGGATCGCCAACTCCGCACGCCCGGCGGCTCCGTTCGTCCGGGACGATCCGCTGACGAACCAGCCCGGCTCGATCGGCTCACCGAGTTCCCGCACGACCTCCGCGTCCGCCTTCGCGAGCTTCAAGCCTTCCTGATAGGCCCACGTGCTCCGCATCGCGGCGAACACGATCGCCACGATGCCGAACGTGAAGGCGACGAGGCAGCACAATACGCCGAAGCAGCCGACCGGAATCAGCCACAGCCATCGCGACGCGGACGCTCGCCGGGGCGGTTCGAAGTCGTAGGTCTCGGACATCGGGCTCGTCGGTTCAACGGACACTCGGGCTCGGCGCACGAAAACGCCCGCCGGTGATCGTACCGGCGGGCCATCCTTTGTGGGACGGATTTCCAATCCGTCGGAGCGTCTTCACTGTCGGCGACTGGACGGATTGGAAGTCCGTCTCACGGGGTCAGTACCCGTAGCCGTACCGGTAGACGCCGGCCCCCGGCCAGCCGAAGCCGAACCGGCCGAAGCGGTAGCCGTAGCCGTACTGGTAGTGGATGTCGGCCGGGCTGAGCCGCGGGAAGAAGGTCCGGCGGTACGTCCGCGGGTCCTGGTACTCCTCGAGTAGCCGCGTGGGAGCCGTTCGGCCGTTGATCGGCTGGCCGGTCAGGAGGGCCATCGCAGAGTCGTGCCGGTAGGAGGCGTTCGCCAGCCACTCGGCCCGGCTGAACGGAATCGCGTCGTACAGCCGGGCGTACTCGGTCGTCAGCTTGCCCGCCTCGTTCGCAGTCGCCTTGGGACGAATCTGGATCGTCCACTCGTCACCCGCCGGAGCCGGCGGAGCCTCGAGCGCCGGCTGAGCGACTTCCGTCGTCCCGGCCGGTTCGATGACCAGATCCTGACCGACGGCCCAAGTCGATGTCGCACACAACAGTCCGCACAGTCCAAGGATTCGCATTGCCGTCTCCGGAACGTCGCCAGTCTCGGTGAAAAGGCCCGCACTTGCGTCTCTTTCCCAAATTAGCGACCCCCTCGAACCGTTGTCGAGAGGCCATCTGGCTCCCTCTCCCTCGGGGAGAGGGCCGGGGTGAGGGGCCCGCAGTCGATCGACAGCCGATCGTGAGCGGACGCGACGCTGGCCCGTTGACCGCCGTCCTCGGCACTCGTAATCTCCGTTCAGAACGACACTTGCACCAACGGGACCGGAGCGACGCGTGGCCGAGAAAGCATGGGGCGGACGATTCCAGGGGGAGACCGACCCCCGAGTCGAGGCCTTCACCGAGTCCATCAGCTTCGATGCCCGCCTCGCCCCGTACGACGTCCGCGGGTCCTGGGCCCACGCGACCATGCTCGCCAAGGTCGGCCTGATCACGGACGACGAACGGGACGCGATCTGCAGCGAACTGGGCCGCATCGGCGAGGAGTTCGACCGCGGCGAAGTCGAGTTCTCCGCCGCCCTCGAGGACGTGCACATGCACGTCGAGTCCCGGCTCGTCGAACGGCTCGGCGACGTGGGCCGCAAGCTCCACACCGGCCGCAGTCGGAACGACCAGGTCTCGACCGACCTCCGGCTCTTCACCCGCGAAGCGATCGACACGATCGACGGCCTGCTCGCCGACGCCCAACGCGCCTTCGTCGGCCGTTGCGACCGTGACGTCGACGTCGTGCTGCCGGCCTACACGCACCTGCAACGGGCGATGCCCGTGATGGCGGGCCACGCGTGGCTGGCGTGGGTCGAGAAGTTCCAGCGGGACCGCGACCGGCTGGCCGACTGCCGCAAGCGGGTGAACGTCTCGCCGCTCGGGACGGCCGCCCTCGCCGGCTCGTCGCTGCCGCTCGACCGCGAGCTGACGGCCGAACTGCTCGGGTTCGAGTCCGTCGCCGCCAACAGCCTCGACGTCTCCAGCGACCGCGACTACCTCGCCGAGTTCGTGTTCGACCTCTCGCTGATCGCGACGCACCTCTCCAGCTGGGCGGAGGAGTGGATCATCTGGTTCTCGAACGAGTTCGGCTTCGTCACGCTGCCCGACTCGTACACCACCGGCTCGTCCATCATGCCGCAGAAGCGGAACCCCGACGTGCTGGAGCTGATCCGCGGCAAGTCGGCCCGCGTGATCGCCGCGGTGCCGCAGTTGCTCGTCCTGCTGAAGGGGCTGCCGCTGGCGTACAACCGGGACCTGCAGGAGGACAAGCTGGCGATGTTCGACGCGTACGACACGGTCGCCGCGTGCCTCGAACTCGTGCCGGACATCGTCGCCGGGGCGGAACTGCAGACCGACCGCATCGCCTCCCGCCTCGACGACGGCTTCCTCGACGCGACCGCCCTGATGGAGTATCTGATCCGGAAGGGCGTCCCGATGCGGAGCGGCCACGGCATCGTCGGCCGCCTCGTCGCCGACTGCGAGTCCCGCAACTGCCGCCTCGCCGACCTCTCCCTCGAAGAACTCAAGGCGGCGAGCGACGTGATCCAGGAGGACGTCTACGACGTTCTCGGAACCAGAAACGCCGTCGCCGTCCTGCAGACGTACGGATCCGGCGGGAAGGAACCGGTCGCCGAGCAGACGAAACGGTGGCGGGAGCGGCTGTCGGCGGAGATCGAGAACGGCGAGCGGCCGGTGTGAGCCGGCCGGTTACGTGGTGTCCCGCGATCCGACGTCCGAACGAGTGGAACGCGAAACCGGGGGGCTGACACCCCCCGCTCGCCTTTGGTCCTTGCACATGACCGATCTCCAGTCCTACCTCCACGACCACATCCCGCTGACCGCGGCGATGGGGATCACGGTCGAGGTGGCGACGGCGGAGGCGGTCGTGCTGGTGGCGCCGCTCGGGCCGAACGTCAATCACCGGCACACGATGTTCGGCGGCAGTCTCGCGTCGCTCGGCATCACGGCCTCGTGGGCGCTGCTGCACGTCCGGCTGCGGGGTCACGGCTTCCGCGGCCGGCTGGTCGTGCAGAAGTCCGAGACCGACTTCCTCGCCC
Organism: Planctomycetaceae bacterium; assembly: GCA_028284885.1. Lineage (GTDB taxonomy): Bacteria > Planctomycetota > Planctomycetia > Planctomycetales > Planctomycetaceae > JANQQW01. The sequence goes on from JANQQW010000187.1 coordinate 5,554, forward strand.
CGGCCACGACGACGGCGCGGGCGACCGCACGGCTCGCGGAGGACGCCGACTGGGAGCGGTTCGTCGAAGTCCTCGAGCGTCGCGGGAAGTCGCGGATCGGAACGGTTGCCGTGACCACGTGTGCGGACGAACGAGTCGCCGTGACGCGGGGGACGTACGTCGCCCTGTCCGAGTGACACGTTGCGCCCTAGCCGGACGACAGCAGGGCGAAGAGCCCGACCACCGCGCCGACGACGATGATCGTCGCCCATGCCCGGTGCCTGCGGCCGCGGTCGCTCAGCTCGTGGGCGGGAAGTTGGATCGCGAGGAGCCCGGCGTACACGAGGATCGGCGGGAACAGCAGGCCGAAGACGGCCGCCCGGAACGCACGGAGCGCGACGGCGTCGTGGTCGACCTCGTCTTCCTCCTCGGTGACGTCGGCCTCGTCGCCTTCGAGGATCTCGCCGTCCGCTAGGGCCGCAGCCGTCAGCTCCTCCTCGGTAATCTCGTGGGACCGGGGAAGCTCCTCGACGAGATCACGCTCGCCGCCGCAGACGGGACACTTCGGCATGCCGGGCGGAATCCGCTCGCCGCACTCGCGGCACAGCCACTGGCCGTCGACTTGGTCGAAGAAGGTCGCCTCGCCGAGTTCGTTGCGGAGGTAGTCGACCGCCCGCTGCGCATCGACGGCGGCGACCTTCAGTTCGACACCGCCGAGAGCCGGCCCGACGTGCCACAACGTCGTCGCCGCCTGTCCGCCGTGCAGGTAGGTGCGGAATCCGGCGGCTTCGAGTTGCGAGCGGACGACCGACGCCCGCAGTTCGTCGGGATAGCGTGCCAGCGTCACGAACTCGCCGTCGCTCACGCCGGCTCCTCCCGGTCGCGGAACCACCGCCACGCCGTCTCGACGATCGCGTCGAGCTCGGTGTACTCGGGCTCCCACGACAGCTCGCGGCGGGCGACGGTCGCGTCGGCCCACAGCTCCGGCGGGTCGCCCGGCCGACGGTCGCCCTCGACGACCGCGATCGTCCGACCCGAGACGCGGGCAACGGAGTCGATCACCTCCTGCACGGAGTACGGACGGCCGATGCCGAGGTTGTAGCGGTGGCCCTCGCCCGGCTGCAGCTGGTCGACCGCGAGCAGATGAGCGGCACAGAGGTCGTCGACGTGCACGTAGTCCCTGAGGCAGGTGCCGTCCGGCGTGGGGTAGTCGCGGCCGAAGACCGTGATCGACTCGCGACGGCCGAGGGCGGCGAGGATCACGAGCGGAATCAGGTGCGTCTCTGGGTCGTGGTCCTCGCCCAACGACCCGTCGGCCGCACAGCCAGCCACGTTGAAGTACCGCAGGGCCGCGTAGCAGAACGACGGGTCGGCGGCCCGCTCGTCCTCCAGGGCCCGCTCGACCATCCACTTCGACCAGCCGTACGGGTTGATCGGCGTGGTCGCGGCGGTCTCGGCGACCGGGAACGCGTCCGGCATGCCGTACACCGCAGCGGTCGAGCTGAAGACGACCCGCCGCACGCCGGCCTCGCGCATGGCGGCCAGCAGCCCGAGCGAGCCGCCGACGTTGTTGCCGTAGTAGAGGACGGGACTCTCGACCGACTCGCCGACCGAGGTGTAGGCGGCGAAGTGCATCACCGCCTCGACGTCGTGCCGTCGCATCACGTCGACGAGGGCCTCGACGTCACCGACGTCGCACTCGTGGAAGGGCACTTCGGCGGGCACGGCCGAGCGGTGGCCACGACGTAGGTGGTCGATGACGACCACCTGCCGCCCCGCCCCGGCGAGTTGCCTGACGGCGTGCGAGCCGATGTAGCCGGCCCCGCCGGTGACCAGGATCGTCACGGAACCGCTCCCTCGGAAGGCCGGAGACTACCGGCTCTTCTCGTCGCCGTTCGAGTGGGCCGCCTCGTAGTGCTTCGCCAGCAGGTCCTCGCCGAAGTCGCCGTCGAACCGACGCCAGACGGCGTGGACGTGGTTCGCGTCGTTCTGCGTGCAGTCGTACTCGAACAGCCAGTCGCCCGTGATCACGCGGTAGTAGTGGCCGCCGGCCTTCAAGTCACCCATCCAGGCGAACCGGGTTCCCTTCGCCGGGGCGGTCGACTCGGTCGTCTGCACGTCGGCGACGATCTCCGGCCGGTACTTCTCCACGTAGGCGTCGACGAGCTTCGCGAGCATCGCCTGCTGCTTCTCGTCGAGCTCCTCGAACGTGATCCCCTTGGCCGGCTGGAACAGCGACTCGTCGGCCTCCCGGTTCTCCTTGGTGAGGATGTCCGCGTAGGCCTCGCCGGGGATGACCGCCTTGGCCCTCTGTTCGGCCGACAGCGACTGCACGAGCTCGCGGGCGAGGTCCTCCTCGGCGGCCAGCACCTTGGTTCCCTTCAGCGGACCGTCCTTCACGACGTGCGGGTTGGTGCCGAAGAACGAGGGCGTGACCGAGTACTTCTTGCCGTCGACGAGCGTCACGTTGACCGAGAGGTGGTGCCCCTCGAACCGCCACGCCCAGGTCTTCTCGGTGGACGGGTTCCCGAAGATCGAGACGTAGTACAGCTCGGGGTCGCGGATGTCCCGCTTCTCGATGTCGTACAGCACCTTCTCCAACGCCTGGATGGTGGCGACCTGCTGCTGACCGGTGTGCGAGAGAGCCGAGTTGAGGAGCGTGCGGGCGAACAACCGCTGCTGCGGCGACATCTCGCCGATCGTCAGCCCGTACCGCTTGCCCTTCGTCTTCACCTGGTCGTCAGGCTTCACGGCGAAGTCCGGGACGAAGTGCCAGTAGGTCCGCAGCTCGCTGTCCCACTCGAAGTGGGCCTTCGCCCGGGCGTCGTCGTCGAGCGTGTTCAGAAAGCGGTTGGCGGCCGTGACCATCTCGGCCGCGGGCGACTCGTGGGCGCGGGCGGCGGTGGCAAGGAGCGAGGTCGCCAGCAGAGCGGCGAGGGCGAGTCGGACGGGGGGCATCACGGGGCTCCGGTGGGCGGGTGTTCTTGGTCGGTCGCGTCAATCTAACAACGGCTGCGGAGCGCCACCACCGCCGGGCCGTTGGACGGAAGGGCGTGTCCGATCTCGTTGACTTGCCCAATCAGCAGCGCTAGTGTGGACCGCTCGACACTTCGTGCTGCACACCTCGGACGTTCTGCCATGCTCCGCGCTCGCTCTCTCGGCCTCGCTCTCGCCCTCTTCGCCCTGCCCGCCTTCCTCGGCTGCGGGAGCGGCAGCGAGACTCCGCAGCCCGGCCCCGGGGCCACCGGCCAGAAGCGGATCGTCATCCTCACGAACGGCCCGGACCCCTACTGGGACACCTGCGAGGTCGGCGCCCGCAAGGCCGAGACCGACCTCGAACTCGCCGAGAAGGGCTACGTCCTCGACTTCCAGCGGGGCAACTTCACCGACGAGGGGCAGCTCGGGCCGCTCGACCAGTTCCTGCAGGACGAGAGCGTCGTCGCGCTCGGCATCTCCGTCTTCAACCCGGACAACCCCAACGTCGCCCGCAAGCTGAAGCAGTTGCGCGACAAGGGCGTGAAGGTCGTCACGCTCGACGGCGACGTGAACCGGGAGAAGTACCGCGACGCCCGCTTCGGCTACGTCGGGACGGACAACCTCATCGGCGGTCGGGAACTCGGCCGGGCCGCCAAGGCCCTCGCGCCGGACGGGGCGAACTTCGCCTTCTTCGTCGGCAGCATCGCCGCGGCCAACGCCGTCGAGCGGATGCAGGGCTTCGTCGACGGCAGCGGCGAGACCTTCACCGAGGTCGCCCGCATGGACGACGGCGGCAACCGCGAGAAGGCCCAGAGCAACGTCAAGGACACCCTCGACAACAACCCCCAGACCGACATGCTCGTCGGCATCTGGGCGTACAACACCCCGCAGGCCGTCAAGGTCGTCAACGCCCGCGACGTTCGCGACAAGGTGAAGGTCGTCTGCTTCGACGCCGCCGAGGACAGCATCACCGCCATGGGCAAGGGCGACGTCGACGTGATGGTCGCCCAGAACCCCTACCAGATCGGCTACGAAGGCGTCCGGCTGATGCTCGGCATGGTCGAGGAGGACCAGGCCGTCGTCGACGAGTTCTTCCCCGAACACGCCCTGGAAGGGGACAAGGACATCTTCCGCACGGAACTCCGCGTCATCGTCCCCGACGAGGGGAGCCCGATCGAACAGAACGCCTTCGAGGAGGAGACGAAGTTCTTCGAACTGAAGGAGTTCCAGGACTGGCTGAAGGAGCGGGGCCTCGTCAGTTCGTAGGCCGCTCGGGCCTTCGTTGACGTGAGGTGACAGGGCGGTCAAGTTGACGGAATGACGGGACAGCGATCGAGCGGGAGACCCGCGAGACGCGTTCTCCGTGCACGCTCGGGTCGCTCCGTGTCACGACTTCTCCACCAGTACCGAAACGAGCTCGGGCTCGTCGTCGCGACGACGCTCGTCGTCGCGCTCGCGTGGTGCTTCAGCAACGCCTACGCGACGGCCGAGGGCCGGGCCGACGTCGCCCGCGACGTTCTCCGCGACACGTCGCTGCTCGGTATCTTCGCCCTCGGGGCGGCGACCGTCATCATCGCCGGCGGCATCGACCTCTCCTCTGGCTCGATGATCGCCTTCAGCGCGACGCTGTTCTACGGCTTCCTCATCCTGCTCGCCCCCGACGACCCCAGCACCCGCTTCCCCAGCGACCCGGACCGCCACTTCCCCAACACGGACGACCTCGCCCTCTGGATCCCGGTCGTCGCGCTGCTCGGCGTGCTCGTCGTGGCTTTCCTCGTGGGCAGCTTTCACGCGTGGCTGATCACGGTGCTGGAACTCCCGCCGTTCGTCGCCACGCTCGCCTCGCTCGTCGGGCTCCGCAGCCTCGCCCGGCTGCTCATCCAGGACATCTCGTACGTCGAGTACGGGCAGAAGAAGTCCACGATCACCATCGGCGACGAGTTCCTCACGTCGGTCGCCGCGGACGGCTGGTGGATTCCGTGCGTCGTGTTCGCCGTGCTGTCGGTCTTCGTCTGGCTGTTCCTCGGCCGGACCGTCGTCGGCCGGCACGTCTACGCGATGGGCGGGAACGAGACGGCCGCCCGGCTGAGCGGCATTCGCACCGGCCGGTTGAAGTGGCTCGTCTACTGCATCGGCAGCATGACGGCCGCCCTCGCCGGCGTGCTGTACTCCTGCAAGATCGGAACGGCCAGCCCGGCGACCGACGGCATGGGCTACGAACTGAACGCCATCGCCGCGGCCGTCGTCGGCGGCTGCAGCCTCGCGGGGGGCGTCGGGTCCGTGGCCGGCGTGATGATGGGGGCCCTGTTCCTCCGCGTCGTCATCGACTCGGTCGCCAAGCTCTTCAAGAGCCAGCCCACGCTGCTCGAGGGGCTCGTCGTCGGGACGCTCGTCGTGCTCACCGTCGCCTTCAACGAACTCCGCACCACGCCCGGCACGAAGAAGGCCTTCTTCCCCGGGCCGCTCGGGATCCTCAACGTCTACATCCTGTCGCTGCTCGCCGGCGTCATCACGTTCGTCACGTCGACCGAGGGGAAGGCCGCGAACGCGACGACGGTCGCCGTCTCGGTCCTCGTACTGGCCGGCGTCCGGGCCGGGTACGAACGCCTCGGGAGTCGGGCCGCCTGACGTGGGGCACACCTCTGGTGTGCCGGACAATCCGTTGGTCACGCTCAACGGCACACCAGAGGTGTGCCCCACTCGAAATGTCCGAACCGCTCCTCCGCATCGACGACATCACCAAGCGCTTCGGCGGCGTCACCGCGCTCGAGGGGGTCTCCTTCGACGTCGAGGCCGGCAGCTTCCACTCGATCGTCGGCGAGAACGGAGCCGGCAAGAGCACGCTGATGAAGATCCTCGCCGGCATCCACGTCGACTACGACGGGAACGTCCGGCTGAACGGCGAGCCGACGGCCTTCCGCGGCACGCGTGACGCCGAGACGGCCGGCATCGGCATCGTCCACCAGGAACTCAACCTCGTCGAGGAACTCTCGGCCGCCGGCAACGTCTTCCTCGGTCGCGAACGGCACCGGTTCGGACTGCTCGACGAGGCCGGCATGCGTCGCGAGGCGGGCGAACTGTTCCGGCAGCTCGAGGCGAACGTCCGACCCGACCAGATGGCGAGCGAGCTCCGCGTCGGCGACCAGCAGCTCGTCGAGATCGCCAAGGCGCTCTCGCAGAACGCCCGCGTCCTCATCATGGACGAGCCGACCTCCGCCCTCACCGAGACCGAGGTCGAACGACTGTTCCGCGTGGTCGACCGGCTGCTCGCCGACGGGGTGACCATCCTCTACATCTCCCACAAGATGGAGGAGGTCTTCCGCCGCAGCGACCGCATCACGGTCCTCCGCGACGGCCGGCACGTCGGCACGTTCGCCCGCGACGAGACCGACCCGAAGGCGATCACCCACGCGATGGTGGGCCGCGAGATCGAGGAACTGAACCTCGCCGAGGGTCGCACGCCCGGCGAGGTCGTGCTCGCCGTCGAGAACCTGAAGCTGCCGTGGCCCGGCCACGCCCGCGAGTGGCGGCTGGAGGACGTCTCCTTCGAGCTCCGCCGCGGCGAGGTGCTCGGCATCGCCGGGCTGATGGGGGCGGGCCGCACGGAACTGCTCGAGTGCCTGTTCGGCACCAGCCCGCACACGCCG
>JANQQW010000205.1 GCA_028284885.1 Planctomycetaceae bacterium
GATCGACTCTCGTTGCGGGCGAGACGCCCGCGTTCCGTGTTGCTCCCGTTTCGCCTACGCCACCGCGTTCCCGGTCGGCGGGCCGCTCGAGACGACCACCTTCGCCGGCCGCAGCACGCGGTCGTGCAGCGTGTAGCCCCGCTCCACCTCCTGCACGATCGTCATCGGCGGGTGCTCGGGCGAAGGGACCTGCTGCAACGCCTCGTGCAGGTTCGGGTCGAACGTCGCGTTCGCCGTCTCGATCGGCGTCACGCCGTGCGAGGCGAGCACGCCGTCGAGTTGCTGCACGACCATCCCGACCCCTTCGACGAGCCCGCCGGCCGACTCGTCCTTCGCGGCCGCCTCGGCCGCCCGGTGCAGGTTGTCGAGCACCGGCAGCAGGTCGCGCACGACCGGACCGGCCGCGTACTTGGCCGCGTCGGTCCGCTCCTTCTGCGTCCGCTTCTTGAAGTTCTCGAACTCCGCCTGCGACCGCAGGAACCGCTCGTACAACTCCGCCCGCTCCGCGCGAAGCGTGTCGAGTTCGTCGCCCGCGACCGATTCCTCGGCCGCCGCCTCTTCGGAAGCCGTGTTCTCGGCGCTCTCTTCGACCTCGTCAGTCGGCTCGTTCTCGTTGCTCATCGTCGTGTCACGCCAGTCGTTCGAAACTTGCCCTCTCTCTCCCACGGGGAGAGGGGACTTGATGGTGTGCTGTCCGGCGAACGGTCGGCTACTCCTCCTCGCCGCCCGTGAAGTACTCCGTCACCCGCTCGAACCACGTCTTGCGGTGCGGCATCACGTCCACGTGTTCGATCTCCGCCAGCTCCCGCAACAGCTCCTCGTGTCGGCCGGAGACCTTCTTCGGCACCTCCAGCTGCACGTGCACGTTCAGGTCGCCGCGGCCGCGGCCGTGCGGGTCCGGCATCCCCTCGCCGCGGAGGCGGATCACCGACTCCGGCTGCGTGCCCGGCTTGATCTCGACCTCCTGCTTGCCGTCGAGCGTCGGCACCTCGACCGTCGCCCCCAGCACGGCCTGCGTGTAGCTGACCGGGATCCGGCAGTGCAGGTCGTCGCCGTCCCGGTCGAACAGCGGGTGCTTCTTCACGCGGACGTCGACGAACAGGTCGCCCCGCGGCCCGCCGCCCGTGCCGGCCTCCCCCTCGCCGCGAAGCTGCAGTTGCATGCCGTTGTCCACGCCCGGCGGGACCGTCACCTCCAGCGTGACGTTCTCGCGGATGCGGCCGGTCCCGGTGCAGTCGATGCACTTCTCGCGGATGACCTTCCCGGTGCCGCCGCAGTTGGGGCAGGTGGTCTGCATGCGGAAGAAGCCCTGCGACTGCACGACCTGCCCGCTGCCGCCGCAGTAGTCGCAGACGACCGGCTCGGTCCCCGGCTTCGCCCCGTTCCCACCGCAGGTGCCGCACGGTTCGCGGCGGGGAATCTCGAGGTCCCGCGTGCAGCCTCGGGCCGCCTCGTGCAGGTCGATCGTGATCGACGTCCGCAGGCTGTCGCCCCGCCGTCCGCCGCCGCGGGACCGCCGTCCCCCCGCGCCGCCGAACAGACCGCCGAAGAGGTCGCCGAACGACTCGAAGATGTCGCCCACGTCCTGGAAGCCGCCCGCGCCCCCCTGCACGCCGGCATGGCCGAAGCGGTCGTACCGGGCCCGCTTGTCCTCGTCGGACAGCACGGCGTACGCCTCGCTCGCCTCCTTGAACCGCGCCGTCGCCTCCTCGTCGCCCGGGTTCCGGTCCGGGTGGTTCTTGACTGCGATCTTCTTGTAGGCCGACTTGATCTCGACCACCGTCGCCGTCTGCTCGACGCCGAGCACCTCGTAGTAGTCACGCTGAGTGGGCATCGTGCTGGGCATGGCTGGAGGTACACGACAGAGGCGCTGTCTGTCGATGTTCGTGACCGCGAGCAGGTTGGAGTTTGCGTTCGCCCCACATCGAGTCAAGAGCGACGAACACTAGTTCACTACGCGATACTTCCAATCGTCTGATCTTGGGCTGTATGTAGCGAGGAAGAACTCAAGCGGAAACAGCTTTGTCAGGCTCTTCAGCCGAGTCCTGATGTCGTCATGCTTCATCGTCAAACTGCTCTGTGCGAAGCAACTGATGTAGAACGCGCACCAAAACGCGGCAGACTGATCGAATGGAACCGGCACAGTTGGGGCGACGATCGAGTGCATGCCTTTGTTTCGCGTTGCGACTGCCTCGACGAATTCTTTGTTGCCGATCTCACATGCGGAGACAAAGAGCCGCCTCAGGCTCAAGTGTCCCGCGAAGATCTCGCCGAAACGATCGTACGAGATGTTGCCATTGGTGGTTCCAAAGGTCGAGTTCGTGGCGTGGGTTGACACATGCAGGAATCGACAACGAGATGCGCGGAAGAGGGCGGGGACGTGCCTCAGTTCGTCCTCACTCTGGAAGTAGTAGTACTTTGGATTCATGCCCGCCAGCTGAAGCATCTCATTCAAGATTCTCCCTTCGAATCGCCGGGCCTGTTCGTCCCCGAGTTTCAGCGACTCGACGATAAAGACCTCGGCGACGGTGTCTTGAATGTTCGGAAAGACAGGCTCTCCGCCCCTCTGGTGCTTCCGCGCCACAAATGACTCCAAAAGGAGGGCCACCCGCCGTTGCCGATCGGGTGGCCCAGAACGATTCGACTTGGAACGCCGCGGAGTTCAGCGGACGGTCTTGTTGCACTACTCGACGGACACAGCCCAATCGCCACCTGACTGGACCTTGTCACGGAGCCGGTTCGCTGCGTCTTCGTAGCCGGTCTCGGACTGCACGATTGCAACGCGTCCGGTCTCGTCATTCCAAGCACGCAGGAAATAGCCACGCTCCATGTCGGCAGCCTGCCACGCGTCTCCAGTCCATCCGTCGGGTAGATTCGGGCCCAACGTCATCGTGTCCTGAATGTACGCATTCGGTACCGTCGTACGTCGGATTAGCTCTCCGATCGTCATTCTGGATAGCTCCATCTCGTTGGGCAACAGAAGCATCCATGCACTTGGAACGTCAGCGGACGGCTCCCTCGACCTTGTCCTTGGCGGCCCCCTCGAGGTCGTCGGTGCGGGTGACGCAGACCTGGGTGGTCAGCATCAGGCCGGCGATCGAGGCGGCGTTCTTCAGGGCCGTCTTCACGACCTTGGCCGGGTCGATGACGCCCGCCTCGTACATGTCGACGTACTCGCCGGTGTGGGCGTTGAAGCCGACGTTCCGGTCCATCCCCTTCACCTCGTCGGCGATCACGCTGCCGTCCTCGCCGCAGTTGTCGGCGATCTGGCGGATGGGTGCCTCGAGAGCCCGGACGACGATCTCCACGCCGATCTTCTCGTCTCCCTTGGCCTTCACGCCGGCCGCCGCCTCGATGGAGCGGAGCAGGGCGACGCCACCACCGGGGAGGATGCCCTCCTCGACGGCCGCGCGGGTCGCGTGGAGGGCGTCCTCCATGCGGGCCTTGGTCTGCTTCATCTCGGCCTCGGTCGCCGCACCGACGGAGATGACGGCCACGCCGCCGAGAATCTTGGCGAGCCGCTCCTGGAACTTCTCCCGGTCGTACTCGCTGTCGGTCGCCTCGATGTGCTTCTTGATCTGGGCGACGCGGGCGTCGATCTGCTCGCGGTCGCCGGCCCCGTCGATGATGGTGCAGCTGTCCTTGGTGACCTCAACCTTCTTCGCCTGGCCGAGGTGGGACAGATCGACGTTGTCCAGCTTGATGCCGAGATCCTCGCTGACGAACGTGCCGCCGGTGAGGATGGCGATGTCCTGCAGCATGGCCTTGCGGCGGTCGCCGAAGCCGGGGGCCTTCACGGCACACGTGTTGAGCACGCCGCGAAGCTTGTTGACGACGAGCGCCGTGAGGGCCTCGCCGTCGACGTCCTCGGCCACGATGAGCAGCTGCTTGCCGGACTGGGCGACCTTCTCCAGCAGCGGCACGAGGTCGCGGAGGTTCGAGATCTTCTTCTCGTACAGCAGGATGAAGCAGTCCTCGTAGTTGACGGACATGCTCTCCGCGTCGGAGACGAAGTAGGGGGAGACGTAGCCCTTGTCGAACTGCATGCCCTCGGCGAAGTTCAGCTCGACCTGGCTGGTCTTGCCCTCTTCGAGCGTGACGACGCCGTACTTGCCGACGTCCTGGATCGCCTTGGCGATGAGGTCGCCGATCTCCTGGTCGTTGTTGGCGGAGATCGCCGCGACCTGGGCCATCTGGGCGGGGTCGGAGACCTGCTCGGCCATCTCCTCGAGGAAGGCGACGGCGGCCTCGGCGGCCTTCTCGATGCCGCGGCGGACGACCATCGGGTTCGCACCGAGCGTGATGCTGCGGAGCCCCTCGTCGTAGATGCTGCGGGCGAGGACGGTGGCGGTGGTGGTGCCGTCACCGGCGATGTCGCTGGTCTTCGAGGCGACCTCGTTGACGAGCTTGGCCCCCATGTGCTCGTAGGGGTCCTCGAGCTCGACCTCCTTCGAGACGGTGACGCCGTCCTTGGTGACGACGGGGTTGCCGAAGGACTTGTCGATGATCACGTTGCGGCCGGTCGGCCCCATGGTGACGGCGACGGCGTCGGCGAGGGTCTGCACGCCCTTCTGCAGCTTGATGCGGGCGCGGTCCTCGAAGAGCATTTGCTTGGCCACGTGGAATCTCCGTGGGTTGAACGTCTGGGGTGGGGAGGAGTCAGGAGTCAGGGGTCAGGCATCAGCCCTCGACCCTTGTCCCTCGACCCTGGACTTGGCCGTCAGGCCAACTTGGCGAGGATGTCGCTCTCGCGGAGGATCTTGACCTCCACGCCCTCGACCTCGATCTCGGTGCCGCCGTACTTGCCGAAGAGGACCTCGTCGCCGACGACGACGGAAACGGCACAACGCTCGCCGCTGTCGAGCAGGCGACCCGGGCCGACCGCGACGACCTTGCCACGCTGTGGCTTCTCGCGGGCGGCGTCCGGCAGCACGATGCCCCCGGCCGTCGTCTCCTCGGCCTCGAGCGGTTCCACGACAACACGATCATCGAGAGGGTTGAGAGCCATTGGTGAGTTCCTCGTTGGTGGTTTTCGGTGTTCGGTTCTCGGTGTTCGGCCGCGTGAGCGACCGCCCACCGTTCATGACTGATCTCTGACGCCTGACTCCTGACCCCTGGATCAGAAGCCCATTCCGCCCATGCCGGGCATCCCGCCGCCCATGCCGCCCATGCCGCCCATTCCTCCCATGCCACCCATCCCGCCCATGCCGTGGTCGTGATCGTGGTGGTGGTCGTCCTCGGACTCCTCGACCGGCTCGTCGACGATGATCGAGTCGGTCGTCATCAGGAGCGAGGCGACGGAGACGGCGTTCTGCAGGGCGGAGCGAACGACCTTGGTCGGATCGACGACGCCGAACGAGAACATGTCGCCGTACTTGTCGTTCAGAGCGTCGTAGCCGTGGTTGGCGTCCGACTCCTTCTTCACGCGGTTGGCGACGACGGCTCCGTCGAGGCCGGCGTTCTCGGCGATCCGGCGAAGCGGCGTCTCCAGCACGTTGGCGACGAGTTGCACGCCGAGGGCCTCGTCCCCCTTCAGCTTCAGCCCGTCCAAGGCCTTTGCCGAACGGAGCAGGGCCACGCCACCACCCGGCACGACACCCTCCTCGATGGCGGCCCGCGTGGCGGAGAGGGCGTCGTCGATGAGGTCCTTCCGCTCCTTCATCTCGGTCTCGGTGGCGGCCCCCACGTTGATCTGGGCGACGCCGCCGGCGAGCTTGGCGAGACGCTCCTGCAGCTTCTCGGTGTCGTACTCGCTGTCGGTGATCTCGATCTCGTTGCGAATCTGCTGGGCCCGCCCGTCGATGGCCGCCTTCGTGCCGCCACCCTGGACGATGGTCGTCTCCTCGGCCGTGATGCGGACCCGCTTGGCGGTGCCGAGCTTGTCGATCTCGACCGCCTCGAGCTTGATGCCGAGGTCCTTGAAGACCGCCTCGCCGCCGGTCAGGACGGCGATGTCCTCGAGCATCGCCTTGCGACGTTCGCCGTAGCCCGGCGCCTTGACGGCGGCCACGTTGAGGATGCCCCGCATCTTGTTCACGACGAGCGTCGCGAGCGCCTCACCCTCGATGTCCTCGGCGATGATGAGCAGCGGCACGTTCGCCTTGGAGACCTTCTCCAGCAGCGGGACGAGGTCCTTCACCGCGGAGATCTTCTCCTCGAAGATGAGGATCTTGCAGTTGTCGAGGACGCACTCCTGCGAGTCCTGGTCGGTCACGAAGTGGGGCGACAGGTAGCCCCGCTCGAACTGCATGCCCTCGACGAGATCGACGACGGTCTCGGACGACCGACCCTCCTCGACGGTGATCACGCCGTCGCTGCCGACCTTCATCAGGGCGTCGGCGAGGATGCCGCCCACCTCCGGGTCGTTGTTGCCGGCGATGGTAGCGACCTCTTTGATCGCCTTCTTGTCCTTCGCATCGACCGGCTTGGCGATCTTCTTCAGCTCCGCGACGACTGCATCGACCGCCTTGGCCGAGCCGCGGCTGAGCTGCATCGGGTCGGCGCCGGCCGCGATGTACTTGAGCCCCTCGCGGAACATCTGCTCGGCGAGGACGGTGGCCGTCGTGGTGCCGTCACCGGCCACGTCGTTGGTCTTGGAGGCGACCTCCTTCACGAGCTGGGTGCCCATGTTCTCGAAGGGGTCTTCCAGCTCGATGTCCTCGGCGACGGTCACGCCGTCCTTCGTGACCTTCGGTGCGCCCCAACCCTTGTCCAGGACGGCGTTTCGGCCACGCGGGCCGAGCGTGCTCGACACCGCCCGTGCAAGCTTCGAAACCCCTGCCAACAGGCTGTTGCGGGCGTCCTCGTCGAAACTGAGCAGTTTGGCCACGACTTCTCCTCGCTGAGTCTTGGGTCGATCTATGTTTCCGGCAGGCGGTCAGGTTGCCTGCCAATCTCGGCGTGTACGCTTCCCGCATCTCGAAGGAAAGCAACGCCCGTGCCAAGGCCGCTGACGATGCGCAACAGTCGTCCAGTGAATGTGTTGCGCGATCACGGCCGATGAGACACTCGAAGGGGACTGTCAAAGTGGCAGAGAAGTCCGCCGAAGAACCGCCTTCCAGGCCGCCGTCTTGGCTGTCGCCCGTGTTCGCGGCGACCGTCTTCCTCAGCGCGTTCCTGCTGTTCCTCGTCCAACCGCTCGTCAGCCGCGCGATTCTCCCGTGGTTCGGCGGCACGCCCGGCGTGTGGTCGGTCTGCATGCTGTTCTTCCAGCTGGTGCTGTTCGGCGGCTACGCCTACTCGCACCTGCTGACGACCCGCCTCTCGCCGCGCGTGCGGACGGCCGTGCACCTCGGGCTGCTGGTCGTCGCCTGCTCGCCGCTGCCCATCCTGCCGTCGCCGGAGTGGAAGCCGACCGGCGAGGAGGACCCGACCGGCCGCATCGTGCTCACGCTGCTCGCCAGCGTGGGCCTGCCGTTCTTCGTGCTGGCAACGACCGGCCCGCTGCTTCAGGCGTGGTTCGCCGCCACGCACGAAGGCCGCTCTCCGTACCGGCTGTACGCCCTCTCGAACGTCGGTTCGCTGCTCGCGTTGATCTCGTACCCGTTCGTCGTTGAACCGCTCCTCGGCCTGACGAACCAGTCGATCGTCTGGTCGATCACGTTCGCCGTGTTCGCCGCCCTGTGCGGCCTCTGCGGCATCGCCTCCGCACGCAATGTCCCCTCTCCCCCCGGGGAGAGGGCGAGGGAGAGGGGGCCGCAGTCTGGGAGCGTTCCCCGGCAGGGAACCCAACCAGCCGATGATCCCCTCACCCCGACCCTCTCCCCGGGAAGAGGGAGCCTTGGAGCCGCCCCGTCGATCGGCACCCTCGCCCTCTGGTTCGTGCTCGCGACCATTCCCTCGGTGATGCTGCTCGCGACGACCAACCAGGTCTGCCTCGACGTCGCCAGCATTCCGTTCCTGTGGGTGCTGCCGTTGTCGCTGTACCTGCTGTCTTTCGTGCTCTGCTTCGACAGCGACCGCTGGTACTCCCGCTCGAAGTCCGGGACGGCGGTCCTGGTCACCAGCGGCGGCATCCTCTGGGCAATGGCGGCCGGGCCGGAGATGTCGCTGGTCGCCCAGGTGGTCGTCTATTTCGCCGGGCTGTTCGCGGTCGCCATGTTCTGCCACGGCGAACTCGCCGCGCTGAAGCCGGCTCCGCAGCACCTCACCACGTTCTACCTGGTGATGTCCGCGGGCGGCGCGGCCGGGGGGCTGTTCACCGCCCTCCTCGCACCCCGACTGTTCGTCGGCTACTACGAACTCCCGCTCGCCGTCCTCGCCTCGGCCGCTCTCGTCTTCGTGGTCGAACGACGCGCTCGACAGCTCGACCCCGACCACCGTGGCTGGTCGCTGCCGGCCCTCGGGGTCATCGTCCTGCTGCTCGGCTGCGGGCTCGGTCTGGGCGTCGTCCGGTCGCACGAGAACGTCGTCCATGCGAGCCGCAGCTTCTTCGGCGTGCTTCGCGTGCAGGACTTCGAGGTTGGCCCGAAGTCTGAGGACAAGGACCCGACCGCCGCCGGCCGACGACTGCTGCACGGCCGCATCACCCACGGCAAGCAGTACGGCAGCCCCGAGTGGCGGGACCGGTCGACGATGTACTACGGCCCGATGTCGGGCGTCGGCCTCGTGCTCCGCGCCCGTGGCGCACACCTCCGGTGTGCGGAGAGCGACGAACGACTGGCGGAGTCGGAGACGACGGGGACGTCGAACCGCACACCGGAGGTGTGCCCCACGTTGCGCGTGGGAGCGGTCGGCCTCGGCACCGGCACGCTCGCCGTCTACGCGAAGCCCGGCGACACCTACCGCTTCTACGAGATCGACCCGGACGTCATCGCGGTCGCCCAGTCGCACTTCGACTTCCTCGGCCGTTGCCAGGGGACGGTCGAGTTCGCCACCGGTGACGCCCGGCTCGTCCTCGACCGCGAGCCGCCGCAGCAGTTCGACGTGCTGGCCCTCGACGCCTTCTCCAGCGACGCGATCCCGACGCACCTGCTGACCCGCGAGGCGATGTCGATCTACCTCCGGCACCTCGCCGACGACGGCGTGCTCGCGTTCCACGTCTCGAACAAGCACTTCGACCTGGAGCCGGTCCTCGCCGCCCACGCCGAGACGTTCGGGCTCTCGACCGCCTACGCGAACGTGCTGCTGGACGCGGACGAGGAACGGGTGACCGGCTGCACGTCGTCGACGTGGGTGCTGCTCTCCCGCGACCCGGCCGCCCTGGCCGTTGGCGAACTCGCCGCCTTGCCGACGCTGCCGACCGACGAACGGGTCGCCTGGACGGACGACGCGACGAACATCGTCTCCGTCATGCGGGGCAGCCGCTGGACCAAGCGGTTCCGCAACGTCGTCGCCGCGTCCCGTTGACCTGTCGGCGAAGGAGCTCGCGTTGGCTGAGCGAGTTGCCGCTGCAGCAGCATGACGCCGATCGCAGCGGCCAGGCACCCGGCTCCAAAGAGCACGAAGCGGTCGTTCCAGCGGAACCGGTTCCAGCCGACGTAGCCGAACCGGCAGGTCAGCAGGTACGCCCCGCAGGCGATCTTCAGCCCCCACAACCACCACGGCAACCCGGTCGCCGGCACGCCCGCTTCGAGGAAGTCGCTGACGCCGAACAGCACGAAGCCGACGGAACCGAGCCCCAGCCAGACCCGCTGCCGCGACGTCTCGACCGGCAGAGCGACGCGCAAGGCCGCCGCCACCCCGCACCACAGGCAACCTTCGACGACGTTGAACGCGGCGTACGGACTCACGGCGACGCTCCTCGGGCGAGTCCGGGGGAACGCAGTCGGAGCCGCCGCGTCCACGGCAGGATGCGAGAGTGGGTTGGGCGACCGGCCGGTGGATCGCCTACAGTGCCGTCTTCTGGAAGAGCGAGCGTGTCGGAGGAGGTCGTCGTGTCGAGCGAGGAGCCACGTCGTCGGAGCTGGCGGGAGCGGTGGTACGAGGTCATCTTCGAGGCGGACACGCCGGCCGGAAAGCTGTTCGACGTCGTCCTGCTGATCGCCATCCTGCTCAGCGTGTTGGTCGTGACGCTGGAGAGCGTCGCCTCGATCCGCGACCGCTACGACACCTGGCTGGTGCGTGCCGAGTGGTTCTTCACGATCCTGTTCACGCTGGAGTACGCCGCCCGCGTGGTGTGCGCGCCGCGGCCGTGGCGGTACGTCGTCAGCTTCTTCGGCGTCGTCGATCTGCTGGCGATCCTGCCGACGTACCTGGTGGCGCTCCCGATCTTCGAGGCCGGCCCCGCCCAGCGGTTGTCCGTCATTCGGTCGCTGCGGCTGCTGCGGGCGTTCCGCGTGCTGAAGCTCGCCCACATGCTCTCAGAGGCGGACGCGTTGCGGCACGCGATCTGGCTCGCTCGGGCGAAGATCGCCGTGTTCATCTCGTTCGTCGTCATCTCGGTCGTGATCGTGGCGTCGGCGATGCACCTCGTCGAGGGGGGCCGGATCGACGCCGACGGCCAACCGGTCGCGACCGGCTTCGACTCCATCCCCGAGGCGATGTACTGGGCCGTCGTCACGATGACGACCGTCGGCTACGGCGACGTCTCCCCCGCCACGCCGCTCGGCAAGGCGCTCGCCGCCTGCATGATGATCCTCGGCTACTCGATGATCATCGTGCCGACCGGCATCGTCACGGCCGAGCTGTCGAAGGAGGGGAAGCCGGGGAAACCGGTCAGCACGCAGGTCTGCCCCGGCTGCATGGCGGAGGGGCACGACGTCGACGCGCGGTTCTGCAAGTACTGCGGCCACGCGTTGTAGTCGGCGACCGGACTACTCCGGGGCCGAGGCCGTTTCCTCTTCCCACCGCAGTGGGCCGATGCCGCCGCCGCCCGGTTCGATGCGGAGGACGACCTTGCCGTCGTGGAAGATGCGGACGGTGCCGGTCGACTCGGAGACGGCGATCGCGACGGAGTCGGTTGCCTTCGAGATGCTGGCCGCGGCGTGATGCCGGGCACCGAGGCCGGCCGAGACGCTGACGCCGACCTTCGGCGGCTTGAGAATGCGGCCGGCCGC
>JANQQW010000210.1 GCA_028284885.1 Planctomycetaceae bacterium
CGCTGGCCCGCCTTCGTCGCGTAGCCGATGTCGCTCTCCTTGATGCACTGCGCGATCCGCAGTTCGCACTCGTGGAGGGCCCGGCGGGCGGCCGCCCAGTCCTTCTTGTCCTGCGGGCTGGAGTGCACCCGCTCGTCCGAGTTGAAGTCCCGGTTCAGCGTCTTCACCCGCGCCCGTTGGTCGTCGAGGCTCTTCCGCAGGCGGACGATGTCCGACTCGACCTCCCGGGCCGCGACCCAGTCGACCTCGATCCGCTCGAGCGCCTCGGCCGTGCTGGCGGGGGGTGGTGTGCCGACCGTCTGGTCCTCGGCCGTCTCGGCGAACGCGGCGTCGAACGCGCTCGTCATCGACGAAGCCGTCGGGTCGGCGGGCGCGGCGACGGCGGGGGCCTCGACGTAGACGTGGACCGTCGAGTCGTAGTCGGGCGACGGCGGTGGCAGCGGGCTGTCCAGGTACGGATTCCGCCCCTGCTGGGACTCGAAGGTCTGTCCGAAGACCGACCAGCCCCACACGGCCGCGGGGTCGAGTCCCGTGGCCGCGACGAGGTTGCGGAGCGTGAGCCGCTGTTCGAGACCCGGCACGGCCCAGTCGGCCTCCGGCGAGACCTGCACGCTGAAGCCGTGCGGCAACGCGGGCGGCTTGAACCAGTACCAGACCGGGAAGTCCGGCAGCCCCGGGAGCGGGATCAGCTCCCAGGTCTGCGAGGGTTGTCGTCGGGCGAACTCCATTGGCGCGGCTCCGCGACGTCATACGGACGACGGGCACTCTTGCCCGTCGAGGCAGTCCGAGTCGCGGCCGGAACCCGGGAGCGACGGGCAGGAGTGCCCGCCGTACGGACGACCGGCGCGACGTTCAGTCGAGCACCTTGATGCGGATGTTCCGCCAGCGGGCCTGCAGCGTGTCCTTCCGGCCGCCCACGCCGTGCACCTGCAGGCCGATGATGCCGGCGGGGGTCAGGTCGTCCTCGAAGTCGGCCCGCGGCTCGCCGTTGAGGAACGTCTGGATGCGGTTCCCCTGGGCGACGACGCGGATCTTGTTCCAGCCTTCCTTGTTGTAGATCTTCTGCCCCTGCTTGGTGAAGGCGGCTCCGTCGCCCCCCTTCTTGCCGGGGAACAGCCAGCCGCGGCGGGCCTCGTCGTAGATGCCGCCGGCCCACAGTCGGGTGGGCTTGTTGGGGTCGATCTCCACCTGGTAGCCGTGCACGCGGTCGGCCGCCATCTTCTTCGTCTTGCCGCCGCCGACCGGGATCTCCTTCGCCTCCGCGAAGACCTGCGAGCGAATCTGCACACCGGAGTTGAGCGCGGAGTCGACGTGGAATTCGTATTCGAGGACGAAGTTCCCGTACTGCTTCTCGGTGCAGAGGAACGTGTTCGGCGTGTTGGGGACGGAGGAGCCGACGATGACGCCGTCGACGACCTCGTAGGTCGCCTTGCCGCCGTGCTTCTCCCAGCCCTCGAGGGTCTTGCCGTCGAACAGCGGGACGAAGCCGGCGTCGTCCTCCGCGTGGACGAACGGGGCGGACGCGAGCAGGGCGAGCAGCAGGGCGGGAGTGGCGAGGCGGTGAATCACGGCGGGCTCCGAGTTCTCGGGGATTGTTGGTCCGATCTCACCATTGGAACAGCCCGGTCGTCCGGACGCGACCGATTGCCGTCTCGACCGCGGCGCGTTCTCATGCGTGAACGTGGATGCGAACCTGGCGTCGAGGAGAGGACGATGCGACGTGCCTGCCCTTGGACCGCCCTGCTCTGCCTCGCCGCGACGCCGCTCGCGGGAGCCGACGAACGAGAGTCGCCGGCCGAGTCGGTTCGGAGCGTCGAGCCGTACGCCGTGCTGGAGGGGCTCGACGAGCAGCAGGCGAAGCAGAAGCGGGAAGAGCTCCGTCGGTCGGTCTACGAGGCCGCGAAGCGGGTGCGGCGGCGGGCGAACGAGGCGGACGTCGCCACCTGGAACGGCCTCCGCAACCGCGAGGACTGGGAACGCCTGCGGGACGCCCGGCTCGCCCGACTGAAGGCCGCGCTCGGCGACTTCCCGGACCCGCCGGACAACCTCCACGTCCGCGTGACGAAGACGACTCCGGGCGACGGCTTCGAGGTTCGGAACGTCCTCTTCGAGAGCCGGCCCGGTCTGCACGTCACGGCCAACCTGTACGTGCCGAAGCCGGCCCGCGAGTCGATGCCCGGCATCCTGGTCGCCCACAGCCACCACCGACCGAAGACGCAGGGCGAACTGCAGGACATGGGCATGACGTGGGCCCGGGCCGGCTGCTACGTCCTCGTGATCGACCAGCTCGGACACGGCGAGCGGCGGGCCCACCCGTTCGCGTCGGCGGACGACTTCGACGGCGAGTTCCGCACAAGCCGCCAGGACTACCACTTCCGGTACGTGACCGGCATCCAACTGCACCTGCTGGGCGACTCGCTGATGGGTTGGATGGCGTGGGACCTGATGCGGGGCGTCGACCTCTTGACGCAGTTGCCCGGCATCGACGAGGACCGGCTGATCCTGCTCGGCGCGGTGGCGGGCGGCGGCGACCCGGCCGGCGTGACGGCCGCGCCCGACGACCGGATCGACGCCGTCGTCCCGTTCAACTTCGGCGGGCCGCAGCCGGAAACCGTCTTCCCGCTCCCCGAGGACGCCGAGGCGGCGTTCAACTACTTCGGCGGCGGAAGCTGGGAGTCGACGCGGAACCTCACCCGGTCGGTCGGCGACGGCTTCCCGCACTGGCTGATCGTCGGCTCGGTCGCTCCACGACGTTTGATTCACGCCCACGAGTTCGCGTGGGACGAAGAACGTGATCCCGTCTGGCGTCGCTACCAGCGGATCTACGGCGAGTTCTACGGCCGGCCGGGCCACCTCGGTTCGGCGAAGGGCCGCGGCAGCGTCCGTGGTCGGCCGCCCGAGGCGACCCACTGCACGAACATCGGCCCCGTCCACCGCTCGCAGATCCACCCGCTGTTCGCCAAGTGGTTCGCCGTCGAAGCGGAGGAGTTCCGGGCCCGGCTCGACGAGTCCGAACTGCTCGTGCTCCGCGACGACGGCCACAGGACGACACCTCCGCACGTCACGTTTCGTCGCAAGGCGGAAGCGGTCGTCGAGGCGCAACCGCGGTCGGCCGTCCGGACCGAGTGGCGTGCGGCGCTCGGGCTGCAGGAAGCCGCGCCGAACGACGTCGTCGTCCAGCGGGCCCGGCCGCGGCGGTTCGGGAACGTCGTCGTCGAACGGGGCACGTTGCAGGACCGCAGTCCGCAACCGCTCGACGGGATGCCGGTCGTCTCGTTCGCGAGGCTGTCGCGCGTCGATGCGTCGAGCACGTCGCCGCGGACGACGATCGTTTGGTTGGTCCGGGCGGGGCTCGACGAGGTGCTCGCACAGCGGGGCGAGGTCGTCGCCGCCCAACTCGACGCCGGGTACGACGTCGTCCTCGTCGAGCCGCGGGGCGTCGGGCTCACCTCGCCCGGCCGGGACCGCGGCCGCCGCAGCAACGCGACGGGCGTCTCCTCGACCCTGCTGATGCTCGGCCGGCCGCTGCTCGGTCTGCAGCTCGAAGACGTGCTGAACGTGCTCCAGCGGCTGCCCGGCCAGCCGAACCCGACCGGCCGGGTCGTCCTCTGGGCCGACTCGCTCGCGGCGGCGAACGAAGCGGACCGCCCGGTGGCCGTGCCGCTCGGCTCGGGCCACGAACCACGGATCGGCGAGCCGATGGGGCACGCCC
>JANQQW010000217.1 GCA_028284885.1 Planctomycetaceae bacterium
TTTGCGCCGTGGCGGGGTCCAGCCCGGCCAGGTCTTGGGCGATCTCCTCGCGTTCCGCGGCGGGAAGCTCGGCCAGTTGCCCGTCGAGTTGCCGTCGAATGGAGGACTCGTTCCGGCGGCCGGCTCCGTAGCCGCGTCCCTCGTCGGGAGTGAACCGCCCGGCACCCGCGCCACGTTCGTTCGCCCGCAGATTGTCGTCCGAGCGGGCCAGCGACTCGGCCGGCGACGGTCGCTCGGCGTCGCGACGAAACGGATTGTGGGCCGTGCGTTGCGACCAGTGCTGACAGCCGGCGAGCCCCGAGAGGACGAGGAGCGCGGTGACCAGCGCAACAGGGACTGAACGGAGCATGTCCGCAGCCTTCCGTCGATTGGAGATGGGCTGTGGGGAGTGGGACGGGAGGGTGGAGAGTTCCCCCGTCCGGGGAAGGGAGCGGGACGTTAGCCGAACCTCGATAACGCGGCAAGGGGAGTAACGGAGTGGCCGGTTTCGAGTTTCAGGTTTCGAGCGAAGCAGGACAGCACTCGAAACTCGAAACCTGAAACTCGAAACTCACACGGCTACAATCCGCGAACCTTCCCGCTCCGTCCTCTGTCCCCGATGACCATGTTCGACCCGGTCGAGATCGACGGCATTCAACTTCACCTCGCCACGCCCGACGACTCGAAGGGCGAGTGGATCGGGCAGCGCGAGATCCTCAAGCAGGTGCTCGCCTGCTGGCTGACGGTCGACGAGCGCGACCTGCCGCTCACGCCCCGGCTCGTGGGGACGCCCGGCATCGGCAAGACGTCGCTCGCCATGGCGGCAGCCCGGACGCGGGAGCAGGAACTCTACGTCTACCAGTGCACGGCGGACACCCGCCCCGAGGACCTGCTCGTCACGCCGGTCCTCGCCGAGAGCGGGAAGATCAAGTACCACGCCTCGCAGCTCGTCACGGCCATGCTCCGGGGCGGGGTGGTCGTGCTGGACGAGGGGAACCGGATGAACGAGAAGTCGTGGGCGTCGCTCGCCCCGCTGCTCGACCACCGGCGGTACGTGGAGTCGATCGTGGCCGGCATCACCATTCACGCCCACCCGGACTTCCGGTGTGCCGTGACCATGAACGAGGACGAGTCGACCTACGAGATCCCGGACTACATCCTCAGCCGGCTGCAGCCGACGCTGACCCTCGGCCATCCGGCTCGCGAGGACGAGATCGCCATCCTGCAGTACCACCTGCCGTTCGCCGACGCCGAGATGCTGAACCTGACGGTCGAGTTCCTGCAGGAGTCGCACGACCTGAAGCTCGACTTCTCGACCCGCGACGGCATCAACGTGTTGCGGTACGCGCTCAAGCGGCTCGCCGCCGACCCGGAGCACCCGCTCGGGAAGGACAAGGCGTGGGCCGAGGCGGTCGAGGCGTGCCTGGGGGACGAGGCGCTCGATCTCAAGTCGCTCGCCGAGCGGAACCAGCAGTCGCTGGGGGGGGACGTCGTGCCGACGGGTCTCGCCGACTTCTTCTTCCGGCCGGACGACCCGCTGAACCCGGACTTCGACGAGGAAGACGAGGAGGACGATCTGCCCTGACCGGTAGACTCGCGTGAACGGCGAGCGATCACAACGACTGCCCTGTCGCGATTCGTTCGAATCAGTCGATTTCGGAAGTCGACGTGCTGAGCGGTGGTCCGAACGGCCGCGACTTGTAGAATCACGGACTTCATCGTTTCCCTCTCGGAGCCGCGAGTCCGTGCACGCCCCTCGTCTTCAGGATCTCGAGCCGTCCGTCCAGTCCTTTCTCGACGACGTGCTCGAGGGCCTCACGGAGGACGAGAAGCGGATTCCTTGCAAGTACCTGTACGACGCCCGCGGCTCGCGACTGTTCGACGCGATCTGCGATCTCCCGGAGTACTACCTGACGCGGACGGAGCTCGCGATCACGCGGGACCGGGCCGACGACATCGCCGCCCACGTCGGCCCGAACGCGGCGCTCGTCGAGTACGGCAGCGGCAGCAGCACGAAGACCCGCATCCTGCTCGACCACCTCGACCGTCCGGCCGCGTACGTCCCGGTCGACATCTCGCGTGACCACCTGCAGGACGCCGCTCGCCGCATCGCGGGTGCCTATCCAGGCCTGCCGGTGCTGCCGGTCTGTGCCGACTTCGTCCACCCGTTCGACCTGCCGGCCGACCTGAACGGCGCGGAACGCGTGGTCGCCTACTTCCCGGGTTCGACGATCGGGAACTTCGGCCCGGACGAGGCGGTCGGCCTGATGGCCGGGATCGCCGAGGTCGTCGGGCCGGGCGGGGCGCTGCTGCTGGGGGTCGACCTCTTCAAGTCGGCCGACGTGTTGGTTCCCGCCTACGACGACGCGGCCGGAGTGACGAACGACTTCAATACGAACCTGCTGGTCCGAATCAACCGCGAGCTGGGGGCGAACTTCGACGTCGAGGCCTTCCGCCACGTCGCCGAGTTCAACGAGGCCGAGACGCGGATGGAGATGTACCTCGTCTCCGAGCGGGAGCAGACCGTTCTGCTGGACGGCGTCGAGATCGACTTCGCGGCCGGCGAGCGAGTGCACACGGAGTACTCCTACAAGTACCGCCGCGAGGACTTCGCCGAGATCGCCGCCGCCGCCGGGTTCTCGGTCGACACGCTCTGGACCGACGACCGCGACTGGTTCAGCGTGCAACTGCTCGTCGCCGACTGAATCCGTCGTGGGGCACACCTCTGTTGTGCCGTTCCGCACCCTCTGGTGCTCGACGTCTCGGTTGGAGGCGACTTCGCACACCGGAGGTGTGCGCCACGACGCGGGAAGTTCGCTCCGGTCGCCCCTTCACTGGTGATTCCGCGACCGCTCTCGCGTACCTTGGCGTCCGTCGAGATGGCCGAACTCGTCGGGCCACGCGACGGAACACGGGAGCAGCCACCATGACCGACTTCGATCTCTCCGAGCACGGACTCACCGTCGAACGGGTGCTCCGGAACCCGTCCCCGGCCGTCATCTACGAGGAGGCGATCCGCCGCGAGCCGGGCACCACCATCGCCGACACCGGGGCGCTCATCGCCTACTCCGGCGAGAAGACCGGTCGGTCGCCCAAGGACAAGCGGGTCGTCAAGCACCCGGACAGCGAGGCGGACGTCTGGTGGGGGCCGGTCAACTACCCGCTCGACGAGCTCACCTTCCAGATCAACCGCGAGCGGGCGAAGGACTACCTCAACACGCGGGACACGCTGTACGTCGTCGATGCGTTCGGCGGCTGGGACCCGGACCACCGCGTGAAGATCCGCGTCATCTGCGCCCGGCCGTACCACGCGCTCTTCATGCACAACATGCTCATCCGCCCGACCGATGCGGAACTCGAGAGCTTCGGCGAGCCGGACTTCGTCATCTACAACGCCGGCCGGTTCCCGGCCAACCGCCACACCACCGGCATGACCTCCAAGACGAGCGTCGACCTGTCGCTGGAGGAGAAGGAGGTCGTCATCCTCGGCACCGAGTACGCCGGCGAGATGAAGAAGGCCGTCTTCACGTACATGAACTACGCCATGCCGAAGGTCGGCGTGCTCAGCATGCACTCCTCCGCCACGGCCGACCCCGAGACCGGTAGCAGCTCGATCCTGTTCGGCCTCTCCGGCACCGGCAAGACGACGCTCTCCTCCGACCCCAAGCGGACGCTCGTCGGGGACGACGAGCACTGCTGGACCGACGACGGCATCTTCAACGTGGAGGGGGGCTGCTACGCCAAGGCGATCTACCTCTCCAAGGAGTCCGAGCCGGACATCTTCCAGGCCCTCCGGTTCGGGGCCGTCCTGGAGAACGTCGTCTACGACTCGGCCCGGCACCACGTCGACTTCGACGACACGAGCATCACGCAGAACACGCGTGGGGCGTACCCCATCGACTACATGCCGAACGCGAAGATCCCCTGCGTGGCCGGCCAGCCGACCGACGTGATCTTCCTCACCTGCGACGCGTTCGGGGTGCTCCCGCCGGTCAGCCGGCTCTCGACCGAGCAGGCGGAGTACCACTTCATCAGCGGCTACACGGCCAAGGTGGCCGGGACGGAGATGGGTGTCACCGAGCCGGAGG
Source organism: Planctomycetaceae bacterium (assembly GCA_028284885.1). Lineage (GTDB taxonomy): Bacteria > Planctomycetota > Planctomycetia > Planctomycetales > Planctomycetaceae > JANQQW01. The sequence goes on from JANQQW010000217.1 coordinate 4,068, forward strand.
CGACCTTCTCCCCCTGCTTCGGCGGGCCGTTCCTCGTCTGGCACCCGGGCAAGTACGCCGAGCTCCTCGCCGAGAAGATGCGGAAGCACGGCACGCACGTCTGGCTGGTGAACACCGGCTGGACCGGCGGCCCGTACGGCCTCGGCGAGCGGATGAAGCTCGCCTTCACCCGCAGCATCGTGGACGCCATCCACTCCGGCGCCCTCCGCGACGCCCCGACCGTCACCGACCCGGTCTTCGGCTTCGAGATCGTCACCGAGTGCCCCGACGTCCCCAGCGAGGTGCTGGTCCCCAAGGAGACGTGGGAGAACAAGGACCGCTTCGACACGACGGCCAACAAACTCGCCGGCCTGTTCGTGGAGAACTTCGCCAAGTACGAGGAGGGCGTGAGCGACGACGTCCGCGCCGCCGGCCCGAAGGTGTGACGGAGTTCCCGGCTGAAAGCTGCTGGACCCGAGGTCTCGTCGCTTGGGGTTGGGGCGACTTGCCCGACACTCCTCGATCGTCGCACTATTACGTCACGAAGACGAAGCGGCCGACGGTCAGGGCGGGGACCAGCAGGCAGGCGGTCGCGACGCCCAGTGGCATGCTGCCGGTCGCCACGAGCACCAGCGTCGCGTCGATCACGATGATCGACAGCAGCATCATGCGGATCGAGGCCTGTACGTCGCTCGGGGCGGTCGTCTGGACCGCGCGCACGAGGCGACGGTTGATCGTCATCGCGACCACCAAGAAGACGAACAGCGTGGGCGTCGTCTGCGTCTCGACCGGCCACTCGGCCTGCAGGACCGTCGCGACCACGCCTGCGAGGCCGAGGTTCACCACGACGGCCGCCGCGACGAGGTCGAGCCTGCGGCTCTCGGCGGCCTCGTTTCGGGCGAACCAGGTGATGCCGGCGACGTAGACGGCCAGCGACCCGGCGACCCAGAGTTGCGGCGGCTCGAAGGCGAACCCGCCCGCGCTCGCCGCCAGCATCACGTTCAGGAACCGGCACCCTCCCATCGCCACAGGGCCGAGCGGCGTCGCCTTCACGACACCGTCGTACAGCAGGATGCAGACGACGAGTGCCGCCGCGACCGCGAGGCACGCCAGGCTGACCGCCGCCGCGGCCCCCACGCCGACGAGCATCAGCACCGCCCCCAGCCGGACGGCCGCGGAGACGGTGATCCGGCCGGACGGAATGGGACGGTTCGGCCGCTCGCGGGTGTCCTGCTCGCGGTCGAAGACGTCGTTGAACGCCATGCCGGCGAGGTACAGGCAGGACGAGCTGACGAGCAGCAACGCGAAGTCGCCGGCCGGTTGCAGCGTCCGGTGGGTCAGCAGGAACCCGAGGAACACGTCGGCCATCGCCGTGAAGACGGCCGGCAGCCGGACGAGTTGCAGGTAGGCACGCAGTTGGCTCACGTCGTCCCGTCGCGTTCGAGTGGAGTCGGGTGTCGCACGGTCGTCGATGCCGCAGCGGTCGTCAACCGCTATGCTGGGAGGGCCGGGCCCTGGAGACGACTGTGAAAGACGACACGACTGCAGACGCCGACGCACCGGACGACGACCCGGTGAGTTCGTGGATCGAGCGACTGAAGAAGGCCGACCCGGACGCCGCCAACCAGTTGTGGCAGCAGTTCGGCGAGCAGTTCGTCCGACTCGCCCGACGACGGCTGCGCGGCAACCGACGGGTCCGGGACGAGGAGGACCTCGCGAACAGCGTCTTCCGCAGCGTCTGCATCGGCGTCGCCGACGGCCGCTACGACGACCTGACCGACCGTGACGACCTGTGGCGGCTGACCGCCCGCATCACCCGCAACAAGGCGATCGACTACGGCCGTCGTGAACGGGCGGCCAAGCGCGGGGGCGGAGAGGTCCGCGGGGAGTCGGTCTTCGTCCGCCACGACGGCTCGACGATCGCCGGGATCGACGGCTTCGCCGAACTCGACCGGACGCCCGACGTGATCGTGATGATGACCGAGGAACTCGACCGGCTGATCGACGACCTGCCGGACGACACGTTCCGCGAGATCGCCCGGATGAAGATGCTCGGCCACTCCACGGCCGAGATCGCCGAGGCGGTCGACCTGACGACCCGGTCGGTCACACGGAAGCTGACGATGATCCGCGACACCTGGGAACAGGACCTCGCGCCGCCCGAGTGAGGGGCAGCCGTGCAAGTGGTCGGTCGTGTCGTGTAGTCTGTGTTCGCGCACCGACTCCTCCCGAACGACGCGAGCCCCCGATGACGAGCGAGAGTTCGAGCGACGAACTCCGCATGCGGATCACCGACGCCGTGTGCGACCAGTTCGAGCGGTCGTGGGCGTCGGGCAAGCAGCCGAACATCGCGTCGTACCTCGTGCCGTTCGGCGACGAGGCCCGTTCGATCGTCTTCGAGGAGCTGCTGCGGGTCGATCTCGAGTTGCGGAAGCGGTGCGGCGAGTCGCCCGAGCCGGACGAGTACGTTCGTTCGTTCCCCGAGTTCGAGGCCCGCGTCGCGAAGGTGTTCGAGGAGGAGGCGGCCAACCCGCCCGCCCCGACCGCCGAGGCGACGCGACTGCTCGCCCTGTTCCGCGAGAACCCGCCGTTCGACGAGACCTCCTCGGCCGTGCTGGAGGAGCTGCTCGAACGGGCCGAGCTGCGGACGTGGCGGCCGGACGCCGCGCTGCTGGAGCAGGGGAAGCCGTCCGACGAACTGCTGCTCCTGTCCGAGGGGGTCGCCGAGGTCGTGCACTCTTCGCCGGTGGGGGAGCGGCCGATCACGCGAGTCGGGCCGGGCACGGTGCTGGGCGAGATCAGCGTGCTCACGGGCGAGCCGTGCACGGCGAACGTCGTCGCCCGCGGCGTGGTCTCGGCGCTCGTCCTGTCCCGGGAGGAGTACGACGGCATCGCGCGTCGGCACCCGTCGCTGCCGGCGGCGCTGTACGACCTCGTGTCCCGACGCATCGGCCGGGGCCTGCGGGACATCCTCTTCGGACGAGTGGTGGGCGACTACCGCATTCTCGAACTGGTCGGCCGGGGCGGGGCGGCGGTCGTCTACAAGGGGGAGCCGCTCGACCGGCCGGGCGAGTTCGTCGCGTTGAAGTTCCTGCACCACTCGCTCGTCACCGACCACCGGGCCGTCCAGCGGTTCCGGCTGGAGTACGGCATCGGGCAGACGCTCGACCACCCGAACATCGTCGCCGTCCGGGACCTGTTCGCGGCCTTCGGCACCCACGCCATGGTGCAGGAGTACTGCGAGGGGAGTTCGCTGGAGAAGACCGTCCGGGAGCAGGGCCGGCTCGACGGGCGGCTCGTGAAGTCGGTCGTCGGGCAGGTCGCGTCCGCTCTCGTCCACGCCCACGACAACGGCATCCTGCACCACGACGTGACCCCGGCGAACATCCTCCTCACCGAGAACGGCACGGCCCGGTTGACCGACTTCGGCCTCGCCAAGTCCGGCGACCTGGACGACCTGACCGCCGAGCAGGCGATCGTGGGGACGCCCGCCTACATGCCGCCGGAGTGCTACGGCAGCATGCCGCTCACGCGGGCGGCCGACGTGTACGGCCTCGGTTGCGTCGCCCTCGAGCTGTGGACCGGCAAGACGCCGGTCGTCGGTCGTTCGCTGCTCGAGACCGCCAGTATTCGGGCCGCGTGGACGCTGCCGCCGCGAGAGGAGATCGACCCGGTCCCGGACGACGAGTTCTACGGTTTCCTCGAGCGTGCCCTGAAGCACGAGCCGCGCGAGCGGACGATCGACCTTGGCGAACTCGCCGGGTGGGCGAAGCCGGCGTGACCGGTCGAGCTGCTTCGGCACACGCAGTCGAGACAGGAGTGGCCCGTGTCGGACGAACAGAACTCCGCCGGTCGCCGGGTGGCCAGTGTCGTGCTGGGAGTCGCGTTGCTGGGGCTCGCCGTCCTCTGCTTCGTGGAACCGGACGCCACCGACGGGTTCTTCATTCGACCGGGCGGGCCGAAGTCGCTGGCGCTGCAGATTCTCGTGCGTGCCTGGGGCTGGCCGCTGGGTGTGGTGGCCGGCGTGACGGGCGGCTTTGCCGTCCTGACGGCCCTTCTGCCCGAGGAGCAGGACGACGCGTGAGCCGCAGCGGGCGACCGTCGTCGGGGTCGGCGACCCGCGGACGATCTTGACCCTCTTGCCCGGTTTGCCTACCACTCCGCCCCGAGGTCGCGGCAGGGTTGCCGCGGACCGCGCTCTCGTCACGGACGGACCGTTATGCGAATGCTCCAGCGCTACGTGCTCGCGGACCTGTTCCGCATCTTCGTGGCGCTCCTCAGCGTGCTCACGGTGCTGCTGGTGTTCGTGGGCATCTTCCAGCAGATTTCCGAGAGCGGTCTGGGGCCGGAGCAGGTGGTGAAGATCCTGCCGTTCGTGGTGCCCAGCATGCTGCCGTTCACCATCCCGGCCACGCTGCTGCTCACGGTGTGCCTGGTGTACGGGAAGATGGCCGGACACCGGGAGATCACGGCGGCGAAGGCGGCCGGGGTGAACGTGATGTCGCTGTTGTGGCCCAGCCTGATGCTGGCCGCCGTGATGAGCCTCTGCTCGTTCGTCCTCACGGACCGCATCATCCCGTGGGCGATGGGGAACATCCAGGCGATCGTCGCCGAGGCGATGGAGGACATCTTCCTGGACGTGCTCCGTACGCGGCACAAGATCGCCGACCCCAAGAAGGGCTACACCATCACGGTGATGGAGGTCGACGGGAAGACGCTCGTCACGCCGACGTTCCAGTACCAACGACCGGGCGGGACACCGGTGATGATGCAGGCCGACTCCGCCACGTTGAACTTCGACCTTGCGAACCAGCAGGTCGTGCTGCACTTGGAGAACGGCTTCGTCGATCTGCCCGACGGCCAGCGGATCTTCTTCCGCGAGGAGGACCGGGCCTTCCCGTTGCCACAGGAGATTGGCGAGGCGAAGCCCCGGAACCTGCCGATCGCCGTGCTCGAGGACCGCATCGACACGTTCCGCACGCAGGTGGAGGCGTCCCGGGACGAACAGGAGGTGGCCGCCACGCTGGCGTTCGCCCTCGGCGACTTCGAGGAACTGCGGGATCCCGAGTTCCAGAAGCTCGTCGTCGACGAGGGAATCGAGACCAACGCCATCCACCGGCACCGGGCCGAAATCCACGGCCGTTACGCGCTCGCGGCGAGCTGCTTCTTCTTCGTGTTCGTCGGGGCGCCGGTCGCCATCATCCAGGGGAAGAAACAGTTCCTGACGACCTTCTTCGCCTGCTTCCTGCCGATCCTGCTCGCCTACTACCCGATCGTGATGGGGATGATGAGCCTGTCGAAGGCGGGAAGCATCGAGCCTTCGTGGGCGATGTGGCTGGGGAACCTCGGCATGTTCGTCGTCGGGGCCCACTTCACGAGGAAGGTGATGCGGTACTGACCGCCACCGCGAAGGCGCCGGGACGTTCGTTGACATCCCTCGCACGATGCGAAACGCTGGCTCTCGTACCCGCCCCGTGACGCCCCGCGGACCGAGAGCCGATCGATGTCGACCGACCCCGTCGTCGCGGAGGACGCTCGACCTCCGTCGCGTGGCCCCTCCCCGCTCGTCGTGTTGGGGCTGGTCGCCGGCGTGGCGTTCGTCACGTTCGTGAACACGCTGGCGAACCCGTTCTTCTTCGACGACGCGGACTCGGTCGTCGAGAACGAGAGCATCCGCAGCCCGTCGACCGCGTTCTCGCCGCACCCGGACTCGCCGACGGCCGGGCGGCCGATCGTGAACCTCTCGTTCGCCCTCAACTACGCCGTCGGCGGACTGAACCCGTTCGGCTACCACGTCGTCAGCTTGCTGCTGCACGTGCTCGCGACGCTCGTCCTGGCTGACGTCGTCTGGCTGACGTTGTCGGTCGGGCCGTTCGGAGAGGCGGTCCGGCGACGAGCCAGTCTGCTCGGGCTGCTCGTCGCCCTCGTCTGGTGCGTCCACCCGCTGAACGCGGAGGTCGTCAACTACGCGACGCAACGAACGAGCCTGATGTTCGCCCTCTGTCTGCTCGTCGCGCTCGACGCCTCGGTCCGCTCGTTCGACGGCGGCCTTCGCTGGAGCGTGTTGTCGGTCGTCGCGTGCGCGGCCGGCATGGCGTGCAAGGAGGTGATGGTCGTCGCGCCGCTCGTGATCGTGCTGCACGACTTCGCCTTCCGGGACGAACCGGCGAGCCGCGTCGTCCGTCGCCGCTGGCCCCACTACACCGGGCTCGCCGCCACGTGGCTCGTGCTGGTGGCCCTCGGTGTCGGCTCGAACCGTCAACAAGCGGTCGGAACGGGGCTCGGCATCAGCGTGTTCGACTACCTGCAGACGCAGTGCTGGGCGATCGGGCACTACCTGTGGTCGACCGTCGTCCCGTGGACGTTGTTCGTGGACTACGGCGACGCCCCGCACACGGAGCTCTCCGAAACGCTGCCCGGACTCGTCGCGATCCTCGTGTTGCTCGGCGTCACGGTCTGGGGGTGGTTTCGCCGGCGTCCCGTCGGTTACGTCGGCACGTGGTTCTTCCTGCTGCTCGCGCCGACGTCGAGCGTCCTGCCGATCGCCACGGAGGTGGGGGCCGACCGGCGGATGTACCTGCCGCTCGCCGGCCTGGTGGCGGCAGGCGTGCTCGGCCTGCACCGGCTGCTGGCCGGCGGTCGCGAGTCACCGCGGCCGTTCGTGGTCGCCGTGTCGATTCTCGTTGCGGTCCTCTCCGTTCGGACGATCGCGAGGAACACGGTCTACCACAGCGTCGTCACGGCGTGGGAGAACGGAGCCGCGTCGCTGCCGTCGAACTACCGCGCTCACGCAAACCTGGCGCAGGCGTTGGTGGACGCCGGACGCACCGAGGAGGCCGAGGAGCCGGCTCGCGCGGCCTTCGAGCTCAAGGGAACCGACCAGACGTGCGTGAACTACGCCCAGATCCTCCGTGACCTCGGCAAGCCGAAGGCGGCGGCCGACGTACTGCGGGCCGGCTCCGAACAACTGCCGAACTCGGCCGTGGTGCAGGCCCTGTACGCGGCCACCTGTCTCCGGCTGGGGCTGGAGGACGAGCGTCGAACGGCGGCCGCGCGGGCCCTCGCCCTCGACCCGGAGTACGCCGACCGAGCGGCCGCAACTGCACGGGCCCGCGCCCGGCAGGAGGGCCGAGCCGACGAGGCGATCGCCGCCGTGGAGATGGCGCTCGCGCTCGGCGACGAGTCGGCCGCGAACTGGTTCCTCTACGGCAACCTGCTGCGCGCCGAAGGGGACCCGCGGGCCGCGTCGGCCTACCGGCAGGTCGTACGACGCGACCCGGAGAACGTGGCGGCTTGGAACAACCTCGCCGTCCTCGTCGCCCGGTCGAACCCGGCGGAGGCCGTGCCGTTCTACGAACGGGCGCTCGCCCTCGACGCGGCGAACGTGGACGTCCACGTGAACCTCGCCTCGGCCCTCGCCAACACGGGCCGGTTCGACGAGGCGATCGGGCACCTGACGGAGGCGCTCCGCCTGCAACCCGGAAACCGCCTGGCCGCCCGCAATCTCGGAATCGTCCGCAGCATGCAGCGCGAGGCCCGGGACGCTCCCTGACGCGGGCACGGGTGTTGCCGACTCGCAACACGCCGTCACGACCCGTC
>JANQQW010000221.1 GCA_028284885.1 Planctomycetaceae bacterium
GTCGCCGACTCGCACGCCGACGTCGTCGAGCGCCTGGCCACGTTCGCGAAGGAATACGACGCCGACCTGAAGGCGAACAGCCGCCCGATCTGGCGCGCGGGCAGGTAGCGGCGGCTGCAAGGAGTCGAGGTGCCGTTTCGGTGGTTGCGACGCCCTCTGGCCGACTCGCACGAATTTCTCGTTCGGCCCGAAACGCGCGAGACACCTACGGGTCGGCGGGGTTTCGTGACCGTCCGCTGACGGGCAATGCCCCCTCGGCGACTCCTACCACCCACTGCGAGACCGCACTCCCGCTGCGGACTCTCGCTTGCCCCGTGCAGCTCCGCTGCCTCCTTTGGAGAACTCCCATGGTCTGCCGTCCGCGCTCCGGGTACGCGCTCACAGAAGTGGTCGTCGGACTCCTGGCCATGGCGGCCGCCGCGGGAATCGCCCTGCTCGCCACGGCGCCGTACGGCAGCCTCGGCTTCGCCAGCGGGGACCAGGGGCCGGAGGACTACCGGTACTACGAGCTCGAGTTCGACTCGGAGATCGACCTCGAGGCGCTCGAAGCGGACCTTCGCGAGCGACTCGCCCGGGAACCGACGTCCGGTGGGCCGAGTTTCGGCGAGATCCAGCGACTTCCCCGTGACCCGTCGGTTGTCGTGGTCGCGGTCTGGACCCCGGCGGCCGCCCCGCCGTCGGACCTCATCCCTCTCTTCTTCGAGCTGTCGCACGCTCCGTTCGGCGTGACCTACTGCGAGAAGGGACTCGAGACGACCGGCCCGCTCGGCGAGGTGAGCCTCGAACAGGACGAGACGCCCCCGGCGTTCGACGCCGCCCAGCCGTAACGGCTGACGACTGTCACGGGCCACGAAGACGCCGACGCCGACGGCGCGGCCGACCGTCCTCGATTGGCTTCACGCGAAGCCGCCGGACAGCCGATTGACAGGAGGGTGGCGGCAGCCGTAGACTGCCCGGCGTTGAAGATTCACGAAGACGCAACATGACAACTCACCCCCACCAACTCGACTCCGCGAAGCCCGTCCCGCAGGGGAACGGCTTCGTGTTTACGTTTTGGTGCTGGTATCCGGGAACGGGTTCCGGGGTGAGACCGTAGCGTCGGCACAGAGTCGTCCAGAAGGTTCCAAAGCCCTGAAACCCGAGTGGTTTCAGGGCTTTTTTCGTTTTCCACGTGCGGTCGCGGGCGGATCTCCTCGTAGGAGCCGGCCGGCCGCGGGAGTCGAGTCCATGATCGTCGTCATGCGAGCCGGAGCGAGTGAAGCCATGATCGAAACCGTCGTCGAACGCGTCGAACAGTCCGGGATGAAGGCCCACGTGATCGTGGGGACCGAGCGGACGGTCATCGCCGCTGCCGGGGAGGAGCGGGACGAGACCGAGGAGGTGCTGCAGTCGACGCCCGGCGTCGACAAGGTGCTGCCCGTGCTCGCCCCGTACAAGATCGCGAGCCGCGAGACGAAGGCGGAGCCGACCGTCGTCCGGACCCGCGACCTCGTCGTCGGCGGGGGGAACGTCGGCGTGATCGCCGGGCCGTGCTCCGTCGAGAGCGAGGAGCAGATCGTCGCGGCCGCGAAGGCCGTGCAGGCGACCGGGGCGAAGGGGCTCCGCGGCGGGGCGTTCAAGCCGCGGACCAGCCCGTACTCCTTCCAGGGGATGAAGGAGGAGGGGCTGAAGCTGCTGGCCGCGGCCCGCGAGGAGACGGGGCTCGCCGTCGTGACCGAGGTGATGACGCCCGAGCACGTCGACCTCGTCGCCGGCTACGCGGACGTGCTGCAGATCGGTGCCCGCAACATGCAGAACTACCACTTGCTGCAGGCGGTCGGCGAGACCCGCCACCCGGTGCTGCTGAAACGCGGCCCGTCGGCGACGATCGACGAGTTCCTGCTGGCCGCCGAGTACGTGCTCGACCGCGGCAACCCACACGTGATGCTCTGCGAGCGGGGCGTCCGCACGTTCGAGACGCACACCCGCTTCACGCTGCCGCTCGCCACCGTCCCCTACCTGCAGGAGCGGACGCACCTGCCGGTCGTGATTGACCCCAGCCACGGCACAGGCATCGCGTCACTCGTCCCGTCGATGTGCCGCGCCGCCGTCGCGGTCGGCTGCGACGGGTTGATCGTGGAGATGCACCCCGACCCGTCGAAGGCGGTCAGCGACGCCGCCCAGACGATCGACCCGACGTCCTTCGCCGAGACCGTCACCGAGTGCCGCCGCGTCGCCGAGGCGGTGGGGCGGTCGATGGAGTGAAGCTGCTCGGGCACCTCACGCGCCATTGCAAACTCGGGGTCGAGTCATCATTGTGCTTGTGTTCAAGATGGAACGATCCCAGGGAGGGCGGGATGGACTCTGGCAGCACGAAGTACGGTGCACCGGTTGTGGTGCCCCGCGAGATCGACGAACGGCTTCGAGAGGCCTTCGACGAGGTTCGGCGGACCGTCCTTGCCACCGCGGCCGAGTTGATCGACGTGGGCGACGACAACGGAACCGTGCCCCTGACGATCGACGACGTCGTGGCGGCTGCACGGGACGTCTGCCCGGTCGTGGCATCTGCAATCGAACGGGTCGGTGGGTCAAGCGACGATGTCAGGCGAGCCGGCTAAGAAGTACGAGGTTCACTTCAACGCCAGCGAGCATCTCGACTTAGCGGCGGCGAAGTTTCGCCGAACTCTCGGGGAACTTGCGGCCTTCTTCGCAGTCACCGCTCCGGATCGACCTACGGAACACGAAGGCGCGCAACTCCAGCCGGACATCGTCTACGAGTGGGACATCGACCGAGCGGCAGAGTACCTGTTTCGTCTGATCGACTCTGAACGGCCGCTGCCGTTGGATCTGCCCGATCCCGAAGGTCGCGAGAGCCGCGTCTTCGTCAGCTATCGCTGTGAGGACGACGACGAGTTCGTCGCCGCTCTGGTTGAGTACTTCGACCAACGGGCCGTCAAGTACTTCAAGGCCCCCGAGTCGATTCCGCCAGGTTCGGAGTGGCGCGACAGACTTCGGGACGAACTGTGCAAGTGCGACCGAATGCTGGCCGTGGTGTCTCCGAACTACAAGTCCGGTGAGTGGTGTCTCGTCGAGTGCGGTGCGGCATGGATCGGACAGCGCACCGGTATGCGAGTCGTGCCCGTGGTTCGACACGGAACGCCGCAGGAAGCCGTTCCGGAGGTGTATCAGACGTTTCAGGCCGTCCACGAAGGCGAGGGCGAGGACCGGAACGCACTCTTCACACGAATTGTCTCCGTCCTGACGTCGGCTTCGTAGGCTGACCTGCCACACGTCGCCACCATGTCCGGACAGGAGTGCAGCCCACAAGTCGTGGGGCTACTCGTCCGGAAAGTCGCCGAAGTCGACGACGACGCGGAATCCGCGGTCGGTGGCCCCGGTCGTGTTCGCGGCGACGAAGGTCCGGTGGGCGGAGCGGGCGCGGGCGTGCTCGCGGTTCCAGGAGCCGCCGCGGACCGCGCGGTTGTAGCCGCCGCCGCCGTGCTCGGGGTCGTCCGTCTGGGACTTGGCGTAGACGTAGGCGAAGACGTCGCGAACGATCTCCTCCACGTTCCCGTTCATGTCGTGGAGGCCCCACGGGTTCGGCTTCAGCTGGCCGACCGGGTGCGTGGTGTCGCCGGAGTTCTCCTTCCCCCAGTCGTACTCGTCCGCCTTCCCGTCCGGGTAGTTGTACTCGCCGGTGGTGCCGGCCCGGCAGGCGTACTCCCACTGGGCCTCGGTCGGCAGCGTCGCCTTCAGGCCCGGCTGCTGCGTGGAGAGCCAGCCGCAGAAGGCGGTCGCGTCCTTCCACGAAACGCAGACGACGGGATGCGTCGGTCCCTGGGCGAACCCCATCACGGTCTCGTCCGAGTTCCAGTACAGCCGGGGGTCCTGCAGCGCCCACGGGCTGCTCGCGTTCCACTGGATGTGCCCCGGCTTCTCGGGCGACCGCCGCAGGACGTCGAAGCCGCCCAGTCCCTCTCGCGTGTCGGTCTCCGAGTTCGTGACGTGGTTTCGCTGGGCGACGAACTCGCCGAACTGCTGCCGCGTGACCTCGTACTTGCTCAGGTAGAACGGCTTGGTGATGCGGACGAGGTGCTGCGGCGACGAGCCCTGGATGGTCGTCCGCTCCCAACTCGACTTCTCGCCGTCCAACAGCTTCTTGACGGTCTCGCCCGAGAAGCCCCTCTGGTACTCGCCGGGGGGGATCAGCACGAAGGTCATCGTCGACGGGCCCACCTCGAGCGTCCGCTCCACCGGAACCCCCAGCTTGGCCGCCCAGCCTTTCTGCAGCCGCTGGGCGGTCGCGGCGTCGAATGGCGCGACGGCGAACGCGTCGTCGGCAAGGTGCGATCCGACTCCTTCGTCCGCATCGCCGTCGGGATCGTCGGCGTCGGCCACGCTCGTGTTGTCCGGCCGTTCCGTCGAGACGACCACCGCCCCGTCGACCAGTCCGATGAAGATCGTCGGGGGGTCGTCGGCCGGGATCTCGACGTTCACCTTCGCGACGACCTCCCCATCGCGACGGACGACGATCTCGTGCAGTCCCGGCGCCAGTCCCGCCAGCCCCTGCTGCATCACCTTCGGCTCCCGGACGTTCCCGTCGACGAGGAACTCGTAGCTGCCGTCGAGCAGTTCGTCGTCGATCTCGAACGTCGCGACGAGCGACGGAGCCGCCCACAGGAAGTGCATCAGTCCCCAGGTTGCCCCGCCGGTGAGCAACACGACCACGATCGCGATCGGCAGGAAGCCGGCGAACACGCCTCCGGACGCGGGCCGCATCTCGTCGAGTTCCACGGTGGTCCCGTGCACGTCGAGCCGCGCCCCGGCCTTGACCGTCCCCTCCATCGCCGCCTTGAGCCGCTTCGCGAGTCGGTTGGTCGGCTGGACCTCGAGGAGTTCGGCGACCGGCTTCTTCAACTGGTCGTACTGCCGGTTCAGCAACTGCTGTTCGATCGCGAACTCCCGGTCGGCGACGTCCTCCGCCTTCTGCTTCGCCTCGCGGCCGACGGCGACGAACTCCTTCGTGCGGTACTCCTTGGGGAAGTCGTCCAGCAACTCGACGGCGGCCGCGTAGTCGTACTCGGCAACGAGCTTCCGTGCCGTGCGTGCGAGCGCTCCGGCGTTCGCACGGGCCTCCGCGGGCCCCTTCTTGGCCCGCAGCAGCATCTCCTTCACCCACGAACCGAGCGACGCCTCTTGGGACAGCTTGCGGAGGACGGCGATCGCCTCCTTGTACCTCCACCCCTCCAGCAAGGCCTCCACGTGCTTCTGCTGCTCGGCCAGCTTGGGATCGTCGGAGTACCGGGACGGCTTGGCGGGCATCGTCGTGGGCTCGCGGTGGACCGATTCGAACGGGCACCCGAAACGCTAACGGACACGCCAGCGTCGCTCAACTTCTGTTCAAGGCGAATCGTACTACGAGCGAGCTGCCCGGCTCGCGGCCGTCCGGGAGCCGGAGTCGGCACACGATCTGAGGAGAGATTGGTGGAACCACCTGCATCGTTCCGATAAGATGGGCACTTCCAGTCATCGGCCGTTTCGGCCCTATCCACAATCGCTGGCCATCTCGGAGGATTTTCATGTCCCGTCGGTCTGGTTTCACGTTGATCGAACTGCTCGTGGTGATCGCCATCATCGCGATTCTCATCGCTCTCCTGCTTCCGGCCGTGCAACAGGCTCGCGAGGCGGCTCGCCGGTCGGCCTGCAAGAGCAACCTGAAGCAGATCGGCATCGCTCTCCACAACTTCCACGACACCTACGGCCACTGCCCGCCGAGTTCGCGGAACAACGACCACGCCTACATGCCCAGCGTGTTCCTGCTCCCGGCCCTCGAGCAGTCGAACCTCTACGACCGCATCTCCGGCCCCGAGAACCTCGACCCGAGCGGTACGACGAACTCCCAGACCGTCAACTGCAACGACCACAACCAGGCGGGCGGCACCGTCCTGAGCGTCTTCATCTGCCCGTCCGACGCCCTGCCCGAGGTCAAGCCGTCCGGCAACGCGGGACGCCGGTGCGGCAAGTCGAACTACCTGCCGAGCGTGGGCCCCGGCCACGGCCCGCTCTCCGGCTCCTGTGGTCAACGCGACCAGGGCGGCATGTTCGTCCGACTGCGGTGCGTCAAGCGATTCCGCGACGTCACCGACGGGCTGACCAACACCATCGCGTTCGGCGAGTGCGGCGGGAACCGGTCCGGCACCATCCCCGCCGAGAACGACTGGTTCCCGGCCTGGGCCGGCAGCAACCAGGGTGGCAACAGCGAGCGCCAGTGGCGAATCGCCAACGCCGCGAACCCCATCAACCTCAGCAACGGCGGCGGACCGGACGGCACCGCCAACACGGCCGTCGACAACGACGGCTACGGCAGCCTGCACACCGGCGGCGCCCAGTTCCTGATGGCCGACGGCTCGGTTCACTTCATCTCCGAGAACATCAGCGGCACGGTCTACGACCGGCTTGGAAACCGCCGTGACGGCCAGGTTGTCAGCTTCCCGTGAACGGGACGTTCCGCAACCGCCGGAAAGCCCGATCCCTCACGTCGTTCTCGGAGTTCGAGACCATGCGCTCGTCGTTGTTGTTCGCGATCGTCCCCTTGGTCGTCTTCGGGTGCGGAGGCGGAGAGTACCCGACCACGCCCGTGACCGGCGTCTGCACGGCCGAGGGTCAGCCGGTGGAGGCGGGCGAACTCGTGTTCCATCCGAAGGCGGAGAACGCCCCTCCCTCGATCGCCAAGCTCGGCGAGGGAGGCCGGTTCGAGTTGAGCAACACCGGTGGCAAGGGAGCCGCCGTCGCCGTCCACACCGTCCTCTACGTGCCGCCCGAGACCGTCGAGAACGAGGACGGCACCGCGGGCGACGTGAGCAAGTACCGCGGTTGGGGCGTGCCCGAGGGATTCACGGTAGAGATCGGACCGAACTCCGGGACGGTCGAGATCGAACTCGTCCGGCAGTAGCACGAGCGGACCCGCGTGACGGCACCCGGCCGGCAACCAGTCGACGGTTCGAGGATCGAAGCCGCGCTCCGGCACCTTGCGGCCCCCGTCGACGGGCTGTCGCTGGTGACGCTCCGCGTCGGCTTCGGCCTCACCATGCTGTGGGGCGTCGTCGAGCGGCTGAAGTTCGTCCACGAGGACTTCGTGCTGCCGGCGATGCACTTCACCTACGCCGGCTTCTGGTGGGTGCGTCCTCTGCCGGCCGCCGGCATGACGGTCCTGTTCGTCCTGCTCGCGGTCTGCGCAGCCTTCGTCGCGGTGGGGTTGTTCACACGGTGGGCGGCACTGCTGTTCGGGCTCGGGTTCGGGTACGTCTTCCTCCTGGAGCGGGCGCTCTACCTGAATCACGACTACCTCTCGGTGTTGTTGGCGTTCGTGCTGGCCGTCGTGCCTGCAGGTCGTACGCTCTCGCTGGACGCCCGGCTGTGGCCGTCGGCCCGTGAGACGATCCCGCGGTGGACGCTCTGGTTCGCCCGGTTCCACATCGCGCTCCCGTACGTGTTCGGCGGGATCGCCAAGCTGCGGGCCGACTGGCTGCGGGGTCAGCCACTCTCCACCTGGATCGCCGAGGGCCCGCTGCCGTTGCTGCTCGGGCCGGTCTTCGCCGAACGTCGCGTGGGCGTCGCGTTCGCGTGGGGCGGCATGCTCTTCGACCTCGCCGTCGTCCCGCTGCTGCTGTGGCGACGCACGCGGACGCTGGGCGTCGTTCTGACCGTGACCTTCCACCTGCTGAACGCGACGATGTTCGACATCGGCGTGTTCCCATGGCTCATGATCCCGGCGACGCTCGTCCTGCTCCCGCCGGACTGGCTGAGGAACGCGGCCGGTCGGCCCGCACCGCCCGCTGTGGACTCCTCGCCGTCACCTCGGTTGCGACGCACCGGCCTCGTCGTCCTCGGACTGTACGTCCTCCTGCACCTCCTGCTCCCGTTTCGCTTCCTGCTCTACCCGGGCAACCCGAACTGGACCGAGGAAGGCACGCTGTTCGCGTGGCACATGATGCTCCGCTACAAGGTCGTGGCGATGCAGATCGTCGCCGAGGACCGCGAGACCGGCGACCGGGAGCTCGTGGATCCGAGTCGGTGGCTGAACGGCAAGCAGTTCGTGGAGTTGGGCTACTCGCCTGAACTGCTCCGGCAGTTCGCCCACTTCGTCCGCGAGGACTTCGCCGCCCGAGGCCGTGACGTGGCGGTCCGGGCCGTGGTCTGGACGTCGCTCAACGGACGGAAGCCGCAGTGGTTCGTGGACCCGTCCGTCGATCTCGGCCGCGAGCCGTGGTCTGCGGGTCACACGGACTGGATCGTGCCGCTCCAGGAGCCGTTCCGCGATCCGCCCTGGAACGAACCGGCCGAGCGTTGGCAGCGAGCCGTCGGCCCACCCCCGTAGGCGACGCGAGGCGACCGGCACGACTC
The DNA here is from genome assembly GCA_028284885.1 of Planctomycetaceae bacterium. GTDB lineage: Bacteria > Planctomycetota > Planctomycetia > Planctomycetales > Planctomycetaceae > JANQQW01. The sequence continues at coordinate 8,383 of JANQQW010000221.1, forward strand.
GCGCTCTTGGCCCGACCGACTCAACGCCCGGCCACCAGCGGAGTCGCGTCGTGTTCGCGTGCGGAAGCGGCCGGCGAAGTCGGCCGGAGCAGCTTCCCGACGCGTCCGGCGAGGAGCGACATCGTCGGGAGCGGGTCGGCCCACTGCCACGTCACGTGCACGTTCGCGGCCGCGAGAGACCAGCCGCTCGCGAGCAACCACCGCAGAGAACCCGCCAGTCCGACGTCCCCTTTGCGGCTCGCTTTCGCGAGACCCTGAAGGTCGCCGACGGTCCAGGCGTACCGACGTCGCCTGGTGGCGACCATCTCGATCGGGGCGGCGAGAGAGTCGTCGAACGCCTCGACGTAGCGGAGTGGCGAGTCGACCCCACAGGCGACCGCGATGGCCGAGTTCGCCCCGATCCGCGAGTTGATCTCGAGAAACGTCGTCTGCCCGTTCGGTTCGACGAGGTACTGCAGGCAGCCGGCCCCGTGGTAGTCGATCGCGCGGACCAGTCGCGACGAGTGGTCGAGCAGCGAGTCGGACGCGGCGACGCTGCGCCCGTCGACGGCGTAGCCGGTCCCGTCGGGCCGGTCGGTCCGCAGGATCTCGACCTGCACGGTCTGACGGAGGTCGCCGTGGTGGGCGACGAAGTAGACGTTGTGTCGCGGCCCGCTGGAGAACGACTGGACGACGACCGGGGCGCCGTCCGGGCACTTCTCGCGGAGTCGTCGGACGTCCTCCGGGGTGCGGACGACGATCGCCTTCGCTCCGACGAGCGTCACCAGTTCGGTCGCCGGCTTCACGACGCACGGCAGCCCGACGTGCTCGAGCGCGGCGTCGAGGTCGATCCCGACGGTCGCCGCCGCGAACCGCCCGCACGGGATGCCCAGCGAGTCGACGAGCGGCAGCAGGCGGGACTTGTCGAGACAGAGCTCGACGACGTCGCTGGTCGGCATCACACAGAAGAGCGACGCCGGCAGCCGTCCTCGCAGGCGGTCGAAGTGCTCAATCTCGTCGTCCCCCACGGGGAACAGGAACCGGACCGGGCGGTCCCGCTCCGTCATCTCGCCGAGGCACTCGACCCACTCGTCGTCGTACCGCTCGTGGACGGGCGGCAACTCGACGACCTCGTGGACGGCCCGCGAGTTCTCGGTGTACCGCTTGGGACCGCACCGGGCGGCGACGACGTGGTAGCCACCGCGACGAAGTGACCGGACGACGGCGAGGCTCTCGCGGCGTTGCATCCCCACGACGAGAACGGCGTCGCGGTCGCGACCCTCGTTCGGACGGGCGACCGGCGACCCGACCGGCGGGGCGAGAAGAGTGGGCGTGCTCATGCGAACTGTCCGGGCTTCACGGGGAACGGGCAAAGGGTGGGCGAGGACGGGCGTGTCGAGCTCAGCAGGCGCCGCGGGACGCGACGACGGCCGTGACCGTGCGGACGAGCAGCTGCAGGTCGAACAGGAAGGAGCGGTTGCGGACGTACTCGATGTCCAACCGAAGCCGGTCGTCGAAGTCGACGTTGCTGCGGCCGCTCACCTGCCACAGCCCCGTGATGCCCGGCACGACTTCGAGCCGTTCCGTGTGCCACAGGCTGTAGGTCTCCGCCTTGAACGACGTGGGCCGCGGGCCGACGAGGCTCATGTCGCCCCGCAGCACGTTGAACAGCTGCGGCAACTCGTCGAGGCTCGTCTTCCGCAGGAACCGGCCGACGCGGGTGATCCGCGGGTCGTTCGTGATCTTGAAGTCCGGCCAGGAGAGCTCGTTCAGGTGCAGGAGCTGCTGCTTCATCTCCTCGGCGTTCGTCACCATGGTCCGCAGCTTGAACATCTTGAACCGCTGGCCGAACCGTCCGGTCCGCCACTGGTTGAACAGGATCGGCCCCGGGTTCTCGATCCACAGGGCGACCGCACAGACCACGATGACCGGCAGGGCGAACGGCAGGATCATCAGGCAGACGACCACGTCGAACACTCGCTTGCACGCTTCGTAGCGACGCACGGCTTCCTGGTGGCGGAGAACGTTCGGGTTGGCGGTCAGAGCACGGGCCATGAGTGGGGCTCGACAGGTGGTTCGCGAATCGTGAAAGCCGAACGGTCTCGGCTCCGCTGTGCGGGCTAGAGTTCGGATGCAAACGCGATGCCGGGAGCGCCAACTTCGTTTTCCACCCGGATTCAGACGCGCCAACGACTTCGAACGTTTCCCGAAGCCCCCACGCGTTGCCCGAACGCCTCGATCCGAAACGACCCCCACCATGACGAACGAACCGACGCAGTGGACCTCGGGAGCAGAACTCTGGGGAGCCGGCTCGAGCCAGGTCGCCACCACGGAAGCGGACGTCCTGACCGCCGAACGGTTCCAGTCGCACGTCGACGAGTCCCGGCCGCTGCTGGTCCGGAACGCCCTCGCCTCGTGGCCGGCGGTCTCACGCTGGGCCGACCGGTCGCACCTCCGGACGGCACTCGGCGGTCGGGAGTTCGTCGTCCACCGCCGTCCCGTTCCGGAGATGAAGTGGCGGCGGGAGACCTGGCCGGAGCGGTTCGGAAACCTGACCGGGCCGGGCGACGGCGAGTCACTCGACTTCGCCGCGTTCGAGGCGGCGGCGACGTCGGACGAGTTCGTCTTCACCTACGCCGTCGAACTCGACGAGACGACGAGCCTCGGCCCGCTCGCGGACGACGCCGGCGACTTCCACTTCCTGCCGCGGCCGGCGGCTCCACGCTACTACGGCCGGCTGCGGGCGTTCCTGCACGGGCGGAGCTACACCGACTGGCACGTGCACCCGAACGACGAGACGCTGATGTGCCAGTTCGGCGTCCGGAAGCGGGTGTCCCTGCTGCCGCCGACGCAGCGGACGTGGGACGTGCTGATCCACGTCGCGCGGCAGGAGACGTACCTCGGTCCGGCGAGTCCGGACGAGCATCCCGACCTGCGGACGCTGTCGCCGATCGTGCTCGACGTGCGGCCCGGTGACGCCCTCTACATTCCGCCGCACTGGTGGCACGCGGTGGAGTGCCCGACGGCCGACGGCGGGATCGGCGTGACGGTCGCCTACTGCTGGGGCAGCCCGCTGCACATCCGGCTGGACCCCCGGTTCCCGGTGAAGCGGTTCCGCAGCGCGCACGCCTCGCTTCCCAAGCGCGCGAAGCTCGCCCTCGGCCGCCTGGCCTGGCTGGGGCTGCGGTGCACGGGACGGAACGTGCCGCAGCTTGCGTAGATCTGCCGCGTGACTCGTGAGCGACGTCGGGTCGTGCGGGTCACGACGGTCCGGCTCGCCCGCGTGGATTCGACGCATCCGTCGGCCGAAGCAGTGTCATACCGCTTCGTTCGTCGGGAACGATCGTATCACGCGCGAGCAGTACGCCGATGTTGAGCCCCATTTCGAGTGTCCGGTTTCGCGTGTCGGCAGTGGTGGCCGCCCTGCTCACCAGCCTGCTCGCCGGCTGCTACGCACCGATGAGGTCTCCGGGCATCTCTGCGAAGACGCTGCCCGACTCGTTCCGCACGCCGTTCCGCACGGTCGGAATGCCGCGGAACTACGCCGAACTCGCCTCGCCGCAGCCGGCCGTCTACCGGCTGGGACCGGGGGACAAGCTCGATGCCACCATTCCCGGGCTGCTCGGCGACACCCGGGACGGCCTCCGCCCGGTTCGCGTCGAGGTGATGGAGAACGGTGCCATCCAGCTCCCGCTCGTCGGTCCGGTCCACGTCGGAGGGCTGGGTCTCGCGGACGCGCAGCAGGTCGTCAACGAGGCCTACGCGGACGGGTACCTCGAGGACCGACGCGTCACGCTGCACCTCTTCGAGAAGGGGACGGTGAGCGTGGTCGTGCTGGGGGCCGTCAACAAGCCGGGCACCTACCTGCTGCCGCGGTACGAGAACGACGTGGCCCGGGCCCTCGCCAGTGCCGAGGGACTGTCGGACGTCGCCGGCGACCTGGTCGAGGTGCACCGCAACCCGGCCACTTGCGGGGCGTTCCCGCAGCAACCCGCTCCGGAGCCGGCTCCGCTCTCCCCGACTCCACTCTCCCCGGACGCCCTCTGGCCCCCAGCGCCGGCCCAGCCGATCCAGCAGACGGCGGCCTACGCCCCGGAGCCCGTGGAGGCCCCCCTTGCTCCGCAACGGATGCCCCCCGCAGCGTACCGAGCACCGGGGCACGCGCAGCCGCCCCGTCCGTACGTCAACGTGCCACGAACGAACAACCCGTACGCCACGGGACGGTACGGGACGCCATCTCCGGTGACCGCGCAGACGACCGGCGGTCCGTTCCCCGCGCAACCGGTCCCGGCCGAGTTCGCCGGCCACTTGGCCATGCCTCCCGAGGTTCCGTACCACGCCGAACAGTACGGTAGCCCAGAGCCGTACGGCCCTGCCGAGCAGTTCGGGAGCCCGGTGCCGACCTCGTCGGTGGCGATGCCCTACGCGCACCCGGGACCGCACCCGGCCGGCGTCCCCCTCGATCAGGTCTACCCCCCGTCCGCCGCGGCCGGACTGCACGACCACGGCCAGCGGGACATCGTGCGGATCCCCCTGCGTGGGCCGCACGTCCAGTCCGTGCCTCCGGGCGAGTGCGTGCTCTCCGCGGGGGACGTCGTGTTCGTGCCCGAACGAACGCAGCAGGTCTTCTACGTCGTCGGGCCGCTCAGCCGGGACAACCGGACGGGGTTCACGATCGGCGACGACGAACGGGAGATCGGCTCCGGCTTCCTGCTCCCCCCCGACCGGGAGATCGACGTCGTGACCGCGGTCGCGATGGCCGGCTACATCGACCCGATCGAGTCGCCCACGACCGTGACCCTGCACCGTGCCCAGCCGGGCCAGACGCCGCTACTCGTGAAGGTCGACCTCATCGAAGCGCGGACCGACGCCCGCGAGAACCTGCTCGTCGCACCGGGCGACATCATCTACCTCAACCCGGATCCGCCGTGGTACTTCCGACGCGTGTTCGACCAGGTCATCCCGACCGGCCTCGGCATCGCCCTCGGACGCGCCGTCTCGGACTGACGTCCGGCTCAGCGGCTACGAGGTCTCCCGGAGCGGCCAGAGGCGGTTGAGGTGGCGGAACTCCGGTCGCATCTCCGCGCGAAGCACGGCGAGCGACGTCGCCTGACCGACGTTGAACCGCCGGATCCGGAGCGGGTCGAACGAATCGTCCCCCGGGCGGTTCGTGCCGCGGCAGGTCGTGAAGGCGAGTTGCAGCCCCTCGTCCGCGAGCACCGTCCGTGTCTCCGGCTTGTGCGATCCGCCGGGGTACGCGAAGGCGAACGGCTCTCGCCCGGTCGACTCGGCGACCCAGCGGGCGGACTCGGCGATCTCGTACCGAGCCGTCTCGGCAGTCGCGTTCCGCAGCAGCGGATGCGTCACGGTGTGCGGTGCCAGCTCGAGCCCCTCGTCGGCGAGTGCGAGCAGGGCGTCGCGACGGTGCCCGCGGAGTCCGTCGCCACCACGCTCGCGACACTCG
>JANQQW010000244.1 GCA_028284885.1 Planctomycetaceae bacterium
TCGGCAACGACCATCTTGTGCCGCGTACGGCCGATGCTGACGCAGATCATCGATTCGTCGGGCGACACGAAGAGTGGGCGAGGAAACGTTCGACGCGTCGATTCTATTCCTGCACCCGACGCACGTCGAGTCGCCCCGCCGACGCAGGATCGGGTGCTTCGGCGACGACCTGAAGCGGGTCCCGGTAGACGATCGGCCCCGGGTCATCGGCCATGAGGAACAGAACCGTGAGTCCGTGGTCACGCAGCACCCGGGCCAGATCCCACAAGTGCAGCATCGGCTCCCAAGCGTCCTCGTGAAACCAGGCGACCGCGTCCCGGCTCCACTCGCCCGACCGGATTCGTTCAGCGAAGGGCGGACAGTCGAGGTTCGAATTGAGCCAGTCGAAGACGGAACGGACGACAGCGTGTTGCCGGTCGTCGAGCCGTCCGTCTTCGAGGAGCCCCTGAGCCGACGTCACGACACCGGTCGCAAGCCAAGGATCCGGCCAGTCCTGCTCGACCAGTCGCTGGTACATCCCACTGCCCTCGGAGTCGTGATCGTCGGCCTTCGACGAACCCGACAACGGGTGCGCCGCGAGGTTCGCCGGGGTGCTTCAACCCATTCGGCCGAACTGCCGGTCGAGCTCCTCACGACTGAGGACCAGAGCGGTCGGGCGGCCGTGCGGGCAGTGGTGGGCGTCCTCGACGAGGTGCCGCTTCCGCAGCAACATGTCCATCTCCTCGGGCGAGAGTCGGTGTCCCGCCTTGATGGCCGCCTTGCAGGACATCATGTGCAGCATGTCGTCGAGCAGTTCCCGCCGGTCCGGTCCCTTGCCCGGCGTGTCGAGCCGTTCCACCAGATCCCGGACGATCCCCTCCGGATCGGCGCGCCGCATCATCGCTGGGTAGCCGGTGATCGCCACGCTGCCGCCGCCGAAGTCCTCCAACTCGAACCCGAGCGAGCGGAGCAGGTCGCCGTGCTCGAACAGCAGCTCGAACTCGCCCGTCGTCACCTCCATCACGTGCGGGACGAGCAGCCGCTGCGTCTCGACCGTTCCGTCGAGCACGCGCTCGCGGAGGTACTCGTACATCACACGCTCGTGCAGGGCGTGCTGGTCGATGACGACGAGCCCCTCGTCCGCCTCCAGGACGAGGTAGGTGTCGAGAATCTGCATGACCCGTCGGCCGTCCGCCATCGCCGCCGGCGACACGCCGGGCTCTTCGACGACCTCGGTCGGTTCGGTCGCCTCGTCGGTCTGCGCCGTTCGCCGCTCCGCCGTCGCGACCGCGGGTGACGGCCGGGCGGCGTCCAGCGTGCTCAGCAGCGTCGCCGGCTCGACGACTCGCCCCTCCGTCGGCTCGGGCGACGGCGACCAGCCGGCCAGGCTCGACTTCGCCCAGTCCGCAAAGTCGGCCTGCAACTGCAGCGAACGACCCGGATCCGGCGGAGCGGCCGGGGCCTCGTCTCCTTCGGCCCGTTCGGACTCGCCCAGCGACATCGTGCCGTCGAGGTCGAGCGACAGGAACCGCGTTCGCAGCGTCGCGAGCAGCTGCCGGTACAGGCGTTGGCCGTCGACGAACCGCACCTCCGTCTTCGTCGGGTGCACGTTCACGTCGACCAGTTCGCACGGCACGTCGAGGTGCAAGAAGGCGACCGGGTGACGGCCCACCATCAACAGCCCACGGTACGCCTCGGAGAGCGCATGCTGCAGCGACCGGTCCTGAATCCACCGGCCGTTGAGGAAGAGATGCTGCCCCTTCCGCGTCGAACGGCTCTCCGCCGGCAGGCCGACGTAGCCGCTGAGGTGGACCCCGTCCTGCTCCGACTCGACCCAGATCAGCTTCTCGACGAGGCTGCGGCCGAACAGGTCGCGAATCCGGTCGATCGACCGCTCCCGCGGCGCGAGTTCGTGGACGACCCGGTCGTTGTGCCGCAGCGTCAGCTGCAGCCGCGGGTGGGCGAGCGCGATTCGCGTGAACTGCTCGCCGACGTGGCTGAACTCGGTCCCGACGGTTCGCAGGAACCGCCGCCGGACCGGCGCGCTGGCGAACAGCCGGCGAATCTCGATCACCGTTCCGAAGGGACAGCCGCAGGGGGTCGGCTCACGCACCTCCCCCTGGCTGACGAGGATCTCGTGTCCAGTCTCGGCGTCCGGCGTGCGGCTGGCGATGCGAAGCTCGCTGATGCTGGCGATCGACGCGATCGCCTCGCCGCGGAACCCCATCGTGCTCACGCGGAACAGGTCGTCGGCCGTCTGCAGCTTGCTGGTCGCGTGGCTGGCGACGGCGAGCGGCAGGTCCTCCGGGTGGATCCCCTCGCCGTCGTCGACGATGCGGATCAGCTCCGTCCCCCCCTTGGCGATCTCGACGTCGATCCGCGTCGAGAGCGCGTCGACGGAGTTCTCCAGCAACTCCTTCACGACGTTTGCCGGTCGCTCGACGACCTCACCGGCCGCGATCTTGTTGACGACCGCCGGTTCGAGTTGGCGAATCCTGGACATGCTGCTCCGTCACCCCTCTGAGAACTCCGTCTTCACGAAATCTAACGAATTCGGGAGACGGATCCGAGGGTCGCCGGTCGGGCAACGACTCAGGCGGGCCGGTCGCCCGACGTCGAGGTCCCGGGGGGGTCGACGTCCGGTGGTTCGAGGTCGGGAGGCTCCAGCGGCTCGTCCGCAACCTGGTCGGACTGTTCCGAAGCCGCCGGCGACTCCGGCGGCGGGGCGGGCGTGAAGTCGAGCGGCTTCTCCTCGAGGTGGAACTCCTCGATCAGCTCGCGTCGCTTGAGCGCCACCTGCTGGTCGAACTCCCCGAGCACGTCGAGCGCCTTGTCCTTCGACGTGATCAACCCGATGAACAGGTAGAGCGCGATCGCCACGCCGTACGCCGTCCAGCCGACGACGCCTTCGAACGCCACCGAGAGGATCGCGAACACCGGAGCGTACCGGTTCACCTGCTGACCCAGAGTCCCCATCAGGTACGGCCACCACTTCGCCTTGATCTCCTTCCAGTACCCGTCCTTGAAGCTCAGCCGCGGCGGGTTCGCGTGGATGATCGCGAACAGCTCCTGGTCCGGCATGAACTCGATGACGGCGATCGCCAGGCTGAGCCGGAAGAAGAACAGAATCGGCTCGTTGCCGGGCGTCTCCGGGGCGAGCGCCCAGTCGAACAGCTGCGTCTCCATGTTCTTCGTGGCGACCAGCAGCACCAGCGCCCCGCGGAACCACTGCTCGAGGTCCTTCTCGAGTTCCTCGTCCAGTTCCTTGCCGCGGGTCACCCGCCGCAGCACGAAGCGGAAGGTCGGGATGGCGAGCAGTCCCACGACGAGCCGCGCCAGCGGGCGGATGATCGGCTTCATCAGCATCCGCAGCAGGGCAGTCAAGGAACTCTCCGGTTGGGACTCGCCGTCCGGGACAACGTCGCCGTCCGCTCGCGGGACTACGCCGCCGGAGACGAACCGACCTCAGGCGGCGATCCTCACGGTGTGATAGTGACAGAGCGCGACGGCGAAAGCATCCGCCACGTCGTTCGGTTCGAGGATCTCGTCCAGGCCGAGTTCCCGGCTGACGGCGTGCTGCACCTGTTCCTTCGAGGCCCGGCCACTCCCGGTCAACAGCTTCTTCACCTGGGCCGGCGTGTAGTGGACGACGATCGCCCCGGCGTCCCGGGCCGCCATCAGGATCGCGCCGCGGGCGTGGGCCATCATCAGGGCGGTCTTGGGGTGCTTGGGGGTCGAGAAGACCTGCTCGATCGCCATCGTCGCGGGGCCGAACTCCTCGAGCACCTCGCGGAGCCCGCTGCCGATCTCGTGGACCCGCTCGGCCAACGTCTTCGAGGCAGTCGAGCGGATCACGCCCCCCTCGCAGAGCCGCGGCCCACGCGGCGTCCGCTCGAGCAGCGCGTACCCGGTCCGGTTGAGACCGGGATCGATCCCGATGCTGTACTCGACTCCCATCCGTGGGCTCCGGCAGGTCGCACGTTCGACGTGCCCGGACTATAGGGCCCGAGCGACGTGAACCGAAGAGCGATCCGGACTACGGAGCCGGCGGCGGGGGCGGGGGAGGTGGAGTCGCCCCGAACATCGACGACAGCGCGGGCACCTGCCCGGCGGGTGTCCAGCCGCCGAGTCCGGCGTTCCAGACCTGGGTCTCCGGCGTCACCTGGCCCGACGAGATGCCGGCCTGCAGCTGCTGCGGCGAGAACGGGCCCTGGGTCTGCCCGTTGACGGCGACGTGCCACTGGACCGTCGGCGGGGGAGGCGGGGCGGCGGTCGCACCACCACCCCCGCCGAAGCCGCGGTTCAGGTTGTTCATCATGTTACCCGCCATGGCGAAGCCCATGCCGAGGCCGAGCCCCTCGGTCGCCCCGCCGCCGGCCGGGTTCTCGGCCGCCGCGCGAATCGCCTCGCTCGTCTGGTACCGCTGGTACTCCTCGAGGTTCCCGACGATGTTCATGCGGGCTCGCGTCTGCAGCATCTCCTCGATCTCGGGCGGCAGCGAGAAGTTCACGATCTGCAGGGCCGGCACCTCCAACCCCATCTCGTCGTCGATCCGCTCGCAGACCTCCTGCCGGAGATCCTCGCTGAACTCGCGGGTCGCGGCCGACAGGTCGAGGATCGACTTCTGGGCCTCGCCGACGATCGCCTGGAAGGCCGCGGCGATCTCGGCCCGCATGAACTCCGTGATCTCGTCCGTCTCGAACGACGAGTCCGTGCCGACGAGTTCCTTCAGCAGGATCTTGGGGTCGATGGCCCGCAGCACGTAGTTGCCGAACGCCCGGACCTGCATGGGACCGTAGTCGGGGTCGCGGAACGTCACCGGGTTCGGCGTGCCCCACTTCAGGTCCGTGATCTGCCGCGTGCTGACGAAGTAGACCTCCGCCTTGAACGGGCTGTCGAACCCGTACTTCCAGCCGGCCAGCGTGGAGAGGATCGGCAGGTTGTCGGTCTTGAGGGTGTAGTGCCCCTCCTCGAACGTGTCGGCCACCTGCCCGCGGTGCACGAACACTGCCATCTGGCCGGGCCGCACGATCAGCTGGGCCCCGTTCTTGATCTGGTTGTGGTAGCGGGGGAACCGCCAGACGAGCGTGTGCCGTGAGTCGTCGACCCACTCGATGATGTCGATCAGCTCGGCACGAAGTTTGTCGAAGAATCCCACGCGGCTGCTCCCGAAACGGGGGTTTGGAGGGGCGATCCGGAGCCCATCGGACGGTCCGGATTCTAGTCGGGGGGAATCCGGCCGTTCAACGAGGGGAACGGAGAGAATCGCCGCTCGGATCAGACGATTCCGCGGGCGAGGTCGGTCTTCGCGCACCGCGGGACTTCCGGCAGAATCCCGCCGCCTCGGCACGCACGAACACGTGGACGGAGTCCAGCCCGATGGTCGAGACGAACGACAGCAGTCGCAGACGATGGTGGTTCTGGCTTCCGGGTCTGGTGCTGACGGTCGCCGGCTTCGTCGCGGCCTGGTTCTTCATGGAGCCGGCCCCGCCGCGGAAGATCGTCGTGGCGACGGGCCGTCCCGACGGGGCGTACTTCGCCTTCGGCGAGCAGTACCGGCAGGCGCTCGCCGAACACGGGATCGAACTGGAGGTCCGACCGACGGCCGGCTCGCTCGAGAACTACGAGCTGCTGGCGAACGACCCCGAGGTCCAGCTCGCCATCGTCCAGGGGGGCACGGCTCCCGCGGCCGCGGTCGCGTCGGAGCGGATCGAGTCGCTCACCGGGTTGTACGTCGAGCCGGTCTGGATCTTCGTGCGGGCCGACTCGGCCGAGGCCGTTCCCGTCGACCTCGGCGGGCTCCGCGGGCGACGGGTGGCGGTCGGAGCGCCCGGCAGCGGCACACGGGCGGTCGCGGAGGAGCTGTTCGCCGCCAACGGCATCGACCTCTCGGCCGACGCCCACGCGGCGTCGTTCGCCCCGGTCGGCGGAGCCGAGGCGGCCGCGCGACTGCAGTCGGGCGAGCTCGACGCCG
>JANQQW010000247.1 GCA_028284885.1 Planctomycetaceae bacterium
CGCCCTCGCCCTGCTGGTCGGCCTCCACGAGAAGCGGGTCGCGGCGATCGTCTCGCCCCGCGGGGGGCTGACGAGCTTCCGCTCCGCTCTCGACGACCAGTTCGTCTGGCTGCCGCACGACGTCGTCGTCCCGGCAGCGATCGCCGCCGGCGACCTCGACGGACTCGCAGCGCTCTTCGACCGACCGACGAAGATCGGCGGCCGGATCAACGCCCGCAACCAACGCGTCGAACCGGAACTCGACGAGAAGGAGACGATCGAGTGGCTGGTCGACAAGGTGCCGCCGACGCCGTGACCGTCACTCGGCCGGCTTCACGTACTCGACGCCGTAGTCCTTCGGCAGCGGTGTGACGTCGATCGCCTCGGCCCACTCGTCCCATGTCTTCGACAGGCGTTCGACGACTTCGGGGTGCTTCGCCGAGAGGTCACGCAGTTCGATGCGGTCCTTGGAGAAGTCGTACAGCTCCCACGGCTGGTCGCGGAGGGCGACGAGCTTCCAGCGGCCCTGGCGAACGGCCCGGTGTCCCTCGTGCTCGAAGAAAAGCGTCCGCTCGTCGGGCGGGGCGTCCTCGTCCCGTTGCATCGACCGGCCGACCGGCGGGAGCGTCGCCCGGTCGCCGATCCGCTCCGGGTAGGGCACGTCGGTCACGTCGAGGATCGTCGGCAGCAGGTCGACGAGGTGCGACGGCGTCGGGTCGATGCGACTTCGCGACCGCGGCCGGCCGGGCCAGCGGACGATGCAGGGGGTCGCGATGCCCCCCTCGTGGACGTAGTGCTTGTAGAGCCGCCACGGCGTGTTCGAGGCGTTTGCCCAGCCGCTGCCGACGCTGTGGAACGTGCCCGGCCGGCCCATGCCGTCGAGCTCGTCGGCCGTGTGCAGCTTCGTCTTCGGGCCGGACTTGAAGTCGAAGCCGAACGGGTCCCACTCGGCACAGGCGCCGTTGTCGGAGGTGAAGACGACCAGCGTCCGTTCGTCCTCGTCGTTGTCGCGCAGGTTCTCCAGCACGCGGCCGACGTTCTCGTCCATGCGATCGACCATGGCGGCGTAGATCGCCATGCGGCGGGCGAGGTCGGCCTGCCTGTCGGCCGGCAGCGTGTGCCACCCCGGATTGCGGCCCGGCTCGTTCTCGCCCCAGTCGAAGTACAACGACCGCGGCGAGGGCCAAGTCGACTCCGGCACGATCCCGAGGAGCTTCATCCGCTCGATCCGCTGGTCGCGGAGCAAGTCCCAGCCGTAGCGGTAACGGCTGGCGTACTTGGCAATCGTCTCCGGCGGGGCCTGCAGCGGGAAGTGCGGGGCGTTGTAGGCGAGGTACAGGAACCACGGTTTCTCGGGCGTCTCGCGGGCCAGGTCGAGGAACTCGATCGCGTGGTCGGTGACGGCGTCGGTCGCGTAGAAGGTGCCCGGCTTGTACTCCTTCTTCGCTCGCCCTTCGGGCAGCCGGGTGAAGTGCTCGGGGTCCCAGAAGGTCTTCGCGCTGACGAGGGTGCCGTAGAACTCCTCGAAGCCGTGCTCGGTCGGGTCGTTCGTGCCGAGGTGCCACTTGCCGGCGAGGAAGGAGCGGTAGCCGGCCGTGCCGAGCACCTGGGCGATCGTGTGGGCGTCCTCGGAGACGCGGCCGCGGTAGCCGGGGCGGCCGAGGTCCTTCGTCATGTGGCCCAGCCCCACGCGGTGCGGGTACTGGCCGGTCAGCAGGCAGGCCCGCGACGGGCAGCAGCGGGCGGTCGTGTAGGACTGCGTCAACCGGGTGCCGCCCGCGGCGAGCCGGTCGAGGTTCGGCGTCCGGATCTCGCCGCCGTAGCAGCCGAGGTCGCTGTAGCCGAGGTCGTCCGCGACGATCACGAGGACGTTCGGGGCCTTCTCGGCGAGGCCGGTCGACGCCC
>JANQQW010000275.1 GCA_028284885.1 Planctomycetaceae bacterium
TGTGCGACTGCGAGGCCGGGCTCGACCGGTACGTCGGGCCCGGCGGCGACGAGTCGGTCGAGACGCCGGACGGGCGTCCGGGGGCGATCGTGCAACTCCACGTGCCGCGGTTCCGCAAGGACCGGCTCGAGGCACTGGAGCGTGCGGCCCTCGTTCGCGTCAGCCAGAACGTCCTCACCTGCCCGACGACCGCCTGCTTCAACCTGGTCGACTCGGAGTCCGCGTTCCCGCTGGGACGGAAGATCGCCTACTTCGGCGACGGCTTCCAGAAACGCGTCGAGCGGCACGGCCGGCCGATGTGGTGGATCCCGACGCTCGGCGGCGAGTTCGTCCTCGACCGCAGGTTCGGCTGGGCGGACGGGTTGATGGGGGGCAACCTGTGGCTGATGGGCGAGTCCGTCGAAGCGGCCCTCGAAGCGGCCGAGCGGGGCGTCGCCGCGGTTCGGGACGTCCCGGGCGTGATCATGCCGTTCCCGGGTGGGATCGCCTCCAGCGGAAGCAAGGCGGGCAGCCGGTACTCGTTCACGATCGCGAGCACCTACGAGAAGTTCTGCCCGCAACTCCGGGACGACCCGGCCGCCGAGTCGACGTTGCCCGAGGGGGTCGAGTCCGTGATGGAGATCATCCTGAACGGGCACGATCTCGAGGCGATCACGGTCGCCACGCACGCCGCGATCGCGGCCGCGGTCGACACGCCCGGCCTGCTCCGCATCTCGGCCGGCAACTACGGCGGACGGCTCGGCAAGAACTTCGTCCACCTGCATCCGCAGGCCGAAGACGAACAGTAGAGCGGCCCTCGCTCGTCTGCCGTCCTCGACGCGGACGTCGGCGACGCACCGCGGCTTCTGCAGCGCCGGCGGCTACGCCAAGAACCACGGCATCAGTTCGTGGCCGGAGTCGAAGGTGCGGCCCGACTCGGACTGCGGCTCCGAGTACGCGGTCGCCGAGTCGGCTTCGATCCCCTTCCCGCAGGCGGCGAAGGGCACGTAGCCGTGGCTGTGCGTCTTCGTGCGGAGGAAGGTCGGGTGGTCGGGGCAGACGAGCAGTCGGTACTCGCCCTGCGAGCGGAGGTAGTCGTGCAGCGGGCCGACGACGTGCCGGTCGATCGCCTCGAGCGCCTCCACCTTGGCGGCGGCGTTCCCCTCGTGCGAGGCCTCGTCGGTCGCCTCGACGTGCACGACGACGAAGTCGCGACCTGATTCGAGCGTCTCGATCGCCGCCTGGCCCTTCCCGGCGTAGTTCGTGTCGAGGTATCCCGTCGCTCCCTCGACCTCCACGACGTCCCACCCGAGCAGTCGGCCGATGCCGCGGAGGAGGTCGACGGCCGTGATGACGGCTCCCGTGCGACCGAAGCGCTCGACGAACGGCACGAGGGCCGGCCGACGGCCGAGCCCCCACAGCCAGACCTGCGTCGCGGGGGACTCCCGTGTGGCGTTGGCGGCGTCCTCGGCGAGGACGGTGCGGCTGCGGTCCATGATCGCCCGGAGCGCGTCGCTGCCCGGCCCCTGCGGCAGGAACGCCTCGATCGGCTGGTCGGTGATGTCGTGCGGCGGCGTCGAGGTGGTCTCGCTGGAGAACGGTGCCGACCCGTCGCGGCTGCGGTACAGCAGCAGGTTGCGGTAGCTGACCCCGGCGTGGAACTTCCAGTTCGCGTCCCCGCAGTGCGCGGCCTGCAGTCGTCCGATCAACTCGTGGGCGAGGTCGGTCGGAATCTGCTCGGCGGTGAAGCTCCGCATCGTCTCCTCGACGACGGTGACGAGGTTGCAGCGGACGGCCCAGTCGTCCGGTCCGAGCTCGATTCCCTGGGCGGCCGCCTCGAGCGGGGCGCGGCCGGTGTGGAAGCGGTGCGGGTCGTAGCCGAACAGGGACATCGTGCCGACGTCGCTGCCGGAGGGCATGTCCTCGGGAACGTGGTTCGCCCGTCCGACGACGCCCGCCACCGCGACGGCGTCCACGTGCGGCACGTCGGCCGCCTCGATCGGCGTTCGGCCGCCGAGCGAGTCCTGCGGCTCGTCGGCCGCGCCGTCCGGGATGACGAGGGCGTACTTCACGCTTCGGAGCTTCCGGGAGTGCAAAATGGCCCCTCATCGTAGTCGCCGAGGCGAGAGAGGGCGACGCAGCGAACGATCGGCGACGGTGCCGGCGGCCCGAAGCGAGGACAGATCAGAGTTTTTGCTTGATTCCGACAAGGTATTCGTAGAATCTTCCCATTGCGCACTCGCGTTTCCCATTGTCTCGATTCGGGCACATCACCATGCGGAACCGGACTTCACGCGGATTCACGTTGATCGAACTCTTGGTCGTGATCGCGATCATCGCGATCCTGATCGCCCTGCTTCTGCCGGCCGTGCAGCAGGCGCGGGAGGCGGCTCGCCGGTCGTCCTGCAAGAGCAACCTCAAGCAGTTGGGGGTCGCTCTCCACAACTACCACGACACCCACTCGGTGCTTCCGTTTGCCACGGTTTGTCGGATCGACAACACGGCCAACCGCCCGGGAACGAATGGAAACACTCGGCAGAGTTGGTTTCACATGATTCTGCCGCAGATCGAGCAAGGACCACTCTACGAGGCGATTCAGCCACGGATTCAAGGCAACCAGTTCCCGGGTGGTTGGCCCGAGGCCACGACCGTGGTGAACGTGATGATGTGCCCGTCGGATCCGGCCAACCCGAAGACGACCCAGCAGGGCTTCCACGGGAACTACATGCCCTGCCACGGCGACTCGCACTCTGGCGCGGACGACTCGTTCCCCAATTCGAACGGCATGTTCTTCCCGATCTCCCGGACGAAGTTCCGAGACGTCACCGACGGTCTCGCCAACACGATCGCCATCGGCGAGATCAAGCTGCAGCTCGACAGCATCAGCGGGTCCGGCGACGCCAACCAGAGCCAGGTGTGCGGAGGTTCGCACGATCTCCGTGGTCGCTACCACAACACCTACCACGGCAACGCGACCTTCACGACGCTGCGTCCGCCGAACACGCCAGTCGGCGACGTGGCCCAATACTGCAACGGGACGCCCCAAGTGCCGTGTCGTGAGTGTCGGACCGGCAACCAGGAGACCCATGCCCGCAGTTACCACACTGGCGGGGCGCAGTTCGTCATGGGCGACGGTTCGGTCCACTTCTTTTCCGAGAACATGGCCCAAGGCGTGTTCCAAGCCCTCGGCACCCGAGGCGGCGGCGAGGTGGTCAGCTTCAAGTAGCCAGCTGACGCACTAGGCGAGCGAAACCACTCGACGTACGACACGAAGGCGGGCCGAATGCGACGGAACCGGGCGGCGTTGATCCTGATCGCGGTCTGCGCGATCGGCTGTGGAGGAAGCATCGGCGACCTCCCGGACAAGTTCGAGGTCACCGGTTCCGTCACGTTCGACGGCGAACCGGTCGAGGACGGTGCCATCGTCTTCGACTCCGCCGACGGGCAGTCCACGCCCGTCGGCGGGGCGATCGTCGACGGGAAGTACTCGGTGGAGGTGCCGGCCGGTCGGAAGCTCGTCCGCATCAGCGCCTCGCGCGAGACGGGCGAGAAGGACATGTACGGCGAGCCGATCGTCGACTCCTACGTCCCCGGGAAGTACAACACCGAGTCCGACCTCGAGCGAACCGTCGAGCCGGGCGGCGACAACGCCTTCGACTTCGAACTCGAAGCCGAGTGACCCCGCGGGCGGTCTGACCTTCACCGGAAGCTCGTGCGCGCGAATTGACGCCGTTCGTGCCGAGCGCGAAGATCGGAGTTTCGTCCAACGGCTGGGTCCGCAATGTGGTCGTCGCCCCTCTTCTGGAGAACGTTCACCGTCTACACGGTGCTGACGCTGCTCGCCGTCGGCGCGTTCACGAGCGTGATCGCCAACCGCCTCCAGCGGGCGGCGACCGAGCGCGTCCAGCTGCGGCTGCTCGACCTGGCACTCGTCCTGAAGAACGACGTGCTCCCCGCCCTGCGTGACGGTCCGACGGAGGAGTTTCGCCGGTGGGTCCAGATCACCGGGCGGCAGCATCGCGTGCGGCTGAGTGTGATCTCCGGCGACGGCGCCGTGGTCGCCGTCTCGCAGGGCGACCCGGAGATCGTTCCGAACCAGCTCGACGCGGACGACGTGCGTGTCGCCCTCGAGAAGAGCGAGGGCGTGGCGCTCGGCACCGACCCGCGAACCGGCGAGTCCGAACTCCGCGTGGCGACGCGCATCGGCTCGCCCGTTCGCCCGCTGGGGTTCGTGCGGGCGTCGCTGCCGAGCTCGGTCGTCGACGCCGAGGTCGGTTCGGTCCAACGGTGGATCTGGCTCACCGCCGTCGCGCTCACCGTGCTCGGACTCGCCTCGACGTACCTCGTGCTCCGGCGAATCGTCCTGCCGATCCAACGGCTGACACACGCGGCCCGGGAGATGGCGTCGGGCAACGTGGAGCAGAACGTCGTCGTCGACTCGCACGACGAGCTTCGCACCCTGGCCGAGTCGTTCAACGCGACGAGCCGCGAACTCGCGGAGCGAATCCAGCTGCTGCGGCGGAAGACGGCCGACGTGGAGGAGGAGAGCGAACGGCTGGAGACCGTGCTCGGCGCCATGATCGAGGGGGTCGTGGCGATCGACGCGGACGAGAAGATCATCTTCGCCAACGCCGCCGCCCGCCGCATGCTGGGGCGTAAGGAGGGCAACCTCGTCGGCCGGCCCATCTGGGAGGCCGTGTTCAACGCGGACGTGCAGGCCGTCGTCCGGCGTGGGCTCTCCAGCGGCGAGGACGACGTCCCCCGCGACTTCGTCGAACTGCAGCTCTCGCAGCCCGACTCGCGCGTGGCCGTCGTCACCCGGCGACTTCCGGGCGAACCGTCGCCGGGGATCGTGCTGTTGATGCACGACGTCACGGAGCTTCGTCGGCTGGAGAACGTGCGGACGGAGTTCGTGCAGAACGTCTCCCACGAGCTGAAGACGCCGCTCGCGTTGATCCGCATGAACACCGAGACGCTGCTCGACTGGGCCCTCGACGACCCGGACGAGAACCGCACGCTGCTGAACAACGTGCTCGAGCAGTGCGACGGGCTGAACAACCTCATCCAGGACCTGCTGCAACTCGCCCGCATCGACTCGGACCGCGACGCCTTCGACCTCCGCCCCGTGCCGGTCGACGACGTGGTGGAGGCGACGGTCGAGGAGTTCGTGCCGATGGCCACCGCGAAGGGCATCACGCTGGCGACGGACCCGGCCCCGGCGAACGTCACCGTCCAGGCGGACGACGGGGGGCTGGCCACCATCGTGAAGAACCTGCTCAGCAACGCGCTCCACTACACGCCGGCGGACGGCCGCATCCTCGTCCGCTGGCGGACCGACGGCGACACCGCGGTAATCGAGGTCGAGGACAGCGGCATCGGGATCGCTCCGGAGGACCAGAAGCGGATCTTCGAACGCTTCTTCCGTGTCGACAAGGCCCGCTCGCGCGACGAGGGGGGGACCGGGCTCGGGCTCGCCATCGTGAAGCACCTCACGCAGCAGTTCTCAGGAGCCGTGTCCGTCGCGAGCGAAGTTGATGCGGGGTCGATGTTTACGGTCCGCTTGCCACTCTCCTGACGAGTCCTCGTTCACGTGTTCTTCACGCCAACAGCGGGCGGATATTGACCTCGTTGCGCTAACGTCTCGCGGTGTCGAGAATCTGTGAAGTACACCCCTGAATCCGGACTCCTTGTCGAGTAGAGTGTTCGCGTCTTCGGACCGACCCTCCCCCAAGGACCGCCCCCCGATGGGTACCATCCTCGACGCCCCGCCCCGTCTCCGACCCACTTACACGCCGCGGCGTGCAACCGGGACAGGATCGATGAAGAAGCACACGATTCTCGTTGTCGAGGACGAGCGGCAGATGGCCGAGCTGCTCGCCAAGAACCTCGAACGCGAGGGGTTCGAGATTCTCGTCTCGCACGACGGGCAGGACGGCATTCGGCGGGCCCAGCGGTCGCTGCCCGACCTCGTGGTCCTCGACCTGATGATTCCCGTCGTGGACGGACTGCAAGTCTGTCAGCAGCTGCGGAACGACCCCCGCACGCAGAACATGCGAATCCTGATGCTGACGGCTCGCTCCGAGGAGATCGACGAGATCGTCGGCTTCAACATGGGGGCCGACGACTACGTCACCAAGCCCTTCAAGCTGAAGGCCCTCGTGCACCGCATCAAGGCGCTGCTCCGACGGCCCAGCCTCGACTCGACGAACTCGGACAAGGCCTCCTCGCAGGGGATCGAGATCGACCGGGTGCAGCACGTCGCCTCGGCCGACGGCGAGGAGCTGCCGCTCACCCCGACGGAGTTCCGTCTGCTGTGGACGCTCTGCCGCCAGCCCGGCCGGCCGTTCACCCGCAACGAGCTGATGGACACCAGCCGGGGCGAGGACGCGAACGCCCTCGAACGGACGATCGACGTCCACATCCGGTCCCTTCGCCAGAAGCTCGGCGAGAAGTCCTACCTCGTGGAGACCGTCCGCGGCGTCGGCTACCGCTTCCGGCCGGAGCGTCACGAGGACGGCGAGCCCGAGTGACCGAGCCTACGGCTCCGTCGGGATCGAGAGCTCGTGCGTCGGGCCGAACGTCCGCGGGAAGTAGTACTCCGGCGGGTACGGCACCGGGTCGAACAGGTTGCACGCGGCGTCCGGAATGCGACCGACGTCGAGCGTCCGCGGGTTGCGGGTCGCGTCGGGCAGCAGCGGCTCGAAGTCACGTCGGGCACGGCGGAGATCGGGTGTCAGCACCGGCGACGTGGCCCGTTCGACCTGATGCAGTTCCCGAGCCGCCACCGGGCCGCACATCGGGACGATCCGCGGGACGAGGCAGACGATGACCTCGGACCGCCGGCGGTTCATCGTCCGCCGCTGGAACAGCCGCCCCACCAGCCGCAGGTCGCCGATCAACGGGATCTTCTGCTGCGACTCGAGGTCCTCTTCCTGGATGAGCCCGCCGATGATCATCGCCTGACCGTCGTCGAGCATCACCGTCGACTCGACCTCCGTCGTGTCCTCCTCGGGTAACCCGGTCTCCGGGTTGATCTGCCCGCTCGAGACCTGCGGCCGGACGTTCATGAGAATGCGGTTGTCCGTCCCGATCGTGGGCGTGACGGTCAGCACGACGCCGAGGTCGAGGAAGTCGACGTTCTGCAGCGTGCTCGTCTCCGTGGTGGTGGTGACGAAGTACCCGAGCCGCTGGCCGATCTGGATGCGGGCGTCCTGTCCGTTCACCGCGAGCACCTTGGGCGAGGCGAGCGTCCGGGTCTCGGTGGTGCTCTTGAGTGCCTCGAGCAGCGCGTCGAGGTCGCCGCCGTCGATCTGCAGGAAGAACGCCGGGCTCGCCAGCGGATTGGCGAATCCGATCGTGGAGAGGGAGACGTCCGACCCGGCGATCTCGGTGAGGTACCGGAAGTTCACGCCGTGCCGCAGGTTGTCCGTCAGCTCGACCTGCAGGATGTACGCCTCGATGAGCACCTGCCGCGGCGGCACGTCGACCCGGCGGACGTACTCCTCGACCCGTGCCACGTACTGCGGCAGGTCCTCGACGATGATCGACTCCTGCGTCCGTCGACGGTCGAGGTTGCTCGACTCGACGATCTGCGCCGTGCCGGCCGCCGACAACAGACCCTGCACGACCTTCTCGACGTCGACGGCCGCGACGAAGTCGAGCGGGAACACCCGGACGACGCGCCCCTGAAGTTGCGGCGCGAGGCGACTCGCCGACTCGACCGGCGTGACGACGATGATGTCCTCCTGCCGCACCCAGGTGTACCCGGCGATCGACAGCAACGTGCTGAGTGCCTGGTCGAGCCTGACGTCCTGCAGCGTGACCGAGACGACGGTGTCGATCGACTGCGACGACACCACGTTGAGCCCCTGTTGCTGGGCGATTAGGGCGAGCACCGTTCCGACGGGGGCGTCCCGGACGACCAGGGAGATGCGGTCGCCGTTGCTCTTCAGGTCCATCCGCGGCCCGTCCCCGGACTCGAGCGGGACCTGCATCCGTCGGGGTGACGCGTCGAACGCCCCGCCTTCGTCCGGCTGGGGCAACTGGGCCGAGGCCGTCCGAGTCCCGCGACTCGCCGTCGAAGAGGAACCCTCGACGCGCACGGTGCCGTCGATCGACCGCCAGCCACCGCGGAACGCCGAGGGCCCGGTGGCTCGCAACGACTCCGCGAACTCCGGTGAGCTGCGATGTCGCTGTTCGCGGGGCCGAACGACCGAATCCGCCGGCGGCGTGTGTCCAGCCGCCGGGGCAAGCGG
>JANQQW010000280.1 GCA_028284885.1 Planctomycetaceae bacterium
GGGCGTAGTCGGAGGATGGGGCCTCCGCGAGTTGGTAGTGGAGCGGGAGCGGCCCGTCCTCGGCGAGGCGACCGCGGGGACACCAGCCGCCGTGCGGAATGCCGCGGACGATCGCGACGTCGAGGGCCGCTCGGTCGACCCCGGTCTGGCCGCCGGAGACGATCCGCTCGATCACCGTCCTCCTCCTCCGTTCCCGTCGTCTCGGACCGCGGGCGGCACCTCGCCCCGACGGTGGGAGCGTAACGAACGGACGGTGGACGGGAAAGCAATCGCACGACGAAGCGTGCATCCGAATGTCGTCGGCTCACTCCGTGATCCGAACCCTCGGCGGAACTCGCGCGACACCCGTCCGACCCTCGATCACACCCCGCCGTCGGACGGTGCGGCCGGTCGTCCGTGCACCGATTCCCGAGTACCGCGGGGTGTCGTCAGTCGGCGACGCGCTCGCGCTTCGAGCGACGGGTCGCCTGGGCCGCGGCGGACGTCTCGGCGGTGGCCGGCGTGTCGAGCGTCTCGCCGTGTTGCAGGGCGAGGACGCGTTCGGCGAAGTCGAGGTCCGGGACGAGGCAGGGGTGCTTGTACTGCTCGCTGCTGCCGCCGGACCGGGCCCGCTTCCACGCGGCGAAGCGGCCCCACGTGCCGGGGACGAGGCGACGACCGACGAGCGGGTCGAGGCGGCCGGTCTCGCGTTTCTCCCGGTACTCGACGTTGAGTTCCTTCAGCCGTGCATCGACGGTGGTCGCGAGGCGGCCGACGGCGTCGTCGTCGAACGCCGGCTCGCACTCGAGCAGCAGTTGGTAGCGGGGCGGGTCGCCCCACTCCGGGCTGAGGGCGAACTCGGCGATGCGGTGGCGGCCTCCGTCCAGGCCCTCGCGAACGGCCGAGACCACCTGCGTCTCGGAGAGCTTCTCGCCGGTCAGGCTCGACACGTGGGCTCCCTTGTGCATGAAGGCGAGCTTCGGCGTGGTGCCGTGGAAGCCGGTGCAGCGGACGACGTCCTGGATGTCGTACCGGTACAGGCCGGAGGCGGTGGTGAGCAGGATGTAGTACTCGCGGCCCTCGTCGAGTTCGTGGGCGAGCAGGACGTCGCGGTGCTCGGACTCGTACTCTTCGACCGGGACGAACTCGAAGAAGTGCGACGTGACGTCGAGCACGCCGGAGGAGGTGTCGTCCTCGAGCGGGATCGTCATGCGGCCTTCGCTGGCGTGCAGGCCGTGGTCGCGGACGGGGAGGTCGCCGTAGAACTCGCGGACGCGGTCGAGGTAGTGGGCACAGCTGCCGCCGGTCCAAACGGCGAGCAGTTCGAGTTGCGGCCACGCGTCCCGGGGCTTCAGGGTGCCGGTCCGTTCGAGGACGCGGTCGAGTTCGCGGGCCCGCTTGACCCGTTGCCTCGAGACGTTGCGAGCGATCGAACGGCGGACGGTCGTCGGGACGTCGTACTCGTCGGAGAGGGTGCCGTCGCGGAGGTCGCGGACGAGTGACTCGGCCCGGTCGTGCATCAGGTGGGCGAGCCGGACGAGCGTGCTGGGGTTGGCGGTGGTGAACATGCCGACGTCCCGGTCGGCGAGCGCGATGCGGAGCGTGGTGTAGTACTTGGCGTCGGCGTCGGTGATCTTCATCGTCTCCGGCGGCAGCGTGTACATCAGCCGGACGATCTTCTTCTGCATGGCGGTGACGAGGCCGCTGATGTTGCCGCACGGGGTGCCGCCGGGGGTGTGGTACAGCTCGTAGTCGCTGATGAGCTGGACCATGTTCTTGCGGTTCTGGGCGAAGTGGTCGTCGAGCATGTGGATGCCCCACGTCTGCCAGCCGCGGCGGTAGTCGTCGAGGAACCGCTGGGTGATGGGGATCAACTTGGACTGGCCCGTGGTCCCGCTCGAGAGCGAGAACATCAGCAGCTCGTTGTCGCGACCCAGCAGCGCCATGCGCTCGCCTTCGGCGACGCGTTCGACGTACGGACGGAACCGCTCGTAGTCCGCGACGGGAAGGCTGCCGCGGAGTTCGTCCGCAGTGGTCGCGGCCTGCAGGCCGTGGTCCACGGAGAACTGACTGTCGGCGTTGAGGGCGAGCAGCTCGCGGAGGACGTCCCGTTGGGCGGCGACGCAGTCGGCCGTGCGAGCGAGAGTGGCCTTGGCGGTGCGACGGATGGTGGACCGTGCGACGACACCGGCTGCGGAACGCAGTCGCGTGAGGACACTCATGGTTCGGAGGGGACCTGCTCGGAGGGGCTGCGGCCGGGATGCCGTTCCCAACGTCAGCAGGGGGCAAGGCGGTACGGTCCGACGTCCGCGAACGACCGCGTCCGTACGAGAGCGTGCCTCCGAGCCCGACCTCCGGACCGAACCGGGTTCGATCCGCGCGTCGGGACGATTCTAACTATCGTCAGAATCGTCGTCCTTCTTTTTCTTCTTCTTCTTGCCGACGACGGTCCGGATGACACGAACCTTCGGGAGGCCGATCGGGCTCTGCCCGTCCTCCCAGCGGTCCTCGGTCTTCAACTGTGCGATACGTTCGTGACGCTTCAGCACGTTCCGGGCCCGCACGAGACGTCCGCTTCGTTTGAGGCTCTTGTCGATCGTCACGCTGCACCTCGCGGAAACTCTGTGCGGCAGTGGGGTTGCGTCTGCCGCGGTGGTCGTGGACGTTACCGGGAACGGGTGACAGTAGCCGATTCTCGCCGGGGTCGCAACTTCGCGGGCTCTACCCGCTTGGTTGCCGTTGCCAAACGAACAACGCCGAACCCGACGAAAGGTTCGGCGTTGAGTCGATTTGCTGGGCCGTTGGTATTCGACGACACGGTCGGCCGAGTGGCGGGGACAGGATTCGAACCTGCGACCTCGAGGTTATGAGCCTCGCGAGCTACCGGGCTGCTCCACCCCGCGTTGTTGTCGAGATCGCTCTCGGAAGTCCAAGTATAACCCGACACGGCGAGGCGTAAAGTGACCGGTCGTCGAATTCGCCCAAACTCCTTGCGAGCGGGATGACTCGAGCCGGACGACAGCCGAGACATACAGATCGACTCAGGAAATCGACGCGCCGGACGTACGCTGCAAGCTGCTTTACATCAGCAACTTATGCGGATATCGTGGATCCCTGCCGACTGCTTCTCCAAATTCCACCCGAAGGATCCGCGCCGAACCCTTGTAGGTTTGGTGGAGCGGAGACCGAAGCTGTCCTCGGTTCCACGACTTCCACGGAGTGCACCAGATGACTCGACTGCTTCAACGTTCTGCCCCCCGCCTTGCCCTCGTCGGGCTGGTGACGGTGGCATTCCTGGTCGAACAGGCCGATGCACAGTCGCGGCGGTCCTCGCGACGGTCGTCTCGGCCCGCGACGGGATTGACCTACCCGGAGTCCGGGACCGGTCAGTTCACGACCGGTTCCACCGACCCCGTCGTTGCCTACGTCAACGAGCGGCTGACGCAGTCGTGGAAGGACAACGAGATCAAGCCGAGCCCGGTCGCCTCGGACGCCGAGTGGGTTCGCCGTGTCTACCTCGACATCGCCGGTCGCATTCCGACGGCCGAGGAGGCTCGGGAGTTCATCGCCGACTCGGACACGGCCAAGCGGGCGAAGCTGATCGACAAGTTGCTCGACTCGCCCGACTACGTTCAGCACCTGACGACCACTTGGACCAATCTCAGCATCGGTCGCGGGAACGTTCGTCGTGTGTCGCGGCCCGGCATGGCCAAGTTCTGGCGGGAGGTCTTCGCGAAGAACCGCCCGTGGGACGAGGCGATCGTCGAGCTGATGACGGCCGAGGGCTACGCGATGGTTACCAACGACCCCGACGTGCCGCGGCCGGAAGGGGACGACGAGAACGGGGCGATCAACTACTGGCTCGCCCAGATGCAGATGCAGGACGACATGGTCCAGGCGACGGCGAAGACCGCTCGGCTGTTCCTCGGCATGCAGGTGCAGTGCACCCAGTGCCACAACCACCCCTTCAACGACTGGAAGCAGGACCAGTTCTGGCAGTTCAACAGCTTCTTCCGCCAGATGGCCTCGCGGAACGTCCGTCGCTACGACCCGGAGTCGGGTCGGCAGGTCGACTGGTACAGCGAGGTGACGTGGCGGAACATCGACCGGGCCGAGGTCCTCTTCGAGAAGCGGTCGGGTGAGTTGCGTGTCGCCTATCCCGCCTACCTCGGCAAGGAGATCGACCCCGATCCGTTCAAGGACCGCCGCAAGGCGTTCGCCGAGCTGATCGTCGACGGTGACGCCCCGATGGTCGCCAAGGCGATGGTCAACCGGACCTGGGGTCAGCTGTTCGGCTACGGCTTCACCAAGCCGGTGGACGACATGGGGCCGCACAACCCGCCGGTCAACCCGGAGCTCTTCGACCGGCTCACGACCGAGTTCGTCAAGGGGCGGTACGACGTGAAGCAACTCGTCCGCTGGATCGCGAACAGCGAGGCATACAACCTGACCAGTGCGTTCCGCGACGACGCGTCGAACGAGATCGACAACCCGGCTGCCGGTGAGTCGCCGCTCTTCAGTCACATGTACGTCAAGAGTCTGACGCCCGAGCAGCTGTTCGACTCGCTGCTCGCCGCGACCGAGGCCCACGAGGCCGGCCGTGGCGGCTGGGAGAAGGCCGAGCAGCAGCGGAACCAGTGGATGCAGCAGTTCGTGATCGCCTTCAACACGGACGAGAACGACGAGGCGACCACGTTCAACGGCACGATCCCGCAGGCCCTGATGATGATGAACGGGCAGCTGACGAAGGACGCCGTCTCCGTCAAGGAAGGCGGTCTCCTGCGGCGGGCACTCGTCGAGAACAAGACCGACTCGGCCCGGGCCGAGTACCTGTTCCTCGCGACGCTCTCGCGGTACCCGACCGCCGACGAGGCCCGCAAGCTCGACGCCTCCTTCAAACTGCTCCAGACCGACAAGCAGAAGATCACGGCGTACCAGGACCTGTTCTGGGCGCTGTTGAACTCGAACGAGTTCATCTTCAACCACTAGGCCGCCAAGCGGCCGTTTTCGGTGTTCGGTTTTCGGTGTTCAGTCTGCCGAGAATCGACCCGAAACCGACGAATGTGGACCCTGGCACAGGGGTCTGAGAACCGAACACCGAAAACTGAACACCAACCACCACCACGCGGAGCCCGACATGTCTCTCCTTCCCACCGACCAGACCAGCCGGCGGCACTTCCTGCAGCACATGGCGACGGCCGCCACCACGATCCCCACGCTGCAGTTCCTCTCGCACCTGCAGGCGAACGCCCAGGAGGTGCAGAAGAAGAACAAGGCCTGCATCCTGATGTGGATGGGCGGTGGCCCGCCGACGATCGACATCTGGGACCTCAAGCCCGGTTCGAAGAACGGCGGCGAGTTCAGCCCGATCGACACGGCCGCTCCGGGCGTGCAGATCTCCGAGCACATGCCGGAGACCGCCAAGGTCTTCGACGACCTCTCGATCATCCGGTCGATGAGCACGCGTGAGGCGGACCACGGCCGCGGGCGGTACTACATGCACACCGCCTACGTCCCCAACCCCACCGTCACGCACCCGACCTTCGGCTCGGTCGTCTCCCACACGCTGGGCAGCCAGCGGAAGGAACTCGAGATCCCGGCCTTCGTCTCGGTCGGTGCCCCCTCGGGCAGCCCGGGCTTCCTCGGCATGCGGAACGCCCCGTTCGTCGTCGACTCGAACGGCCGCATCCGCAACGCCAACATGGACGGGCTCTCGCCGGAGCGGCTGAAGACCCGCCTCGGGATGCTCGACATCCTCGAGGACAACTTCATCGCCACCAAGCGTGGTGAGCTCCCCTCGGCCCACAAGGACGTCTACAACTCGGCCGTCAACCTGATGACGTCGAAGCAGATGGCGGCCTTCCAGGTCGACCAGGAGAAGCCCGAGACGGTCGAGAAGTACGGTGCCAACAACTTCGGCCGCGGCCTGCTCATGGCTCGTCGCCTCGTCGAGACCGGCGTGCCGTTCATCGAGGTCGGCATGGGCGGCTGGGACCTGCACAACAACGTCTTCCAGACGCTCTCCACCCAGCGGCTCCCGCAGCTCGACCAGGGCATCTCGGCCCTCGTCAGCGACCTGAAGGAGCGGAACATGCTGGACGACGTCGTCCTCGTCTGGATGGGCGAGTTCGGCCGGACTCCGCGAATCAACCAGGGCGTCGGCCGTGACCACTGGGCCGCCAGCTGGTCGGTCATGCTCGGCGGCGGTGGCCTGAACAACGGCCAGGCCGTCGGTGCCACCGACCGGGACGGTGTCGGCATCACGACCAAGTCCTACCTCCCGGGCGACGTCTGGGCGACCGTCTCGCACGCCCTCGGCATTCCGATGGACACCGTCTTCACCTCGAAGCTCGGCCGTCCGATGAAGCTCGCCAACGGCGGCACGCCCATCAAGGAACTCGTCGGCTGACGGCGACACGATCCACTCTGTGGGCCAACGCGTGAAGTCGGTGGGGAGCCTCTCGGGGCTCCCCATCGTCGCGCTGGCCCCGAGAACCGAGACACATGGCCGAAAGTCCCGCCAACCCGAACGGCTCTCCGCAGCCACGCGACCCACGCGAGTTCGTGCGGGACTTCACACGCTACCAGCGGCGGCTTTTCCTGTACGTCCTCTCCCAGGTCGGCAACCCCGTCGACGCGGAGGAGATTCTGCAGGAGGCGAACGTCGTCGTCTGGAGGAAGTGTGACCAGTTCGAGCCGGGAACGAACTTCTACGCCTGGGCCTGCCGCATTGCCGGGTTCGAGGTGATGAAGTTCCGCGAGAAGCGACGTCGGGACAAGCTGCAGTTCAGCGACGAGTTCGTCTCGGCGATCGCCGCCGAGGAGGAGGACTCCGCAGAGCACGACGAGGCGCGGCGGGCCGCCCTCGCGGCCTGTCTCGGCAAACTGAAGTCCAGCGACCGCGAGTTGATCCAACAGCGTTACGCGCCCGGCGAGAACGGGCTCAGTGTGGCCGACGCCCTCGGGCGTCCGATCAACTCCGTGTACCAGTCGCTCGGACGAATTCGCAAGGCGTTGCTGGAGTGTATCAACCGCGAGATGGCAGCCGAGTTCGGGTGACATGTTCGACGTAGCCACCGAGAGCGAACTGCGACGACTGCTCGAGAAGCTCTGCGAGGAGCGACTCGACAAGGACGGGCTCACGCGCCTCGAGGCGATCGTCCTCGCCGACCACGAGGCCCGCCGGTACTACCGCAACTACCTCCAACTGCACGGCTCCCTGCACTGGGACGCCGCCGTCAACAACGCGTCCGACTCGGCCCTCACGCTCCCCCGAATCTTCGCGGCTTCGCGACTGGAGGAGACGTCCGAACCGACGCTTCCAGCGGAACGCGAACCCGTTTCGCCACCGAGCCGGCGGCGTCTGTGGTCGTCTGTGGCGGCAGCCGCCGCGGTCCTGCTGGTCGTCGGGCTGAGCGTGTTCCTCACCCGGAACCGGGACGACGGAACCGTCGAGATCGTCGAGAAGGACCCACCGGAACGGATCGTGGAGGAACGGCCGGATCCCGTGCCGCGGCCACCGGCACCGCCGCTGGAGCTGGACATCGACCGCCGGGTTGCCGTAGACGACCCGCCGACTCGCCCGGATCCGGAAGTCTCACCGGACGCGCCGGAGGAGGGTTCGACGGACGAGGTGATCGTCGCCTTCATCGACCGCCAGCTCGAGGCCGGGTACGCGGGGGCCGAGGTCGAACCGTCCCCCCGCGCCGACGATGCCGAGTGGGTCCGCCGGGTCTATCTGGACTTGGCCGGTCACATCCCGCCGCCCGCCGCCGTCGAGGAGTT
Source organism: Planctomycetaceae bacterium (assembly GCA_028284885.1). Lineage (GTDB taxonomy): Bacteria > Planctomycetota > Planctomycetia > Planctomycetales > Planctomycetaceae > JANQQW01. Next base: position 7,765 of record JANQQW010000280.1, read on the forward strand.
CCTCGCCGACGAGCGTCCCCACGCCCGGCAACGGTTGGTGCAGAAGCTGCTCGACGAGCCTGCCTACCCCCGGCACTTCGCCTCGCTCTGGTCGAACCTGCTGGTCGGCCGCCGTCCGCCGGACGACGTCGACCGGGACGCCCTGCAGGCGTACCTGCGTGAGGCGTTCGCCCGGAATCGGCCTTGGAGCGACGTCGTCACAGAGATCGTGGCGGCCGAGGGAGCTGTGGACGAGAACGGGGCGGCCAACTTCCTGGTCGCCCACGTGAACGCCGAGGCCGTGCCGGCGACGGCGATCACGGCGAAGTTGTTCCTCGGCGTGCAGGTGCAGTGCACGCAGTGCCATCCGCACCCCTTCAACGACTGGAAGCAGGACCAGTTCTGGGAGCTGAACGCGTTCTTCAAGCAGACCGAGCTGGTCGAACGGGGCGGCCGGACGCAACTGGTCAGCACGAACGAGGGCGGGCCGACCTTCTACGACACCCGGCAGGGGTTGAAGATGGTGGCGTATCCCCGCTTCGAGGGCCGCGCCGTCGATCCGGCCGCGGGGACGAACCGCCGGCTCGCGCTGGCCGAACTGCTGGTCGAGGGAGACCGGCCGCAACTGGCGGACGCGATCGTCAACCGGGTCTGGGCCCACTTCCTCGGCCGTGGGTTCACGACGCCCGTCGACGACATGGGGCCGCACAACCCGCCCACGCACCCGGCGCTGCTCGCCCGGCTGTCGCGGGAGTTCGTGAAGAGCGGCTACGACCTCCGACGCCTGGTCACCTGGGTCACGTCCTCCTCGGCCTACCAACGCACCAGCCGCATCGGCGAGGGGAACGAGGTCGACCGCCCGGAGATCGGCGAGCCCCCCGTCTTCAGCCGTGTCTACGTCCGACCGATGACGCCCGAGCAGGTGTACGACTCGCTGGTCGTCGCCACCAGGGGGGACGCGATCGACTGGGACCGGACGCTCACCGAGCGTGACCGCTGGATCCAGGCGTTCGTCACGCCGAACGAGACGGACGAGAACGACGAGACCTTGACCCTCGACGGCACGATCCCGCAGGCGTTGGCGTTGATGAACGGCGAGCTGACGAGCGAGGGGATCTCGCTCGCGTCCGGGACCGAGCTCGCCCGGATCGTGGCGAAGCGTGGGAGTGCGGTGGAGAAGATTCGGCGAGCCTTCGTGGCGACGCTGTCTCGCGAGCCGACCGACCGCGAGATCGCGGCCCTGCGACCACGCTTCCGTGCCGGTCGTGGCCGGACGGCGGAGGCGGAGTCGCTGCGGGACCTGTACTGGGCACTGCTGAACTCGAGCGAGTTCGCCCTCGTTCACTGACCCGGGCGGCCGTCAGCTTCGCGTGCGGAACTTCCACACGTAGCGGCGTCGCGTCTCGCCGCCGTGGAGCGTCAGCATCTCCACGATCGCGACGTGGGCCGTGAAGCGGACGAAGTCCTCGCTCCGCTGCAGGTAGCCCCGCCATCCGCCCGCTCGGTCGTCGCCGTTCAGCTCGTAGTAGTCCCGGAGCCGGGCGAGCAGGTCCTGGTCCTTCGCGTCGAAGACTCGCGTGTAGGCCATGATAGGCCGCTGCGAGTCGAACGGCATCGCCATCGACCGACGCACGGCCGCCACGTCCAACGGCTCGGTGCGAGCGCCTGCCGCCGGTGGGCGTGACGTCGTCACACCGGGAGTCCCCGTGACGGGAGGCGGTTGACGATCCGACGGGGGTGGCAGAAGCTCGAACCTCGGCGGGTCCGGGCTCGACGGCGGCGGCAGCGTCGGCATCGGGTTGCCTTCGTCGGTCGGCGTCGCCTCCCGGGGAGCGTCCACCTCGACCGACTCGAACTCGCCGACGGAGTCGTCCTCGACCGTTTCCGACGACCGTTCGTCCGCCACTTCCTCGGCGACCGGATCGACGACCGTTTCGTTCTCGGCGAATCGCTCGAACGGGAAGGGAGGCTCGGCCGGCGTGGGAACGGGGGACGCCTCGGCCGGGAACAGCGGCTCCGGCTCTCTCGCTCCGAGCCGCCGATCGGCCCAAGAGCCGCTCGGGCCAGTCGGGTCGGTCGCGGGGTCCACGACGCGCATCTCCTGGCCACGCACCTCGACCGGCTTGACCACGGCGTTCGCGACACCGCCGGCCAATCCGTCGAAGCCCGAGCCGAAACCCTCGTCGGGCGACTGTCCACGGACACGAGCGCCGCGTTCGACACCCATCTGCCAGCGGGAGCTTCGACCGGCCGACGAGGCGTGACGCGTTCGTCGAGTCCCGCCCGACGTCCGTGGTGCGGCAGCTGGGGCGGTGGCGGGGGCGGCACAGTGCCGGTCCGCCGCGTCCCCCTCGGCCGGGACACCACACTCGTCGCCGTCGCCTTCCGGCAGTGGCGGGAGATCGGGACGCAGGGAGGCGTCCACGGGGACTCCCCGTGCGAAGTCCGGCGAGTGCGGCGAGTACCACTCGACGTGCCAGCCGATCCGCGGCGGGTTGTACGGGTCGAAGTCGGTGACGGCTCCGACCACCACGGCGTCCACGTCGAGCACGCGGGCGAGTTCCAGCGCGTCGCGGGGGCTCTCCATCCGCAGGTCGAAGTTCTCGATCGCCCGAGCCGTGATGCTGATCGGGACGACCTCGAATCCCGGTGTCTTCTGCAGTTCCGCGTAGTAGGCGTTCGTCACCAGCACGGTGTCGACGGCCGGTTCCACACTGTGGTTCGCGAACGGGACGACGGCGACCCGCGTCACGTTCGGCAGCGGGTTCGTCACGCGCGGCTCGACGATCACGCAGCCGCTCGCGGCGACGAGCATCAGGCTGGCCAGCAGACGCGTCATGTCGAACTCGAAGTGCGCAGGGAGCTGCGGTCGGGAACACCCCGTTCCACTGATCGGCACGACCGGCACGACCGCTAGAGTCGAACGTCGCCGAACCCGCGAAGCTTCGCGCGCGGAGCGTCAGTCGTCCTCGCGGGTCCGCACGAACAACGCCTTCTTCTCGCCCGGCAGCGTGAAGTCGAACCCGCAGGAGCGGAAGAACTCCTCGGAGGAGGTGACGGCCATCACCTCCAGCACGCGACGGTCCCGAGCACGGTCCACGCACGCCTGGACGAGCTGCCGTCCCACGCCGCGTCCGCGACAGGCGTCGTCGACCGCGAGGCTGCGGACCTCGGCGAGCTTCGGCGAGTAGATCTCGAGGGCGGCGAAGCCGACGATCTCGGCCTCGCCCCCCGGACCGGTCCGTTCGGCGACGAATCCGTTTGCGAGCAGGAAGACCAGCTCGTCCTCCGTCCGCGGCAGGATCCGCCGCTGCTCGACGAAGGGGCGGATGAACTCCGCCAACGGCTTCGCGTCGAGCGGGCGGGCCGGGCGAACGGCGACGCTCTCGGCCGACTCCTCCGACGGGCTGCCGGTCTCGCTCACGGCGTCATCCCGTCGTCGCCGGGGCGGTCGTGCTGGGCCGGGCGAACGTCCGCAGGCCAGCCGTCTCCAGCGCGGCTGCCCCACCGAACAGCAACCCGCACCAGCAGAGGTCGCCGACGACCGCGTTCTTCAGGAACGGCAGGCCGTTCACGTAGCAGGCCAGCAGTCCGGACAGGTCGGGCGTGTACCCCCAACCGGCCGACCAGACGGCGAAGTTGGTCGTCAGGAAGAACAACAGCGAACCGCCGAGCGATCCGACGACGACCCTCGTTGCTCGGTGCGGGCCGTGCAGCCAGCGTCGCAGACCGACGAGTGCCGCCATCGAGCCGTACACGACCACGATGACCCGCGGGTCGTAGAAGCCGTGGACGAAGAGGTCGCTGAGGGCGAGCGTGAGCAGCGGAACCGTGAACGCGACGAACCGGGTGCGGATCGCGAAGGCCGCGAACAACGCCGCCGCTGCGACCGGCGTCGCGTTCGGCGCGTGCGGAACGGAGCGCCCCAGCACGCCGATGCCGACGAGCAGCGTCGCGAGCAGCAGGTCGTAGGCGAGCGCCTTCAACTCTCGTCGTCGGCGAACCCGCCGTCGAAGTTCTTGTACTTCCACTGGACTCGATCTCCGTCCTCGAGCGTCGCCTGGCCCACGCCCTGCGTCGCATAGTCCCCGTTGACCCAGTACTGCCAGTTCCGTGCGCCGTCCGCGGCTCCCTCACCCTTCACACCGTCGATCGCCGTGACGAACGGCATCCCGGAGGAGTCGTCCGTCTCGAAGGTCATCAGTTCCCGGTCTCGAGCGATCTGCATCGCCGTGAAGACCGTCGCGCCGGACTCGGTCTGCACGTCGAAGGACCGGTCGTCCCGGACGCCGTCGAACTCGATCGACATCTCGACCGTCGCCTCGCTGGTCGAGGTCGCCGCGGGCTCACCTCGTCCGCAGCCGACGACGACCAGCAGGGAGAACGTTAGCAGGAGTCGTCTCACGGGTCACGGCCCTCGTCTGCGGTCGTTCAGCCGATCTTCGCGCGGAGTTCCTCGAGCAGCCGCACGGCGTGCCCGATGTCGGCCTTCTGTCGGTCGCGGTCCTCCGGGATCTCGCGTTCGATCGTCAGCGGCCCGGTGTAGCCGAGTTCGTCGAGCGTCCGCAGGTAGGTCTCCATGCCGACGTCCCCCTCGCCGAGCGGCACCTCCTGGCCCCACTCCACGCCGCGGACGTCCTCGGCGGCCCACTTGCCGTCCTTGCAGTGCACGCTCCGCACGAGGTGCCCCACCTTCTTCAGGGCCGCGATCGGCTCGCCCGTCCCGTACAGGATCATGTTCGCCGGGTCGAAGTTGACGAACAGGTTGTCGCGTTCGACGTCGGACACGAAGTGCAGCAGGTGGTCCGCCGTCTCCTGCCCGGTCTCGAGGTGCAACGCCTGTCCGTTCTCCTTCACGTGGTCGAGCAGGTCGCGGGTGACGTCGAGGAGCCCCTTGTAGTCGTCGCCGTCGCGGTCCTCGGGGACGAAGCCGATGTGGAGTGCGACGACCTCGCAGCCGAGGTGCGTCGTGAAGTCCGAGATCTCCTTCATCTCGGCGGCCCGTGCAGCCCTGGTCTCCCGGGGGACGAGACCGACCGTGCGGGCGGAGGTCGCCGGGTCGGCGTAGCTCTCCCCCTCGAATCCGCCGAAGACCGCCGTGATGGTGATGCCGGCGTCCGAGCAGCGTCCGAGAAACGTCTTCGCGGCGTCGGCCGTCCGCGTCTCGGCGTGCGGGGCGTGAATCTGCACCGAGGGAACACCCAGTTCCTCGGCCACGTCGAGGTGCACGCCCAGCCCGGCGTCCACGGAGGTGAACACGCCAATGGGCCACTTTTCCATCACCACGCCTTCTGCGTTGGGGTTTGTTTCGAGACTCGCGATGATAGCCCCGCTCTCCTCGCGACTCCACCGACGCCGGAACGGTCCGCTCGGGTGACATCCAGGGGCCGAGTCGGCACGATTCACGCTGCTCGCCATCCGGGGGACCGACGTGAACCAGGTGAACGACCCGCAACCGACGACCGGCCGCCCGACACTCGCGAACGTCATCGCAATCGTCACCGTGCTGTTGTTCCTCGTCGTGCTCTTCCTGCCGAACCAGACGGCGGCCGGGGCGGGGGACGGGGACGGCCACCACGTAAGTCTGCCCGAGGAGGGGGCCGAGCGGCACGTCCGTCTCTCCGGAGCCGCCCAGCGGCTCGCGGCCGTCACGCTGTTGATGGCGGGCCTGTGGCTGTCGCAGGCGCTCCCGGTCGGCGTGACGGCGATGATCCCGCTCGCCCTGTACCCACTGTTCGGCATTCAGGCGGCGAAGGTCGTCAGCAAGTCGTACATCGACCAGAACGTGCTGCTGTTCCTCGGGGGCTTCGTGATCGCGCTCGGCATCGAACGCTGGGGGCTGCACCGCCGGATCGCACTGTCGGTCGTCGCGACGGTCGGCAGCAGCCCGAAGCGGATCGTGCTCGGCTTCATGCTGGCGACCGCGTTCCTCTCCATGTGGATCAGCAACACGGCCGCCACGCTGATGATGCTCCCGATCGGCCTGGCACTCGTCGAGTCGCTCGCGCGGGCGACCGAGTCCGACGCGCCCGGACCGACCCCCGAACTCGACCGGTTGGCCCTCGCGATGATGCTCGGGACCGCCTACGCCGCGAGCATCGGCGGCTTCTCGACGCTCGTCGGCACGCCGACCAACGTGCAGTTCGCCGGGATCTGGGAGAAGCTGTACGAGTTCGCTCCCCCCTTCGCCGCGGGCCCCTGGCTGGTCGCCGTGCTGCCGATCGGCGTGGTGATGCTCGCCGTCACGTGGGCGTTGCTCGCGGCCAGGCTGCCGGCCCTGCCCGGTTCCGAGGGGCTCTCCCGCAGCTTCTTTCGCGACCAGCGGCGGGCCCTCGGGCCGATGTCGGTCGCCGAGTGGCGGATGGCCGTGCTGTTCGCGGCGACCGCCGTCCTGTGGATCACGCGGGAACCGTTGCAGTTCGGCGGCGTCCAGTTGGTCCCCGGCTGGTCGGAGTCGTTGTCCGGGCTGTTGGCGTGGTTCCCGCCCACGCGTTCGTGGCGGGTGGAGCCGGGGCTCTTCCACGACTCGACGGTCGCGATCGGCATCATGGTGCTGATGTTCGCCGTCCCGGCCGGGAGCCAGCTGGAGACGCCGTCCGACACTGTTTCGTCCGAAACCACTCCCCCCGCGCGCACGGACGAGTCGCCGAAGTTGATGGACTGGGAGACGGCGTCGCGGCTGCCGTGGGACATTCTGCTGCTGTTCGGGGGCGGATTGGCGATCGCGAACGCCTTCAAGGCGACGCAACTCTCCGACTGGCTCGGGGCCGCCGTCGCCGGGCAGCTGGAAGGTCAGGCGGCGTGGGTCATCGTCTTCGTCTGCTGCCTGTTGATGACATTCCTCACGGAGGTGACCTCGAACGTCGCCACGGTGAGTGCCCTGATCCCCGTGCTCGCCCCGGCGGCCGTGGAGCTGGGGCTCGACCCCCGGTTGATCTGCATGCCGGCCGTCGTGTCGGCGAGCTGCGCCTTCATGCTGCCGATCGCCACGCCGCCGAACGCAATCGTGTTCGGGTCGGGCCGGGTCCGGATGAAGGACATGCTCCGCTACGGCGTGGTGCTCAACCTGGTCGGAGCCGTCGTGATCACGCTGTTCACGTTCCTCGTCCTCGTCCCGCGGTTCGGCATCGCGTTCGGCGAGCTGCCGGAGTGGGTGGGACGGTGAGCGACGGAGACACGAGGCGTCGAGGGAGACACACGACACGAACCTGACGTTCGCGCCAGCAACGTGCGGAGATGCGTCGTTTCGCCCGTGGGCTCACTCGGCCGGGGGCTCGGCCGCCTCGTCGGAGGACTCTGCGGCCTTCTTCTCGATGGCCTTGGTGAACTCCGTGAAGGAGAGGCCATTCCCGTCGAGGTCGAGCTGGTCGAAGGCCTCGCGGACGAGCTCGGGGGCTTCTTCCTTGGTGATCACGCCGTTGCCGTCGGCGTCCAGTTCCGTGAAGACCCGCTGAGCATAGGCGGTTCCGCCGGTCGCCTCGTTGGTCGGGTCCTGCTGGGCTCCCAGCAGTTCGCGTGAGTCGAGCAGCCCGTCGCCGTCCGCGTCGAGCTCGGCGAACTTGGCGGCGGCTGCGGCGATCTCGGACCTGTCGAGCTTGCCGTCGCCGTTCGCGTCGAGCACGCCGAGGAGTCCGGGGGCGTCCGGCTCGGAGGACTCCGGCTCCGCGACCGACTTCCCGGTGACGACGGCAACGTACTCGGTCTTGGACAGCGAGCCGTCGGCCGGTTTGCCGGCTCGTTCGAGGAGCGCGGCGACGAGTCGCTTGGCCTTCTCGGGGGCCTCGGCGTGGGTCAGCCGGCCGTCGCCGTTCTGGTCGAGCTTGTCGAAGAACCGAGCGCGGTCGTCCTCGACGTCACCGGCCCGTTCCTCGCTGCGAACCTTGGCGAACTCGGCCGCGGTCAGGGAGGTCTTGCCGACTCGGCGGAACAGCGGAGCCATCCTTCGTCGGGCCTGCGGCGGAACCTCCTTCAGCTCCAGCTTGCCGTCGCCGTTCACGTCCAGCGACTCGAAGAACTTGGCACCGTCGTCGGGCTTCGGGGCGTCCGTCGTCTCGGCCGCGTCGGCGGGAGGGGCCGCCGGGTCGTCGGCGACGGCGAAGGAGGCGACGGCACCGACGAGTACGGTGCAGGCAAGGGCGAGCGTGGGCCTCGGGATCATCTCTCGACTCCGATGCGGCGCCCGCCAGGGGCGCGGCGGTCAACGGTAGCTGCGGTGGCAGTCGGTGCAGGCCTTGCGAATCGCCGTCTTGGCGGCGTCGAACTTCTCGAAGTTGCCGGACTCGGAGGCCTCGATCATCTGGCGGCCCGCGTCGATCATCGACTGGGCGTGCCCCTTGAACTCGTCGTCGTCCGCGTAGCCGAAGCCCTCGAGCACGATCGTCTGGCTGAGCGCCGCGAGGACGCCCCCCTCGTGCTTGGCGAGTTCGGCCTTCTCCTTCAGCGAGTCGGCGTTGCCGATCTCGATCGACAGCCGCTTCTCGAACGCCGTGTCGAGCCGCTTCATCAGCTCGGACATCTCGGCGAGGTCGGAGAACAGGGCGGCGGGGTCGGGGTCCTCGAGGCCGGGCGGCGGGCTGCCGGCGAGCGTGTCCTCGATCTGCAAGTACGGTTCCTCGACCCCCTTCTTCGCCTTGGGGCCGCTCATCAGCGGTTCGCTGCCCATCTTGGCAGCGAGATCGCGGATGACGAGGGCGTTGTCCTTCCAGCGGATCTCCCCGGGATGGTCCGCGGCGATCGCCGACATCACGGCCATCGTCTGGATGTGGGGCATCAGCGCGAGGTAGCTGGAGTTGTACTGGGCCGTGGAGACGAGGCTCTGCTTCAGGCGGTTGCGAATGGCCGTCACCTCGGCATCGACGACCTCGGCGGGGAT
>JANQQW010000285.1 GCA_028284885.1 Planctomycetaceae bacterium
CCGGCCCGCCGCAACACCCCCCGCCAGTACGACGCCAAGACCTTCGGCCCCACCCCCGACAACCCCCAAGGCGGCACCCTCTTCGAAGGCAAGATCAGCGCCGTCGAGCCGCCGGCAGCGGAAGCAGAGGTTGCCGCAGCGAAGACGCCGTGGAAGCTCCTTGGGCTGGCGATGCTCTCGACGGTCGGCCTCGGCGCTATCGTCACTTTGGGCCGCAACCGCAAGACGCTCGCCGTGCTGATCGCGATGGTCGTGATCGGCTCGGGCGTCGCCTTCGCGGACGACGAGGGTCCGACGGCCGAGTCGCTGGAGAAGCTCGACAACATCGAGTTGATCGACCTGCTCGCCGACAAGAAGCAGGCGTCGGTCGCGGCCGACGTGGTGATCAAGCGGGGCGAGGCGATCGTGCCGGATCTGCTCGGCGAGGCGTTCGAGGGGAACGACGTCGTGCTCCGTGGGTGGGCGATCGTCTGTCTCTCGGAGATCGGCGGTGACGACGCGGCCAAGCGGCTGTTGGAACTCCAGAACGACGCCAAGCAGCCGCCGATCGTGCGGACGTGGGCGGCCGCCGGTCGCGTCAACATGGCGAAGTCGAGCGACGAGTTGCTGGAGCTCGCCTCGTTGATACCGCAGTTCCCGGCCCTCGGGCGGCCGATCGGCAAGCGGTTCCTCGACGAGATGGCCGCCAAGGAGGACGTGACGGCCGAGGAGATGCTCGGCATCACGCTCCGCGTCCCGCAACTGCAGCAGTCGCTCGCCCCGGCGATCCTGGCTCTCGGTTCGGCGAAGCTCGTCGATGCGATGGCGACCGCGAAGGACCAGAACGTCCGGCGACAGTCCGCGGCCTACCTCGCGACACTCGCTCAACGGGGTGAGGACGCGGTCCCCGGTGCCGTCGTGACGAAGTACGAGTTCGACCCGAAGGCGAAGGACCTCCCGTGGGCCGGCGGCCCGCTGTTCATCCCCGGCATCAAGTGGGGCAAGGAGGACGCCCGGGCCCTCGTCGGCGACCTCGTCGCCTGGCATCTGTGGTGTGAGGTGAAGGGCAAGAAGGAGGCCCAGCAGCCGATCCACAACAACCTCCGCAGCATCCAACTGGCGGCCGCCGCGGGCTATCAGAGTCCCGGATTCCAACAGGTCGGCACCGACCGTTGGCTGCAGGTGTGGGGACAGGCAGCCGGCAAGGAGGAACTTCAGAAGATCCTCGAGGCGAACGGTGTCGCCGACGACGCCCGGTACAAGAAGATCCTCGACGGGCTCGAGTAGCACGATGCTGCGGGACTTCGAAGGGGCGAAGCGATGCCACGCGCTCTCCTGCTGACACTCGCGGTCGTCGCGGCCGATTTCGCCTCGGCAGAGGAGCGGGTTCAGTACACGGGGCCGCCGCGATCTCATCGGGGCCTACTTTTTCGACGGCCTCCGCAGGGCAACCTTCCCGTATTGCGTCCTGTCGTCGCCCAGTTCCCCAACCCGCAGCTCGGCGGTGGGGAGATCGTCCTCGCCGATCGGCGGATGACGCAGCGGATCGAGAAGGCCAAGGAGGCGATCGAGAACGAGCGGTTCGAGGAGGCGGTGGCGTTGCTGCAACTCGTGCTCGACCGCGGCGAGGACGCGTTCTTCCACCCAGACGGGCAGCCCGAGTCGTTGTTCCGCAGCCTGCGTGACGAGGCGTCGCGACTGATCGGGACGCTGCCCGCCGAGGCCCGTCGGGAGTTCTACGAACGGGAGCACGGGCCGACCGCCCGGGCCGAACTTGCCAACGCCGTCGAGGCGTCCGACCCGACCGGCTTCGCCGACGTGGCTCGCCGTTACCTGCACACCGAGGCCGGGGCCGAGGCCCAGTACCGGCTGGCCGCGTGGCACCTCGACCGCGGGCTCGCCCAGTCCGCCGTCTCGGCGTTCGAGCGGCTGGCCGACCATCCGTCGGCGACTCGGTTCGAGCCCATGCTCTCGCTTCGACTCGTGACGGCGTTCGTCGCGGCAGGCGAGTCCGAGAGGGCACGCCGCATTGCCGTCGGACTCCGCGAGAAGCACCCGCGGCTGGCCGTCCGGTTGGGCGGCGGCGACCGGGCGTTCGACCCCGGCGGGGCCGCGTTTCTCGCGGCGATCGACACACGGCTCGGCACGCGTCGGCCGGGACTCGCGGTCGCCGACGACTGGGCGACACGACTTGGCGGCCCGGAGCGACGTGGGTTCGTCGTGTACTCCCCGGACGCGGACGCGCCGAAGTGGTCCCGTTCCACGATCGTCGATCCGTTCCGCGAGGACCCCACGGAGACCGCTCCCACCGAGCTGACCCGTTCGTTCGAGCGGTCCGTGAGCCGGTTCGCCAAGTCGGCGGGTATGCCGGCGATGCAG
>JANQQW010000286.1 GCA_028284885.1 Planctomycetaceae bacterium
CCGGCCCGCCGCAACACCCCCCGCCAGTACGACGCCAAGACCTTCGGCCCCACCCCCGACAACCCCCAAGGCGGCACCCTCTTCGAAGGCAAGATCAGCACCGTCGAGCCGCCGGCGCCCGCGGAGAGTGTCGTCGTGGAGAACCGGTCGAGCACGCCGTCGTGGCCGTTGCCGGCCGTCGCGACGGCGCTGTCGCTCGCCGGGCTCGGCCTCGTCTTCGTGCGTCGCCGCCGCAGCTGAAGCGGTTGGCGGGGGCCGAAGTCGTACGGGGCCAGGCCGACTGGAGGTTGGTCGGCACCGTTGGTCAACCGGACGCCGTTGCCACGTCGTTCGACAACGTGATCGCCTCGGGGGCTACAGGCCCCGCTCGTACTTCACGAAGGGCGTCAGTCGTCCGACGCGGTCGTACAGTCTTCGGCCGGCGTCGTTGAAGTGCTGGGTCGTCCAGTACACCTGCGGGCATCCTGCGGCATCGGCAGCGGCGTAGACGGCTTCGATCAGCGTCCGACCGATCCGCTTGCCACGCATGTCCGTGTCGACGACCAGGTCCTGTAGATAGCAGACGTTCTCGACCCGCCAACAGTGGCGGTGAAACAGGTAGTGAGCGAGGCCAACGGCACGTTGTCCGTCGAAGGCCATCAGGCCCCGGTACTCGTGATCAGCTCTGGAGAGTAGCCGCTGCCACGTCGTCTGGTACACCTCCTCGGACACCGTGCTCTCGTAGTACTCGAGGTACAGCGTCCAGAGTCGCCGCCAGTCTGACTCGTCACCTGGTTCCAGCGGGCGAACTGCGATTTCGCTCATGGATTCCCGTGTCTCAGATTGGGTGGTGCTCGGGCCGGACCGGGTCCCGCGACGTCACCGCGAGCCGAAGTAGAAGAGCACGAGGCCCATCGTCAGGTTCTCGAGGTACTTCACGTCGAACGGCAGCTGCGGGGCCCAGCCCGCGAAGTGGACGGCCACGGTTCCTCCCACGACCAAGATCGTGAACAACGCCTTGCCGTCCGACCACCAAGCCGGCGGCGAGGCGTTCGGGAAGACCGTTCCGGAGACGAGCCGGAACAGGATGCCGAGGAAGTAGGCCCCCACCGTTCCGAGGATGGCGACCGACTGCGGGTCCAAGAGCCGGTTCTGCTGGGCGAGTTGAACGGCGAGCAGCAGGAAGCCGCCGACGATCAAGGCCCGGACGCTGTGCCGGGGCAGGTACAGCGGGCTCTCCTCCGGCTCGATCTCGCCGGACTCCTCGAGCTGCCGTCGCAGCTCGGGCGACAGTTGGACGAACCGCCGCGACGTGAAGTAGTGGGCGAGGACGATCATCAGCGTCTCGGTCCACAACAGCTTCACGGGAGCCCCGAGCAGCGTCTGCCCGATGATGAAGCCGACGACGAGCAGCGTCAGCAGGGCCCGCACGCTCCCGGCCGGCAGCCCCAACGGGTGTCTGGCCGCCGCCGCAGTCGTCGGCGGGGTCGCTTTCTCCTGAACGGCCCGTGGCTTCGTTTCCAGCTGTGTGGTGATCGTCGAGTCTCCTGATTGGAATTCGGTTCGTCGCCGGTGAGTACGGCCCCCTCCGACGTCTGGATCTTCGCGATCGACCGTGGAGCTGCAGAAGTCGGAATCCGCGAGAATCGCACTGGACCCTCCGGCCGGTCCGGGCGACGATTGTCACGAGTTTCGGATTTTTCGGCGAGAACGGCTGAAGCTCGAGTCGATTGAAGCGAACCGTCTGCTGCGGTCCGCGCACGTCAACCGCTGCCGACCGCCGAACGCCTCGGAGAACACCCGTGCTTCCACCGAAGTCCCTCCGCCGCCCGCACTTTACGGCATGTGCGCTTGTCGTCGCCGCCTCGCTGGGGGCGAACGACGCCTCTCAAGTCGCCTCCGCGGCCGAATCGGCCGTCGAGCGGGAGTCGAGTGTCGAGCAGGTCGGCAAGTACTGCACAACCAGCTGGCGGAATGCCGGAATTCCGGCCGCCGACTGGGAGGACTGCACACAGGAGGCGTTCGCCGAGCTGCTCGGTCGGGTCGGCGGGAACGGCATGACCGTCGCGATCGACGTCCCGGACTCGGACGAGCGTCGCGAGCTGAACCGCACCGTCTGGTGCGTCGTCCAGCGTTGGCGACGGACTCGCTCGTTCGGTTCGCTCGAGGGCTTCGACGTCCGCGACCGACGTTCGGACGACCCACTCGACCACGCCGAGTCCGCGGACACGCGTGAGTTCATCGACTCGGCGGCGAGTGCTCTCTCCGCACGGCAGAGTCGCATCGTCGGCGACTGGCTCGAAGGCTACAGCGTGGCCGAGATCGCCGAGCACCTGGACACGACCCCGGCTCGCGTTAGCGACGAGAAGTGCAAGGCGTTCAAGCGGTTGCGCCGATCGCTGCAGCCGCTCGCCTGACAGACAGTCGAGTCTGCGGATTGCGCGGGTCTTGTCGTTTCTTAACATTTCCCCCGTGCATTCGTTCGCGATCCCCGATGACAGTCTGTAATTCGGCCCATCGAGACTGACTGTTCTGGTCGGATGGAGGCCGCCGTGTCCGAGTCGAGGGCCCAATGTCGTCGCTGGCCGAGGGGATCGAGAGACTTCACCGCGAGTTGGTGACGCTGGTCGGCATGGTGGAGCCGATGGTCAACCGGGCGGTGGCGTCCCTCTCGCGGCCGGACCCGACGCTGCTCGACCGGATGCACGCGGACGACACGGTCATCGACCGCCACGAGGTTCGGATCGAAGAGGACTGCCTCGGGCTGCTCGCGCTGCACCAGCCGAAGGCGGGCGACCTGCGACGAATCGTGACCTGCCTGAAGATGCGGGGCGAGCTCGAGCGGATCGCCGACCTCGCGGTCAACGTGGCCGAGCGGGCCCACTCGCTTTACGGCAAGCCGGCGATCCGCATCCCGGACGGCCTCAGCCGAATGGCGGCCATGGGGCTCGAGATGCTGCGGGACGCGATCAACGCCTACCTCGACTGGGACGTCGACTCGGCGATGGCGATCTGCGGGCGGGACAACGAGGTCGACGCGATCAACCACAGCGTGATCGACGCGTTGACGGCCGAGATGGTCGGCAATCCCGGCCGGACCGAGTCCGCACTGCAGCTCATCTGGGCCTCCCTGCACCTCGAACGAATCGCCGACCACACGACGAACATCGCCGAGGACGTGGTGTTCCTCGTCACCGGGAGCATCGTCCGCCACGGGCGACCCGACGAAGCCCCCGCCGGCGAGGTGCCGACCGGCGGACTCGACGAGTCGCCCTGACGCCGGCTCACCCGTCGAGTTCGTCGATGTTCCTCGGCCAGTCGTCCTTCAGCAGTCGCGACAGCGAGCGGTCGGCGAGCAGGCGACCCTCCGTCTGGCAGCGAGGGCAGTAGTTCGTCTCGTTGTCCGCGTAGCGGATTCGCTGCACCGTCGCCCCGCAGTCCGGGCACGGCTCGCCGAACTTCCCGTGCACGGCCATCTCCGGCCGGAACGCCGTCACCTTCTTCGGGAACCCGTCGCGAGACTCGGCTCGCAACCGGTCGGTCCACTCGGCGAGCACGGTTCGGCACGCGGCGTACAGCCGTTCGACCGACTCGTCGTCGATCGACTTCGTGCGCACGAAGGGGGAGAGCCGGGCCCGGTACAGGATCTCGTCCGAGTACGCGTTCCCGATTCCGCTGAAGAGCGTCGGGTCGCAGAGTGCCCGTTTCACCGTGTGGCTGCGAGACGTCAGCCGCTCGCGAAACTCGTCGAGCGACGCGTCGAGGACCTCGAGCCCGCCGCGGTCGTGCTCGGCGAGCTGCGACTCGTCGGCCAGCACGTGCAGCGACGCCCGCTTCTTCGTGCCGGCTTCGGTGAGAACCAGCGTTCCGTGCGTGAAGGCGAAGGCCGCGAGTCCGATCCGTCCCGGCGGCTTCGTCCCCGGCGGCTTCCACTGCAGCCGTCCGGCGACCATCAGGTGCAGCACCAGCCAACGACCGTTCCCGAACCCGAAGGCGAT
This sequence comes from Planctomycetaceae bacterium, assembly GCA_028284885.1. Classification (GTDB taxonomy): domain Bacteria; phylum Planctomycetota; class Planctomycetia; order Planctomycetales; family Planctomycetaceae; genus JANQQW01. The sequence goes on from JANQQW010000286.1 coordinate 3,978, forward strand.
CCGCTTCCCGATTCGCCGCACCTCGACGACCGACTCCCCCTCGACGGCTTCGAGCGGCGGGTCGAACGTCCGCAGCAACGAGGGGCCGCGGATCGAGACGCGTTCGAGCCGTTCTCCGACGACACGCTCGCGCAGCGACTCGACGTAGACGACGACGTCGGGCAGTTCGGGCACGCTGGAACTCGGCGGACGACGAGGAATCGAACCCCTCCATCGTCCGCTCGACGGGCCGTCAGAGCAACTTCGCGGCCTTCGCGCTCAGCTCGCCAACCGCCTTCACGAAGCGGTTGCGGACCTTCTTCGGCAGGTCGGGCAGCGCCGCGATCAGCTCCGGTGTGAGCGCCTTGTTGACCCGTTCGACGGCCGACGTCATCCGTTTCACCATCTGCTCGGCCGAGACGTCCGGCTTCTCGACGACGGCGGTCCGCGTCGTCTCCGCGCCCGCCTCCGGCTCGGACTGCGACCCTCGGGCGACACCGGTCGCCACGGGCTCGCGTTCCGCCGAGGAACGGGTGCCGGTCGCCAGACTCGCGTCGGAGCCGGGCTCCGACGACTCGCCGCCCGGGTCGCGGACCTCGGTCAGCTCGTTCGGCACGAACGCGACCGGCTCCTCCGACTCCCACGGGGGAATCTCCTCCTCGGCGGGTTGCGTCAGGTCCTCGCCGTGCTGCAGCCGGCGCCAGGCTCGCATCTCGGCGACGGTCGTCTCGTTCTCGGCCGCCCACGCGAGGCACTCGGGGGCGTCGTCCCAGGTGAGGGCGACGTAGAAGTGCGACCACCGCAGCGTGGCGTACTCCTCGCGGACGTCGCCGAACGTCTCCCAGACGCGTCGACGTTGGTAGACCTGGTCGCCGCTGAGGCCGATCAGCATGCCGAAGTCGTTGTCGGTCCGGCCGCGGGCGTATCGCTGCGTCCACTCGGCCGCACACTGGCCGACCACCCAGCTGCTGTCGCTGACCGAGGTCTTGGCCCGGTCGATCAGTTCGTCTTCGGTCGGATTGCTCGGGGAGTCGGCCACGTCGCGTGCCTCCTGCGGGGGAATCGGGCGGGATTCGACCGGCCCGTGAAGATGTCGATCGTCCGTCTCGGCGAGATCGGGAGCGCTTCGCTCGACCGAGACGCGAATCGTCGATGCTAGCCCTGAGTCTCGCGAAGATCCATCGAGGTCGATGCCGCGGTTCAGCGTTGCTGCAACGTGAAGTCGAAGACGACACGCGGCGCGGAATCCGCGTGTTCGCACGTCGGGGGCGACTGGGCAATCTGCTCCGCCCGGGCGGCGAGCTCCCGTGGATCGAGCCCCAGAACGGGGGAGCCGTCGAACGCCTCGGCCGCCTCCTCGAACAGCTCGGCGGCCCGTCTCGCGTGCCTTTTGACGCCGCTGGGGACCCCCTCGCGGACCTTCACGCCTGCGGCGGCCAGCTTGATCAGACCCTTCAGGAACGCGGCCAGCGGCGACGTCCGACCCGCCGCCAGCCACAGCGACTCCCACGCCTCGTGGGCCTCCCAGTAGAAGCCGGCGTCGAACAGCCGAGTTCCTCGGAGAAACCTCGGCGAGTCGTCCGGCCTGTCGACAACCGGTGCATCGACCGGCTCCTCCGCCTCACCGTAGGAGTGGCCGTCGGGCTCACGCAGCGGATGCGGTGCCCGGCCGGGGACGTAGGTGTAGGGCGGCAGCGCGTCGGCGGACACGGGCGTCACCCGTCGGTCCGCGGCACCCGCCACGCCCGGCCAGTCCGCTCGACGAGCTCCATCGCCCCTGCCGGCCCCCACGAACCGGCGGCGTACTCGGCCGGCTGGAACGCGTCGCTCTCGAACCAGTCGAGCACGGGCGTCACGAACTTCCACGCCGCCTCGAGTTCGTCGCTCCGCGTGAACAACGTCGAGTCGCCGCGGATCACGTCGAGCAGCAGCCGCTCGTACGCCTCGGGCAGGCCGTCGCCGAACGCCTCGTCGTAGTGGAAGTCCATCGTCACCGGGTGAATCTGGTACTGCATGCCGGGCCGCTTCGTGCAGAACTTCATCGCGATCGCCTCCTTCGGCTGGATGCGGAACACGAGTTGGTTCGGCTGCGCCCCGACGAGGTTGCAGATCTCCTCGTCGCACTCGACGGTCGTGAACAGGTTCACAGGCGGCGTCTTGAACTGTACGGCGATCTCGGTGACCTTCTGCGGCAGTCGCTTGCCGGTCCGCAGGTAGAACGGGACGCCGGCCCACCGCCAGTTGTCGATGCGGCACTCCATGGCGACGAACGTCTCCCGTCGCGAGTCGTCCGGCACGCGGTCCTCCTCGCGGTAGCCGTTCACCTGCTCGCCGTCGATCTCCGCGGTGGCGTACTGCCCGCCGACGGCCCACTCGCTCGCCGGCCCGGGCCGGCCGGGCCGCAACGCCTCCAGCACCTTCAGCTTCTCGTCCCGAATGTCCTCCGCCCGGAACAGCGAGGGGGGCTCCATGCCGACGAGGCAGAGCAGCTGCAGCACGTGGTTCTGCAGCACGTCGCGGAGTGCCCCGGACGTGTCGTAGTACCCGCCGCGGCCGCGTTCCATCCCCTGCGACTCCGCGACCGTGATCTGTACGTGGTCGACGTGGTTGCGGTTCAGCATCGGCTCGAAGATGCCGTTGCCGAAGCGGAACAGGAGGATGTTCTGGACGGTCTCCTTCCCGAGGTAGTGGTCGATGCGGTAGATCTGCCGCTCCTCCAGCATGCGTCCCAGGTCGCAGGCGAGTTGGCGGGCGGAGGCGAGGTCCGTGCCGAACGGCTTCTCGATGACGACCCGCAGCCGCGACGCGTCGTCCCCCGTCGGCACGAGCCCGGCCTGGTACAGCGAGTCGACCGACGGCTCGAACAGGTGCGGTGCCACGGCGAGGTACACGACGCGGTTCGCGTCGGTCATGCCGGCCTCGCTCTCGAGCGTGTCGAGTCGCTGGCCGAACGCCGCGAAGCCGTCCACGTCGCTGAGGTCGAGCTGGTGGTAGTGCAGCCGCTGGGCGAAGCGGGCCCACTCCTCGTCGGAGACCGAGTCGACGCGGGCGTGCTTACGAACGGGCTCCAGCAGTTCGGCTCGGAACTCCTCGTCGGTCTTCTCCCGTCGGGCAACACCGACGATCGGGACGTGGTCGGCGAGATACCCTTCGTGCCACAGGGTGAACAGCGCCGGGATCAGCTTCCGGGCCGTGAGGTCGCCGGACGCCCCGAAGATGGCGATCGTCGCCTCGGACGCCTCCGGGCTCCCGGCCGCGGGGAAGGTCGTCTCGGACCGGAACTCGAAGTGGGCGTTCATGCAACCACGGATCCGACGAATGGCACGAGTGGGTTCACGCAGACGGCGATTCTAGCGGACTCGAAGCCGGACGACGTACGACGGGAACCTTCCCGTCCGCGTTGTCAGTTGCGCCGAGTCGACGGCAGACGGTGGTGTTCGGGGGGGGCGGCTCGTCTCCAGGTCGCCGGCTCGCCGGCGGGCCGACGCCGAGGCGTCAGCTTGGAAGCGGAACGCGGCTTTCCGGGTCACCCGTCCTCGCCCACGCCGCCGCCGATCACCTCGTCGCTGAGAACGGCGATCCGGTAGATGATCTGCATCGCGTCGCTGCGGTCGATCTCGTGACGGCTCTCGAGCACGGCGATCAGATGGCTGACGAACCGCGTCAAGTGGTGACGCGTGACCGCCATGTCCTGGTGGATCGTCGCCAGGTCGACGTCGAACGACATCGGTGGACCGTCGAGCGCGGCCGCGAAGAACTCCCGCTGCATCCGCTCGAGGCGTTCGATCGACGTGTTCTCGAAGAACGGCCCCAGCTCGGGGTCCGCCAGCACGTGCCGGTAGAACTCGCCGATCAACTCCTCGACCGCCTTCGCTCCGCCGATCCGGTCGTACAAGCTCTCGTCGGACATCTCCTCTTTCCCCTCGCGCTCTCGAGACGCCGTGAGGCTCGGCGGTCGTCGGTTCTTCGTGCGGAATGGCAACGGACTCTGTTCGCCGAACAGCTTCGCGGCTTCCGCGGGCGAGGTCCAGTCGGCCGCGTCCCCGGACCGTCGCCTCAGTCGGCGACCGGCATTCGCACCGTCGGCGGCTTCACGCTCGAGAGATTCTGCAGCTCCTCGTCCGCCTTGCGGAGCTGGCCCTCGGTCGTGCGGTGGGTCATCACGACGAGCGGCACCGTCGGCGGTCCGTCGTCGTCGGTCTCCTCGGGCGACTCGTGCTGGATGATGGAGGCGAGGCTGATGCCCTGCCGGCCCAGGATGTCGGCGATGTCCGCGAACACGTGCGGCCGGTCCTCGACGGTGAACCGCAGGTAGAACCGCCGCTCGATCTCCTCGGCCGGCTGCACGGGGAGCGGCGGGATGTCGCCCCACAGGTCGAGTCGGTCGAAGGTCGGCTTCGCCCGGCCGGCCGCCACGTCGACGACGTCCGCCACGACCGCCGAGGCGGTCGCCATGCCCCCGGCCCCCGCCCCGGCGTACCACGTCCGGCCCACCGCGTCGCCGTCGAGGGCGATCATGTTGTACGCGTCGTCGCACTGCGCGAGCGGCCGGTCGATCCGCACGAGCGTCGGCTGCACGTGCATCTCCAGTTGGCCGTTCGCCAGCTTCGTGACGGCGAGCAGCTTGACCACGTAGCCGAGCTCGTGGGCGAGCAGCAGGTCGTCCAAAAGGAGGTGGTCGATTCCCTGCCGGGGGAAGGCGTCGAGCGGGACGCGGGTTCCCATCGCGAGTTCGGTCAGCAGGATCAGCTTCTGGGCGGCGTCGGTTCCGTCGACGTCCATGGCCGGGTCGGCCTCGGCGTAGCCCAGCCGTTGGGCCTCGGCGAGCACGTCTTCGTAGCCGCGTCGCTCGGCGAGCATCTTGGTGAGGATGAAGTTGCTGGTGCCGTTGAGGATCGCCTCGATGCCGGTGAGTCGGTTGGCCGTCATCGCCTCGCCGACGGCCCGGATGACGGGGATGCCGCCGGCGACGGCCGCCTCGAAGGCGATGCACCGCCCCAACTCGCGGGCCCGGTCGAACAGTTCCCGGCCGTGCTCGGCGAGCAACGCCTTGTTCGCGGTGACGACGTCCTTCCCCGCGGCCAGCGAGGCGAGCATCAGCTCGCGGGCCGTGTCGGTCCCGCCGATCAGCTGGACGACGAGGTCGATCTCCGGGTCGTCGACGGCGGCAGCGGGGTCGGTTCCCAACACGCCCTCGGGCAGCTCGACCGCCCGCGGCTTCGACAGGTCCCGCACGACGGCCCGCCGCAGGTGGACGGGGCGACCGGCGCGGCGGGCAACGTGATCGGCCGACTCGAGCAGGATTCTCGCGGCCGCCCCCCCGACGGTGCCGAGGCCGACAATGCCTACGTTCAGCGGTTCCATCGGTTACTCGCGGCGGCTCTTTGCGGTTCCATCAGGGGAGTTGAGAACGGCCGACCGCGGGCCGAATGGCTCCCCGGGGAGTGCAGACGATGATCGACATCCCGGTGCCGGGGCATCCTACCGACCGCCACGAACGCCCCTCAACTCCGTCCCGACTCGATTCGTCGAACCCGCGGCCGATTGGTGATCGCCCGCCGGCATCGTATAATTCCGGGAAGCGCGGAAAGTCCGCAACACCGGCCCCCATCCCGACCGCCAAGTTCGAAGCACGGAAGACGATGCGCATCGGTGCGGTCAGCTATCTGAACTCGAAGCCGTTGGTCGAGGGGCTCGCCGATCTCGCGCCACACGCCGAAGTGCTGCTCGACTACCCGAGCCGGCTCGCCGACGACCTCGACCGGGGCCGCCTGGACGTCGCGTTGATCCCGTCCGTCGAGTGCCTCGGCCGGGACGACTACCTGATCGTCTCCGACGCCTGCGTGGCGACGCACGGCCCGGTGATGAGTGTGAAGCTGTACTCCCGCAAGCCGTTGGGCGAGGTCCGCACGCTCGCGCTCGACGAGGGGTCCCGCACGTCGGCCGCCCTCGTTCGCGTCATGCTGGCCGAGCGGTACGGCGTCCGGCCGGAGCTGCGGCCGCTGCCGAGGCAGTCGTCCGTCGTCGAGTCGGACGCCGACGCCGTCCTGCTGATCGGCGACCGGGCGATGCACGAGCCGGCCGAGCGGTTCGAGGTGACGTGGGACCTGGGCGAGGAGTGGCTCGCGTGGACCGGGCTCCCATTCGTGTTCGCCATGTGGGCGGCGCGGGAGTCGGTCGACGTGAACGGCACGGCCGCGGCCCTGTCGTCCGCTCGCGATCTCGGGTACGAGCGGATCCCCCAGATCGCCGGTCGCGAGGCGTCCGCCCTCGGACTCTCGACCGAACACGCCGAGCGGTACCTGACCGACAACCTGCACTTCGAACTCGGTTCGGCCGAGCGAAACGGCCTGCGGTTGTTCCACGAACTGGCCGCCCAGAACGGTCTCGTCGGGCGGGAGTCGCTGCGGTTCGCGGATGAACTCTCGTCAACGCTGACAACCTGATCCGGATGCCCCACCCCAAGCCGACGCCTCGGCGTCGGCCCCGCCGGCTAGCCGGCGGCTTGGCCAACGCACAACTCCTCCCGCCCGAAAACGCCCGATGACCGCCTCCGTCCAACCCCTGCTCGACAAGGCCGTCGCCGGCGAACGCCTCTCCCGCGAGGAGGGGCTCGCCATCCTCGAGTCGCACGACCTCGCCGCGATCGGGCGGGCGGCCGACGCCGTCACCCGCCGGCTGCATCCCGAGCCGTACCGCACCTACAACATCGACCGGAACGTCAACTACTCGAACGCCTGCACGGCCGTCTGCGACTTCTGCGCGTTCTACAGACCGGTCGGGCACGACGAGGTGTACGTCCTCGAACGCGACGTGCTGCTGAAGAAGATCGAGGAGACCGTCGAACTCGGCGGCGACCAGATTCTCATGCAGGGCGGGCTGCACCCCAAGCTCAAGCTCGACTGGTACGAGGAGATGCTCCGTGACGTCAAGGAGCACTTCCCGCAGGTGAACGTGCACGGCTTCAGTCCGCCGGAGGTCTTCCACTTCGCCAAGCTGAACAACCTCTCGCTCGAGGAGACGCTGAGAAGGCTGAAGGAGGCCGGGCTGGGCAGCCTGCCCGGCGGCGGCGGGGAGATCCTCGTCGACCGGGTCCGCAAGCTGATCACCCGCGGCAAGGTCCTCACCGACGACTGGCTCGACGTGCACCGCGTGTGGCACGGCCTCGGTGGGCGGTCGTCGGCCACCATGATGTTCGGTCACGTCGAGACGCTCGCCGAGCGGGTCGAGCACCTCGACCGCGTCCGAGAGCTGCAGGACGAGACGGCCGGCTTCACGGCGTTCATCTGCTGGACACACCAGCCCCCGGAGGAGGCCCCTTGGTTCGGCCGGGACGAGCAGACGGCCGACAACCCCGACGGCCGCAAGGGGGGCGTCGACATGTCCACGCTGCCACCCGCCGGGGCGTTCGAGTACCTGAAGACGCAGGCCGTCGCGCGGCTGTACCTCGACAACGTGCCGAACATCCAGTCGTCGTGGGTCACGCAGGGGGCGAAGGTCGGCCAGATGGCGCTCTTCTTCGGCGCCAACGACATGGGCAGCCTGATGATCGAGGAGAACGTCGTCGCCGAGGCGGGGACGGTCCACCACCTCACGCTCGACACCATCCGCCGCTGCATCACCGACTCCGGCTTCGTCCCACGGCAGCGAAACGTCTTCTACGAACTCGTCGACGAGGAGTTCGACCCGCGGGCCGCCACGAAGACGGCCGCGGACGACGTCGCCCTCCCCGTGATCTGACTCGCTCGCGTCGGTCGCGTGAGAGGGTCTAGAATCCGCGGGATGAACGACCGCTCGGATCGACACCTGCTCGGGGAGGCCTCCGTCGCCGTGGTCGGCCTCGGCCTGATCGGCGGCTCGATCGCCGCTGCCCTCCGAGCGCGGCAGTACTCTGGCAACGTCGTCGGCGTCGGGCGGTCACGGGAACGTCTCGAAGGGGCCCTCGCCGCCGGGTTGGTCGACGAGGTCACGACCGAGTCGCCTCGCGGGTCGCTCGTCGTCTACTGCACGCCGGTGGACCTCGTCGCCGAACAGGTTCGTTCGCACTCGGAGACGTTCGAGCCGGGGACGCTCGTCACGGACGCCGGGAGCGTGAAGGGGGCGATTCGCGACGCGATGCCGCGGCTCGCCGGCGGGGTCGAGTACGTCGGCTCACATCCGCTGGCCGGTTCGGAGAAGACCGGTTACGAGCACGCGGCCCCGGACCTCTTCGTCGACCGCGTCTGCATCGTGACGCCGGACGAGTCGACGACTCCGGAGGCTCGGCAGCGGCTGGAGCGGTTCTGGGCGTTCCTCGGCATGCGGGTCGTCGAGATGAGCGCGGAGCAGCACGACCGCGTGCTGGGGATGACGAGCCACGTGCCCCACGCCGTCGCGTCCGCGGTGGCGGGTGTCCTCGCGGACGCCGAGGCCCCGTTCGCGGCGACCGGGTTCCGCGACACGACCCGCATCGCGGCCGGCGACCCGGCGATCTGGGTGCCGATCCTGCTGGCCAATCGCGACGCGGCACTGGCCGGGCTGGACCGCGTGCGGGGCCGGCTCGACGAGTTCCGCCACGCGGTGAAGTACGGCGACGCCCGGGCTCTCGATCGGCTTCTCGCCGAGGGAGCCCGGAATCGCGAGGCCCTCGACGACTGAGTTGCTCGACGACCGGCGACCGACACGCTACGAAAACGACTGGGCGGCGTTCGCCGACCCGAACTGCGACCACGGAGACCGTCGATGTTGTGGGAAGTCGAGATCCGGCCGGCCGAGGGCGAGGTCGACCGGGAGGCCGCGCGAGTGGTCGGCGAGAGCCGTGGACTGGGGCTCGGGTCGATCCGCGAGGTCGCGACCGCGAAGTCGTTCCTGTTGGAGACCGACGCCGACGAGGAGGCGGTCTCCCGGATCGCCGCCGGGTTGCTCGTCGACGGCATCGTCGAGCGGTCGACGATTCGGGTGACGAACGGCAACGGCGAGTCGGAGTCGAACGGCCAGACGCTGCTGAACGTGCTCTTCAAGCCGGGCGTGACCGACAACGTGGGGGCGAGTGCGAAACGGGCGCTCGCCGATCTCGGGCTGCCGGTCGAGGCCGTCGCGACCTGCCGCAAGTACTGGCTGAACGGCGACGCCGACGCGACCGAGGTCGACCGTCTCGCGTCCCGGGTGCTCGCGAACGACGCCATCGAACGGGTCGTCGTCGGCCCGCTGCGGATGGACGGCATCTCGATGGGGGGCGAGTACGCCTTCGAGAAGGTCGTTCTCCCGCTTCGCGAGCTGGACGACGACGCGCTCGTCCGGCTGAGCCGGGAGGGGCAGCTGTCGCTGTCGCTCGTCGAGATGCAGACGATTCAGAAGCACTTCGTCGATCTCGGCCGAGACCCGAGCGACGTGGAACTCGAGACGCTCGCCCAGACGTGGAGCGAGCACTGCTCGCACAAGACGCTCGCCGGCCGCGTCCACTACCGGGACGACGAACGGGAGCTGCACTTCGACAACATGCTGAAGGAGACCGTCTTCGCGGCGACGGTCGAGATCCGCGAGCGGCTGGGCGACGACGACTGGTGCCTGTCGGTCTTCGAGGACAACGCGGGCGTGGTCGCCTTCGACGACGAGGACGCAGTCTGCTTCAAGGTGGAGACGCACAACCACCCCTCCGCCATCGAGCCGTACGGCGGGGCGAACACCGGCATCGGCGGCGTCATCCGCGACCCGCTCGGCACGGGGCTCGGGGCGAAGCCGCTGTGCAACACGGACGTCTTCTGCTTCGCCCCGCCGACCACGCCGGCCGACTCGCTGCCGCCCGGCGTGCTGCACCCGAAGCACGTGATGGAGGGGGTGGTCGCCGGCGTCCGCGACTACGGGAACCGCATGGGCATCCCCACGGTCAATGGGGCGGTCTGCTTCGACGAGCGGTACCTCGGCAACCCGCTCGTCTACTGTGGCAACGTGGCTCTCCTGCCGAACGACAAGGTCCGCGGCGACGCCCGGCCGGGCGACCTGATCGTCGCGATCGGCGGCCGGACCGGTCGGGACGGCATCCACGGGGCGACGTTCTCGTCCGTCGAACTGACCGAGGAGAGCGAGACGACTTCCGGCGGGGCCGTGCAGATCGGGAACGCGATCACCGAGAAGACGGTGATGGACGCCGTCCTCGAGGCCCGCGACCGCGGCCTGTTCTCGGCCGTGACCGACTGCGGGGCCGGCGGATTCTCCTCGGCCGTCGGCGAGATGGGAGAGAAGACCGGCGCCCTCGTCCGACTGGAGGCGGCTCCGCTGAAGTACACCGGGCTCTCCTACACGGAGATCTGGATCAGCGAGGCACAGGAGCGAATGGTGCTCGCCGTGCCGCCGGAGAACTGGGACGAGTTCGAGGCGGTGTGCGCGGCCGAGGGGGTCGAGGCGTGCGTCCTCGGCGAGTTCACCGACACCGGGCGGCTCGTGCTGACGTACGACGGCGAGACCGTCGGCGATCTCGCGATGACGTTCCTCCACGACGGCCGCCCGCCCGTCGTCCGCGAGGCGGTTTTCGAGACGGTGGAGCAGGCTCCGAGCGACCTTCCGACTCGCGAACGGTTCGACGACGACCTGCTCGCGATCCTCGGCTCGCCGAACGTCTGCAGCAAGGAGTGGGTGATTCGGCAGTACGACCACGAGGTGCAGGGGGGCAGCGTGGTGAAGCCGCTCGTCGGCGTGCAGGACGACGGGCCGTCGGACGCGGCGGTCGTGCGGCCGAAGCTCGACTCGAACCGCGGGATCGTCGTCTCCTGCGGCATCAACCCGCGTTACGGCGACCTCGATCCCTACTGGATGGCCGCCTCGGCGATCGACGAGGCCGTGCGGAACCAGGTCGCCGTCGGGGCCGACCCGTCGCGGATCGCCATCCTGGACAACTTCTGCTGGGGCAACACGGAGCGGCCCGAGGTGCTCGGCAGCCTCGTGCGGGCGGCGATCGCCTGCAAGGAGGTCGCGGTCGCGTACGGCACGCCGTTCGTCAGCGGGAAGGACTCGCTGTACAACGAGTTCGCCTTCACGAACGACGACGGCGAACGAGAGGTCGTCGTCATCCCGGCGACTTTGTTGATCAGCGCCCTCGGGCAGATCGAGGACGTCGGCAAGGCCGTCACGATGGACCTGAAGGAGCCGGGCAACGCGTTGTTGCTGGTCGGCGAGACGAAGGACGAACTCGGCGGCAGCCACTTCGGGATGATCCACGGACTGGAGGGCGGGCGGGTGCCGCGAGTCGATCTGGACCGGGCCCCGGCGACGTTTCGGGCGATGCACTCGGTGATCGGCGACGGCTTCGTCCGCAGTTGCCACGACCTCTCGGAAGGGGGCCTCGCCGTGGCCGCCGCGGAGATGGCGTTCGCCGGCGGACTCGGTGCGGAACTCGAGCTTCCGGGCGTGCTGCCGGCCGCCGTCGAACTCTTCTCGGAGTCGAACACCCGGTTCCTGATCGAAGTGCCGGAGTCGTCGGCGACCGGACTGTTCGAGTTCTTGGAGGAGCAAGGCGTGCCGGTGGCCGTTCTCGGGCGCGTCGTGGCCGAGCCGTCGCTTCGCATCACGGGCGAGGGACGGACACTGATCGACGCGTCGCTCGACACCCTCAAGGCCGCGTGGCAGTCGCCGCTGGCGTGGAGCTGACGGTCAAAGAAACTCGTCGAGTCCGAGTTCCCTCAGCCGCTCGAACAGCTTCTTGACGGCCGACTCGTCGGTGCGGTCGGCGACGAGGGTCGCGTCGGGCGTGTGGACGACGATCAGGTTCTCGACGCCGGCCGTTGCGACGAGGTGCTTGTCGTCGGTGGAGCGGACGATGCAGTTCTTCGTCTCCCAGCCGGCGTGCAGGCCGTCGATCGTGTTGCCCTCGTCGTCCGCGCCGAGCAGCCGCGGCAGGGCCTGCCAGCTGCCGACGTCGTCCCACTCGAACGGCGCCTCGATGACGGCGACGTTCTCGGCACGCTCCAGCACGGCGTAGTCGATGCTGATGGAGTTCGTCCTGGGGAAGAGCTCCTCGAGCCGTGCGTCGAAGTCGCCCGTGCCGATCGTCGAGGCGATCTCCTGTAGCAGGGCGTGCGTCTCGGGTTCGTGCCGTTCGAGGGCTGCGACGATGCGGTCGGCCCGCCAGACGAAGATGCCGCAGTTCCAGTAGAAGCGACCGGCGACGACGTACTCCTCGGCGACGGACCGTTCCGGCTTCTCGCGGAACGAGGCGACGCGGTACGCACCGCCGGTCAGCTCGTCCCGCCGTTCGATGTAGCCGAACCCGGTCGCCGGGTAGGTCGGCGGAACGCCGAAGAGCACGAACGTTTCGGGCTCGCGGGCGACGAGGTCGGCCGCGCGTCCGACGGCCTCTCGGAACACGGCGGCCGGTTCGATGACGTGGTCGGCCGGCATGACGAGCATGACGGCGTCCGGGTCGTCGGCGAGCAGCCGGACGGCGGCGAGGCCGATGCAGGGAGCCGTGTTCCGCGCGGCCGGTTCGACGAGGACGTTCGCGCGCGGAACGTCCGGGAGCTGAGCAGCGGTCGCCTCGGCCTGCACGCGGTTCGTGACCACCCAGTGCCGCTCGGCGTCGATCCCGTCGCGGACGCGGTCGAACGTGCCCTGGATCATCGTCCGGTCGCCGTGCAGCTTCAACAACTGCTTCGGCAGCGACTTGCGGCTCTGCGGCCAGAAGCGGGTCCCGCTTCCCCCGGCCATCACGACGGCGTGCAGCACGAGCTCCGTCCCCTCGGGTGGTTGTCGTTCGTTCTCGCTGGGCGTGAGTGTGAGGACCGGCGACCGGTCTGACAATCGCCACGCCGTGGTGGGACCGTTCGATCGTGTCAAGGTTTGCGGATCGTGCCGCCGATAACGGTGTCGTCGGCCGTGCCGATCACGTGGACTTGGCCTGCGCACGCACTGCGGTCGGCTCCGCGATCCGAATCCTTCCGGTGTCGCCGGGAAACGTCACATGACCTTCCGAACGTCGAGTCCCTCGCGGGTGCTGTTCACCGCGGCGGCCTGTCTGTCGCTGTTGACCGGCTGCTTCGAGTCGCGGAAGCCGCTCGTCTACGTCGGGAAGGAGCCGCTCCGGTACTACGAGAACCAGGCGACGGCGATCGCCGACCCGGTCGTGCACCAGGTCTCGCCGGAGGAGGTGGTCGCGACCGGCGCACCGCGGACGATCGAGGACCGGCACCGCGACGAGATCTGGGACCTGCCACTCGCCGAGGCGATCGAGATCGCGCTCAAGAACGCACGGGTCATCCGTTCGGCCGGGACGTTCCGGACGGTCGGCAACCCGATCCTGAACAACCCGAACCTCGCTCCGTCGGTCTACGACCCGGCGATCCAGGAGTCGACCGTCTTCGGCGGCCGGGGTGTCGAGGCCGCCCTGTCCGACTTCGACACGGACTTCACGTCGTCGCTCACCTGGGGGCGAGACGAGCAGG
>JANQQW010000292.1 GCA_028284885.1 Planctomycetaceae bacterium
CACGGGATCCGTCGGCCGGCGAGAAAGAAGTCGTCCGTGCTGGTCTCGCGTCGTGCACACCACACCCCGATCGACAGCATCCCGAGGAGGTAGCCGACGAGGACGAGCCAGTTGAGCACCCCGAACCCTTCGCGGGGAACTCGGGCGAGGAGTGCCATCATCTCGACCCGCCGCCCGGGCGACCGGGCGGTTCACGGGCCACCCTTGGAAACGTCCAGATCGAACGAGTCCGAACGCCGGGACGGACTTCGCCGCTCGCGAGGACGTTGCGGCCGTTCCACGCGAACAGCGTCGTCGTGACGACAGCGGTCGGCATTCGACCGGCCACGCTCCAGCGGTCCTCGTCCACGTCGTAGGCGAGCAACTCCCGCGGGAACGGCGGGCGGTCGCGGACGTCCATCGTGACGTAGCGTCCGGTGGAACGGCTCAGCACGAGGACGAGGCCGTCGCCGCCGACGGCACTCGCCGCGGCCGCCGGGCGGGGCGCGTCGTCGAACGACGGGCGGACGCCGTCGCGGGCCGGCTTACTGGTCCTCTTCGTCCAAGCTCGCCGGGCCGTGTCGAACGTGTAGCCGCTCGTGTCGATCTCTCGGGACTCGGGAAGCCGCGGGAGTCGTGCGAGCGTCGTCCACTCGTTGGCCGCCGGGTCGAACGCGTAGGCGTCGTCGAAGTACCGGAATCGCGACAGGTCGTGCTCGCCCTTGTCGTTCTCGAACCAGGTCGAGCCGCTCACGAGGTAGAACCGCTCCCCCGACGTTCCGGACGGCCCACGAGTCACGGCCGCGGCCATCTTGTGACGCGGCGGTCCGGGCCACGGCGGGCGAACGACCCAACGACGGTTCTGTACGGGGGCGGCGAGATCGAGCGACCAGAGCGCGGCCTCGTCGAGCAACCGGCTCATGTCGTCCCGTCGAAACGAGGCAGCGACGAACACCGTCGATCCGACGAGCCCCGCTGCGTGGTACGAGCAGGGTCTCGGCAGTGGCGGCAGTCCGTTTCGCTCGACGACGAGTCCTTCGCGGCGTGCGTCGAAGCGGATCCGGAGGACCTCGGCGACGTCGTGGTTGCCCTCCTCTTCGGACCACGTCTCTCCACCGAGGACGTAGACGCCGTGCGGCGTCGAGACGGCGGGAGCATAGGCGAGTGGATACGGGAGTCGGGGCCCCTTGGAGAGTTTCGACATCCCCGGCTGCAGCCAGTAAGTGCGGTCGTGCCAGACCTTCTTCCCGGCCGCACGACCACTCACCGACCAAGGAGGCCCGTCGGGGAAGTTCGCCCCACCGGCGAGAATCATCGTCTTGCCGTGCGAACCGCCGATCGGACCACCGACTCCGTGTGCATCCGGGAGTTCGAGGAACTTCGTCAACCGCACGACGGAAGGGGCAGCCGTGGCGTCATCGGCAGAGGTCGTCGCGCAGAAGAGCGCGGCGAGCGTCAACGTCTCCACGAAGAGACCGCGAGTCACGGGAACGCTCCGATCGTCAGGTCGATACGAGTCGTCGTCACGACCTTGATCCTTGGCTCGGGGCGGTGGCGACGCCGCCACTCCACTCGAAGAACCCGAGTTTCGTCAGGTTCTCCCGCAACGGCTCGACCCGGGACTCGGGGAGCGCGGGCAGCGGCAGTCGGCAGCGGCCGACCTCGTCCCCGAGGAAGGCGAGCACCTGCTTCATGGCGGCGTGGAAGGGGTAGCGGGCGATCGTGCGGACCAGCTGGACCGAGCACTCCTGCAACCGGCGGGCCTCGTCGAGGTCTCCGGCCACGAAGCTCTCGACCAACCGACCGTAGAGGGGGGCCGCGACGTTGTAGGTGCTGCCGATCGCCCCGCGGGCCCCGGTCGCCAACGCACCGAGCAACATCTCGTCGCAGCCCCACAGGACGTCGAAACGACCGCCGTCGAGCGCTCGACAGGCTTGGAACTCGTGAAGCGTCGGTTTCGTGTACTTCAGCCCCACCAGGTTCGGTATCCGTTCACCGGCCCGCTCCAGGAACTCCACCATGTCCAGGTCGACGCCGGTCAGAACGGGGATGTGGTAATAATATAACGGCAGTTCGGGCGTGGCCGCGGCGATCGCCGAGGCGACGTCGACGAGCGTCGCGACGTCGGCGATTCCGTAGTACGAGGGACACGTAGCGGAGACGGCGGTCACTCCGACCTCGGCCGCATGGACGGCAAGCGACCGGGCCTCGGCGATGCTCTCGTGCCCGACGTGGGCGACGACGGGGACTCGTCCCGCTGCCGCCGCGACGAATGCCTCGGTCACGCGGCGGCGTTCCGCCGTGCTGAGCAGCATGCCCTCGCCCGTGGTCCCGCAGGTGAAGAACCCGGTGACGCCTTCCTCCAGCAGTCGCTCGACCATTGGTGCGACGGCGGCCGGGTGCACCTCGCCGTCGGCGTCGAACGGCGTGTAGGTGGCGGCGATGAGTCCTTCGAGTCGGTTCACGGGAGTGCTCGTGGGTGAGGACGTCGGCCGGGCTACGGCTTCAGCTCGTCGAGCCGCAGCCGCACGCTCAGGATGTACGGCGGCTCGCCCTTGGTCCAGTGGCCGTAGGTCGTGTTGACGAAGGTCCCGTCCGGGAGCACCTCCACGCCGGGATAGGCCGTGTCGTAGCCCTTGGTGTTGTCGCCGAGCCGCACGCTGTACTGTCCGGGCTTGCCGGCCACGAGGTCGTCCCACGTCCCGACCCACGCGACCCAGTCCCCCTCGAACGGTCGCCCGGCTCGCTTCGACGTCGGGGAGATGCCCCGGAAGCTGACGAACAGCCGGCCGTCCGGGGCGTACTTGCCGGTGTGTCGGTCCCCGGTGAGGGCGAGCGGCAACTCGCGTGGCTCGCTCCACGTGCGGCCCTCGTCGTCGGAGAAGACGACGTGGGAGTTCTTCCGTCGTGCGTTCTCCCGTAGCAGCACGGCCATCCGTTTGCCGTCCGGCGAGCGAATGCAGCCCGGCTCGCACAGGTGCACCTCCGACGACGCGTAGACCGCCTCCGGTCGCGACCAGGTCAGCCCGCCGTCGGTGGAACGAGTCTGGTACAGAGTGAACACGCCCTTTCGTTCCGGCGTCTTCGTGAAGAACCGGCCGTCGTCGTGGAACATGGCGAGGTAGTGGCCCTTCCCCGTCCGGAGCGGTTCGACGAACCCCATCACGACGATGCCGCCCCAGTCGCCGGCCGGCTTCAGGTCGCTCCAGGTCTCGCCGTCGTCCTCGCTGACGGCCAGTCGGGCCGGGTACAGGCCGGACCAAGTGATCAGCCGCTTCCTTCCGTCCGGCCCGACGACCCGGTGGATGGTCGGCACCTCCTTCGAGGTCTCCCAGTTCTTCGGCGTCGGCAACCGCTCGCTCCACGTCCGACCACCGTCCGTGCTCCGCTTGTAGACGATCGCCCCGCGGCCGTGTCCCTTCGGGTAGACACACAGAATCGTCCGGCCGTCCTCCAACAGAGCCGTCGTCGGATGCCCCAGGTACTGCCCGGCCTCACGATCGACGACCGTCTGACGCTCGGCGTCCCCGGCAAGGTCGACGGTGGCCGGAATCGTGTCGTCCGGCCCTTCGGCCGCAACCACGGTCCACGCGGACGTCGAGACGGCCATGAGCGTGAGAACGACCTGTCGTCCGACGGCGAGCGTCGAACGTTCGCGGGCGTCACGGGAGGGATCACTTCTCATCCGACGGGATCTCCGTGTCGTTGGGGCTCTCGGGCGGACGTGGCTTCGAGACGACTTGCCTCAACCGCTCCGGCAACTCGTCGGCGCGAATCCCCGGCCGACCTCGGAACGGGTTGTACAGCGGGTCGCCGACGAGCGTCATCACCCAGGAGTTGAACGGCTTGGTGCGGTAGTACGTCTCCGCGAGCGTGTACTCTCCGGAGAGCAGCGTGGGGAAGAACTCGTCGGGCCGCGGGAACGCGGCGAGGTAGGGCTCGTGGACCGGGCCGAGCGTTGCGCAGACGCCGTCCTCCAGCATTCGCTTGCACCAGACCTGGCTGTCCGCGTTCCGCAGCGTGGCGGCCTCCCCGCTGGCGATGTGGTACGCGACCGCCCCCCGCTTCCACTCGAACGCGTCGACGTACTTGGAGAGCGAGTACCAACCGCTGTAGAGCGCGGCGTCCGGGCAGTCGCCGTCGCCGAACAGCGCTGGCTCGTCGTCGAGGACGACCTTCCAGTCCGAGTGCCGTTCGACGTCGCCCGCCAGTGTCCGCAGCGACTCGTCGTAGTCCCCGTAGGAGCCGGCGCGGCGGTTCGCACCGGGCTTGATGCCACGCGCGTCGACGTAGAACGTCCCGTCGAGCCCCTCCTTCTCGACTTCGAGGGCGGTGTCGATCAGCCCGCGCGCCAGCTCGAACGTCGGAGCCTCGAGGCGGGCGACCATCAACGTCGGCCGCTCGGCTCGGACCGGCGAGCCGTCGAAACGATGGTGCAGCAGGTTCGGCTGCCAGCGAAGCAGCGGATAGTCCGGCCAGTGGAGCAACGAGAGTTCGCTGTCGAAGCTGGAGTAAGTCTCGTTCTTCTTCAGCAGCGCGAGTTGCCCCTCGATCCAGGCGAGACTGCCGAGCAGTCCGTCCCGGGTCTCGAGGAGCCGGAGGATCTGCCGGTCGCGTGCGACGGTCTCGGGGAGTTGCTCGGCCGCGGCCCGTCCCTCGGCGAGTCCCGCCATCCGCCCGAGGAGACGGTCGCTCGCCCGTTGCCGTTCGGAGGTCGGCTCCTCGCCGGTCGCGGGCCGTGTCGCCACGCCCAGCCCGAGCAGCGAGAGGCCGAGCTGTCCGAGTTCCGCCGCCTCACGCTCTGCGCGGGCCGCGTCGTCCAGCTCGGAAAGTCGCTTCTGCGCGGAACGGAGCTCCTCGACGACCGCCTCGCGAACCTCCTTGAGAGGCGTGTCCTCAAACGTCGGGGGTTTCTGTCCTTCCCCGTCCTCGCCGACTCGACGGGCGGCGGCAACCGCGCGGGCCACGCGTTCGAGGCGTTCCCGTTTCTGGGCGGCGAGATACACGTCCCGCGGCTCGGCCGCGCGGTGACGGTCGATCTTGAGCGGCACGTCCCACACCGTGACCAGGCACTTCAGCTTCGTCGTGAGGTTCCGCTCGCCGATCCAGTTGCGGATGGACGGCCGGACCTTGGTCACCCACTCCTCACGCGAGAGCGTTCTCCCGGGACGGACGTCGACGAGACAAATCCGGTCCGCGGGCAGGCCGCGTTTCTCGACGTAGTACTCGGCGAGCTGTCGCGACTCCGCGCTCTGGCGAACGGCGACGACGGCGATCTCGTCCGGCTCGAGCGCTCCGGCCGCCGTGGAAACGGCCAGCAGGCCGACAGCGGCGAGACAGAGCCTCTTCACGATCGCGCCCATCGACGTGCTCTCCGCGGAGCGGGCGTCGCGTGCACCGACCGACGGGGCCGGCGACCTTCCACGACACGTCGATCAGACCGTCTGGGGCGAAGTGCTGCAACCGCGCCGGCGGTTCCCCGCCGAGACCGTCTCCTGTCGAACACGTGACTGGGCGCGCGGCATGCACGCGGACAACCGAACCGTGCGACCGAAGCCGAGTCGGGTCAGCTGGCGTTGCCGATCTGGTCGGCGAGGTAGTACCCGTAGAACAGCTGGCCGATCCGGTCGCTGAGGTGGCTGAGGTACTCCGCCTTGAAGGTCTGGTAGGAGACCTCGGTCGTCGGGCGGCCGACGCGGGTCGGGTACGTCGAGAGGACGTCCTTCTCGAAGATCTCCTCGCCGGAGCCGTCGTCGTCCATCTCGATCACGCTGACGAACGCCTCCGACCGACCGCGGTACAGCGTCTGGCTGCTCCGTTCGTAGAGGTTGTACTTCACGAGGTCGATGTAGACGACGTAGTCGACGTCGAACTCGGCCCCGATCTCGGCCGGCGAGTCCCAGTCGTCGTTGCGGTCCAGCCAGTCGTTGATCCGGACCGGGTCGACGACCTGGATCTTGTGCTCCACGAGTCGGAACGAGACGTACTTCGCCAGTTCCTGGTCGATGTCGTGGAAGTCGAACTTGAGGTCGTCCGGTGCGTAGCAGACGACCGCGACCGTCGTCTCGAAGTCGGTGAAGCTCTTGCCGGTCGCCTCGTCGAACTCGGGGGCGATCGAAGGCGGCCCGCCGATGAGGTAGCCCAGCATGATGAACTGCTTGCACCCGGCCAGCAGCGGCACGAGGGCCACCGTGACGACGGCGAGAAGTCGGCCGAGACGGCTGGGGACGGGGCTCATGGCGCGGGCTCGTTCTGCGAGAGTCGAGAGTGTGTTTCGCATGGGACTTCGCACGGGACCTAGTAGACGAGTTCGCTGGCCCGGTGGTCGACGAACACCTGGGCGAGCTGCGAGGCGATCCGCTGTTTCAGCTGGGCCAGGAACAGCTCGGGCGTCATCCGGTCGGCCGGAATCGGGTTGTGCTTCGGGTACACGGACGTGAACTCGCGGTTGAAGACCGGAGAGGCCCGCCGTCGGTCGCCGATCTCGCGAACGGCGTACGCGTGGAGCATACCGTGGACGTTTCCGCGGAACAGGTTGGGACTGTTCGGCTCCTCGAAGTCGAACCGCTCGAGGTCGAAGTGGAGGATGACGTCCACGTCCTCGAAGTGCTGGGCGATCTCGTCGGGCGTACCCCAGATGCCGATCGACTCCTCGAGGTACCGCGAGACCTCGCGGCCCGGGACGACGGAGACGCCCTTCCGTTTCATCTCCCGGCTCGCCAGCTCCGCGAGGTCGAGGTGCAGCGAGCTCATGTCGACTTTCAGGCTCTCCGGCGTGGAGCAGTACACGAGCACGCGAACGTCGTCCTTGTGCAGTCGCACGTCCGTCTGAGCCGTGAACGGCGAGGGCAGCACGGGGTCGCCCCAGATCATCTTGCCGGCGGCCACGAACAACCCGCAGCCAGGCAGGCAGGCCGCGAACAGGACGAGCAGGCAGAGCCGCGAGAGTCGGGCGTGCATCGCGTTGGCCGTGTTCGGCGCACCGGGAACGAGCGCGGCAAGGCACGAGGCCGCCGGTCGAAAGGCGCTGGAGAGTGGAGTGGAGATCGTTCGGCGTGAGGCCGCCGAGAACATGGAGAGGGGCGGAGTGATACCGGGATCGCGAAACCACTGCAAGGGGAATTCGCCCCGTCAGTCGGCCTCGGCCAAGACCTCGACGAGAACGTTCTGCGCGGCCGAGTGGCCCATCGACACCGGCACGTCGCCGAACTCGGCCGAGACCAGCCCCGCGTCCTTCTCGTTCGCCGTCACCACGCCCTCGGCCCCCAGCACCAGGCCGATCCGCGACAGGTACTGCAGGAAGTCCGCTCCCTGGTTCACCACGCGGACGAACCGGACCGACCGGCCCTGCTCGCACGCACTCAGGGCGACGGCCGAGTCGGCCTCGCCCCGCATCGTCCCGTCGGGCGCCGGGATCGGGTCCCCGTGCGGGTCCGCGGTCGGCCGCCCGAGGAACTCGTCGATGCGGTCGACGAGAAAGTCGCTGACGGCGTGCTCCATGTGCTCGGCCTCCTCGTGGACCTGGTCCCACGAGAGGTCGAGCGTCTTCACGAGGAACAACTCGATCAGCCGGTGCCGCCGCAGCATCCGAATCGCCAGCTTCCGCCCCTGCTCGGTCAGCCGAACGCCCTCGTACGGCGTGTAGGCGGCCAGCTCGGACTCGTCCAGCGTCTTCAGCATGCTGGTGACCGTCCCCGGCGACAGCGACAGCCGGTCCGCGAGGGCACCGGTGGAGACGAGGTCGGCGTCGTCGCGCATGCCGATCTGGAGGATCGCCTTCAGGTAGTTCTCGACCGTGAAGCTGGGCATGACGGACTCGCGAGCGACTCGTGCCGGGACCGCATTCTACGCGTCGACGGGCCGCGGGTCAGGTCCGAGACGCACGGCCGCCCGGCCGACTCCCGCTGACACGTTCGGCCACCTCGCGTAGACTCCGCGGCCGTCGCCAGGCCGCCGGTACTCGATCGGGAGACGAACGTGCGATTCGTGAAGATGCACGGAGCCGCGAACGACTACGTCTTCGTCGACGGCTTCCGCGATCCGCTGCCAGACGATCCCGAGGTGACGAGCCGACTGGTCAGCGACCGGCACCGCGGAATCGGGGCCGACGGGCTGATTCTCGTCGAGCCCTCGTCGACGGCCGACGCTCGCATGCGGATCTTCAACGCCGACGGCAGCGAGGCCGAGATGTGCGGCAACGGCCTCCGCTGCGCGGCCAAATTGCTATACGACGAGCGACACGTCGAGTCGGACAGGATGACGATCGCCACGGGCAACGGGCCGCTGCGAGTCGAGTGCCACGTCGTCAACGGTCTCGTCGAGTCCGCCACGATCGACATGGGCGAACCGGTCCTCGACCCGGCTCGCGTTCCCGTCCGACTGCCCGGCCCGCGAGCGGTCGCAGTCCCGGTCGCCGTCGCCGGCAAGACGATCGACGTGACCGCCGTTTCGACGGGCAACCCGCACGCGGTCGTGTTCGTCGAGGAACCGACCGACGACTGGGTTCTCAGGATCGGCCCGAGACTCGAACGTCACCCTCTCTTCCCGAATCGAACGAACGTCGAGTTCGTCCGCGTCGACGGCCGCAACCGTCTGTCCGTGCGGGTATGGGAGCGCGGCAGCGGCGAGACCCTCGCTTGCGGAACGGGCGCCTGCGCGGCCGTCGTCGCCGCTCGGCTCGCGAATCTCGTCGACGACGTCGTTCAAGTGAGCCTCCCCGGTGGCGACCTGACCGTCGAGTGGCCCGGTCACGGCGGAATTCGCCTCACCGGTCCGGCCGTCGAGGTGTTCCGCGGAGTGTGGCGACCGTCGGCGGCCGTCGGGCGGGACCGACGCGCTGCCTGATCCGCCGAAATCCGACGTTGTCGTGATCGCGACGACTGACGTACATTTCGCCGCCTGCACGACTTCCGACGGAGCCGCCGGACATGACGTCCTCCCCAGACATCAGCCTCGTGCTGCCCACGCGCGGTCGCCCGCGGCAGGCCGAGTTCGCGCTCCGCGAGATTCGCCGCCACGCCGCCCGGCCGGAGCGGCTCGAAGTCGTGCTCTACGCCGACGACGACGACCCGGAGTCGCACGACATCGACGCGGGCGGAATCGCGGACGTGCGAATCATCGGATCCCGCGCTCCGATGGGCGAGATCACGCGACGCTGCTACGAGGCGACGTCCGCCCCCGTCCTCGTGCTCATCAACGACGACATCGTCTTCCAGACGCCCGGATGGGACGAACGGCTGCTCGACACGTTCGCCCAGTGGCCGGACGGTATCGGGCTCGTCTGGGGGAACGACCTCTGCGGCGGCGGGCCGCTGCACCCGTCGATGACCCGTCGTCAGTGCGAGTTGCTCGGCGGCGTCTGCCCGCCCGAGTACCACCGGGAGTACATCGACACGCACCTCTGGGACGTCTTCCGCGAGCTCGCCAAGCTCGGCGTCGAACGGCGGGTCTACCTGGAGGACGTGATCGTCGAGCACCGCCATCCCGACGTCGGCAAGGGGGCCGTCGACGCGACCTACATGAAGCCCCGCCGCGTCCACGACGAGCGAACCTACGTCGCCTGGCGGGACGAGCGAAAGCGGCAGGCCCGACTACTCGCCAAGCACGTTCAGGCCGCGGCGGCCGGTGCCGAGGACGAGTCGTCGCCCTCGCTGCGAGCGGCCGCCTGAGCGGGGGCCGTCGTGCCGCTCTCGACGAACGAACGGTAGCCGCGGACCACGGCCGAGCCGAGGAGGTAGCGGATGCCGTAGTTGCTCAGCGGGTACGGCAGCGCGCCCGTCATCACACGGACGACCGCGTTGACGGGCGCGTTGAACAGCAACCGCCCCAGCCACTGCCTGCTCGCGGGCCCAGTCACCCAGTCGACGTGCAGCCCGTCGGCGGCTTCCGGACACGCATCGACCAGCCGGGCGAGATTCACCCGGCCGTAGTGCTCGAACTTCCGCACCAGCGTGTCGATCTCGTGCACGTCGTAGTCGTACGCGACCGGTCCACGGGCGAAACGGATGCCTTCCGGACGGCGCTGCTCGACGCGCAGCCCGAGCAGCGTGTCCTCGCCGCCGTAGCCGTCGAAGCAGTCGTCGAGGCCCCCGATCTCGTCGAGCAGGTCCCGACGCAGCGAGAGGTTGTTCGTCACGACGAACTGCGGCGGCACCGGCCGTCCCTCGAACTGTCGGGCCCCGCGTCCCGGATACTCGTGGAGGTATCGCACGACGGCGTTCCGCGGCACACCGGGAGCAGCGGTCACCCGGCCGACGACCGCGTGCACGTTCGGCTCCGCGTGTGCCGCGACGTGTCCTTCGACGAAGTCCGGCTCGACGGTCAGGTCGCCGTCGAGGAAGACGATCAACTCGCCCGTCGCCGCTGCGATGCCGACGTTCCTCGCCGCGGCGCGGCCTGCGTTCGCGGGTTGGACGTGCCGGTGCACGAACGGGGGCAGCGGCTCCGACCAGAGCCAGTCGCCCGAGCCGTCGGTCGAACCGTCGTCGACGACGTGCACGTCGAGCGGCCCGTCGTACTCCAGCGCCGCGAGACTCCGAACGCAGTCGCGGAAGAGCTCGCCGCCGTTGTAGTTCGGCACCACGACCGAGACGCTGGGCCGCATGTCGGAGACTCCGGTCAGTCGCCCTCGAACTCGATGAGCGACATCACCTCGTACTTCTCGGCGAGCTTCTCGCCGCCGCCGAGGTCGGGGAGGTCGATGATGAACGCACAGCCGACGATCTCGCCGCCGAGCCGTTCGACGAGCTGGCAGGTGGCGTCACACGTGCCGCCGGTGGCCAGCAGGTCGTCGACGACGAGACAGCGGTCCCCCTTCTCGATGGCCGTACGGTGAATCTCGATGCAGTCGGTCCCGTACTCGAGGGCGTACTCCTGCTGCTCGACGTCGTGTGGCAGCTTGCCCTTCTTGCGGGCGACGACGAGTCCGCAGTGCAGGTGGTGGGCCATCGCCCCGCCGATCAGGAAGCCGCGGGACTCGATCGCGACGACCTTGTCGATCGGCGCGTAGCGGTACCGGTCGATCAGCAGGTCCATGCACCGCTTGAACCCCCACGGGTCCTCCATCAGCGTCGTGATGTCGCGGAACTGGATGCCCGGCTTGGGGAAGTCGGGGATGGTGCGGACGAGTGACCGCAGGTGCTCCTGCGGGTCCACGGGACCGTCGCCGTTGGTGGAAGAGTTGTCGTTCATGGATTCCTCGCTCAGGCGGCCGCTTCGCGGACGTCGGACAGGTTCTCGACATAGGGGGGCCGAACCACCCCGCGGTCGGTGATGATGGCGGTGATCAGTTCGGCGGGCGTCACGTCGAAGGCCGGGTTGTAGACGTCGATGCCGTCCGGACCGGTCTGCCGGCCGAACCCGTGCGTGACCTCCTTCGGGTCGCGAATCTCGATCGGGATGTCGTCGCCGCTCGACAGCGAGAAGTCGAACGTGCTGTACGGGGCGGCGACGTAGAACGGGATGCCGTGGTGCTTGGCGAGCACGGCGACCCCGTAGGTTCCGATCTTGTTGGCGGCGTCGCCGTTCGCGGCGATGCGGTCGGCCCCGGTGACGACGGCCTGGATGCGGCCCTCCTTCATCACCTGGGCGGCCATGTTGTCGCAGATGAGCGTGCACTCGATCCCGCGGTTCTGCAGTTCCCACGCGGTCAGCCGGGCCCCCTGCAGCAGCGGGCGGGTCTCGTCCGCGTAGACGTGCAGCTGCTTGCCGACCTCTTGTGCGGCGAAGAAGACGGCGAGGGCCGTCCCGTAGTCGGCCGTGGCGAGTCCGCCGGCGTTGCAGTGCGTGAGCACGCCGCTGCCGTTCTCGAGCAGTTCCTGACCGTGGCGGCCGATCGCCCGGCAGAGCTCGCGGTCCTCGCTGTCGATCGCCCGGGCCTCCTCGAGCATGCGGGCGACGACGGCGGGGCCGTCGGTGTCCGCCGGCAGGCCGTTCGCGATGCGACGCATGCGGTCTAGCGCCCAGAACAGGTTGACGGCCGTCGGACGACTCGTCGCGAGGTAGTCGCAGACCTCGTCGATCCGGCTGCGAACGGCGGCTGCGTCCGACGAGTCCACGGTCTGCAGTCCGACGCAGACGCCGTAGCCGGCCGCGATGCCGATCGCGGGGGCCCCACGAACGCGGAGCATCTTGATCGCCTCCCAGAC
The DNA here is from genome assembly GCA_028284885.1 of Planctomycetaceae bacterium. Taxonomy (GTDB): domain Bacteria; phylum Planctomycetota; class Planctomycetia; order Planctomycetales; family Planctomycetaceae; genus JANQQW01. The sequence continues at coordinate 12,126 of JANQQW010000292.1, forward strand.
GGCGTCGACGTCCGGGCACTCGATCTCCTTGAACTCCACGGGGAGCAGCGTCTGATCGATCATGATCAGCTTGCCGTCGGTCTCCCCCTCCCAGCGAAGGGTGTTCGTCGTGTTCGATTCGCTCATGGGCTCGTCCGTGGTTTCGTTCGTCGCTTGAGTCGGTTCAGCCGAGCACGCCGTAGCGGCCGGCGACGTAGTCGTCGATGGGGTCGTGGGCCGGGAGCACGATCTCGTCCCGCGGCGGAAGGTCGTCGAGTGCGAAGAACCGGAGTTCGAGGCTCTCCTCGCTGATCGCAAGTTCGCCGCCGACGATGCTCGCCTCCATCACGACGTCGAGCAGCTGCACGACGTTGTCCGGAAACGTGACCGTCCGCCGGAGCGGGTTCGAGTAGACGCCGACGAGGCGTTCGACGCGGACGTCGAGTCCGGCCTCCTCCTTCGCCTCGCGGACGCCCGCCTGCTCGACGGTCTCGCCGCGGTCGATGCGGCCGCCGATCAGTCCCCAGAGGCCGCAGTCGCTGCGGCGTTCCATCAGGATGCGGCCTTCGTCGTCGCGCACGAAGAGGGCCGCACCGCCGCGAACGGTGGTGATGTCTCCGGCGTCTCGTTGCCGGTACATCGACTCCGCCGTCGTCGTCACGCAGCCACTCCGTACTCGCTGAGACCGTGCTCTCCGTAGATCGCCCGCTCGACGATGTAGCAGATCACGTGCTCGATCGCGAGGTGGGCCTCCTGGACGTACTGCGTCCGCGTGCTGGGGACGGCGACGGCGACGGTGGCCAGGTCCTTGATCTTGCCGCCGCTGCCGGTCAGGCCGATCGTCTTCATGCCCAAGCTGTGGGCCTCCTCGAACGCGGCGATCACGTTGCGGGAGTTGCCGCTGGTGCTGATGCCGAGGCAGACGTCGCCCGCCCGCCCGAGGGCCTGCACCTGCCGGGCGAAGACGCCGGAGAAGTCGAAGTCGTTCGAGTAGGCGGTGAGGAACGACGTGTCGCAGGTGAGGGCGATGGCCGGCAGACCGGGCCGGGCGAAGTCCATCGTCAGCCGGCTGGTGAACTCGGCCGCCATGTGCTGGCAGTCGGCCGCGCTGCCGCCGTTGCCGCACAGCAGCAGCTTGCCGCCGCTGGAGAAGGTGTCCGCGACGAGGTCGGCCGCCTCGAGGATCGCGTCGCCGCACTCGTCGACCATCCGCTGCTTGACGTCCGCGCTCTCGGTGCAGTGCGTCCGCAGCGCCTCGATGCGCTTGTCCGACGTGAAGCTCATGCCGCGTTCCTTCGAATGGAGGGCTGGGGAGGATTCCGGGCCGTGCGTCGGTCGAGTTCCCTCTCGACGACCTCGGCCATGCCGACGAGGTCGTCGACGACGTGATGGGGTTCGCAGAGTCGCTTCGCCTCGGTCTCGCGTCCGTACCCGGTCCGCACGAGGAACGAGGTCGCTCCGACACCCTTGCCGAGGTCGACGTCGCAGGCCTTGTCGCCGGCGACGAACGCGAGGGCCGGGTCGAAGCCGAAGTCGGCGACGGCGTCCTCGATCATGCCGGGGTTCGGCTTGCGACGACGGCCGGCGTGGTCGGGGTGGTCGCAGCAGGCGTAGATCGCGTCGACGGCGACGCCCTCGGCCGCGAGCAGCTCGATCAGTCGGGCGTGGATCTCGGCGAGGCGTTCTTCGTCGAAGTAGCCGCGGCCCACGCCGGACTGGTTGGTGACGACGGCGATGCCGAGGCCGAGCGACTGCATCCGCCGGATCCCCTCGGCTGCGTTCGGCAGCAGTTCGAGCTCGTCCGGGTCGGACAGGTAGTGCCGCTCGACGTTGATCGTGCCGTCGCGGTCGAGCAGGACGTAGCCGGTCTTGGGCATCGGGGTGTTTCGAGTTTCAGGTTTCGAGCTTCGAGCAGAGTTGCTCAGGCGGCCTTGGAGGGGGCCTGGTCGAAGCCGGCGAAGAAGGCCTCGGTCTCGGCGTAGGACTCGGGGAGGCCGATGTCGAGGAAGCGGCCGTCGGAGAGATGGACGCCGAGGGGGGCGTCCAGCCAGTTGGGCATGCCGTCCTTCTCGAGCGAGACGAACCGGCCCTCGGGCATCGACTCGACGAGCGACCGCTTCAACAGGTAGACGCCCGCGTTGATCCAGCCGGGGCCGGCGTCGGGCTTCTTCTCCTCGAACGCGGTGACGTGCCCGGCGTCGTCGAAGTTGACGAGCCCGTAGCGACCGGCGTCGGGAACGTGGACGAGCTCGAGGCTGCCGGGACGGCCGGACTCGAGATGGGCGGCGACGTAGGCGTTCACGTCGCCGGAGCAGTACGAGTCGCCGTTCAGGGCGAGCAGCGAGTCGGTCTCGACGAGCGGCAGAGCCTGTCGGATCGCCCCGCCGGTCCCGAGCGGTCCGTGCTCGTGCGAGTAGAGAACCTCGGCCCCGCGGTAGCTGCTGCCGAACGTGTCGCGGACGAGGTCGCCCATGTAGCCGGTCAGCAGGACGACCCGCTGCACCCCGGCGTCGACGAGCTGGTCGAGCAGAAAGGCGAGGAACGGCCGGCCGTGGACCTCGGCGAGCACCTTGGGGCGGTCGGCGACGACCGACCGCAGTCGCGTCCCCTTGCCCCCGGCGAGCACGCAGGCCGTCACGTTCGACGCCGCCGTGGAAACTGGCGATCCGGACATCCTTGCCCCCTTCGCGAGACCGATCCGTCGAGTGAGTCCGCCGCAACCCGTGTCGCGGCGAGCGAGGCGCCCGGCTTCGTGCCGAGCGCCTCGGAGATCGCGCGGACGGCCGTCAGGCGGCCGACTTCCAGGCTTCGGGGACGTTCTTCATGCTGGACATGGGCAGCATGCGGTAGCCCTTGAGGAGCTCCCGGATGCCGTCGTCGACGGTTCGCTTCGCCTCGAAGCCGTGCTCGCGGAGCCGTTGGTTCGAGACGATGTAGTTCCGCTTGTCGGGGTCGCTGCCGACCTCGGCGAAGTGGAAGTAGAAGGAGGGGACGTACTCCTTGACCTTCATCGCCAACTCCTCCTTGGAGTAGTTGGCCTCGTCGAGCCCGACGTTGAAGGCCTTGCCGACCATGCTCTCGCCGTTCTCGATGCAGTGCAGGAAGCAGTCGGCGACGTCGCGGACGTGGACGTAGTTCCGCTTGAAGTCCTTCTCGAAGATGCAGATGTCGCCGTTCGCGACAGCGGCGAAGGTGAAGTGGTTGACCAGCAGGTCGAGCCGCATGCGGGGCGAGAGCCCGAAGACGGTCGCGAGCCGCAGGGCGATGGTGTTCTCGCTGTCGAGGACCGCCTTCTCGGCGTCGACCTTGGTGATGCCGTAGAGCGTGATCGGGTCGAGCGACGACTCCTCGGTGCAGTAGGTGTCGCCGGTCTTCGTGCCGTAGCCGCTGTTGGTGTTCGGCAGCACGAGCAGCTGGTCGGACGACCGCATGTCGTTGATCATGCGGACGGCGTCGAGGTTGATCGACTTGGCGGCCCACGGGTCACGGTCGCAAGCACCGGCGCCGACGATGGCGGCGAGCGGAATGATCACGTCGGCCCAGGCGACGTGCTTCTTCACGACGTCCTCGTCGCGGGCGTCGCCACGGTAGAAGTCGAAGTTCGCGTCCTCGCAGAGGTGATACAGCGTCGTCTGGTTGTACATCATGTTGTCGATGCCGCGGACCTCGTGGCCCGCGTCGAGCAGGTGCTCGCAGAGAATCGACCCGAGGTAACCTGCCGCACCGGTGACCAGAACCTTCTTGCCCATGACCGCTTGCCCTCCTGGCTGTTCGTTGCCGAATCCGTTCGATGTACGTTCCCGCGGCGAACGGTCAGCGCCCCCCGCCTGCGGCGCGCGTGTTATTGGGCAGATGGCGGATCCTGTCAATACGGATGAGAATCGGTTCGGCGGACGGGTGACGAAACGCGAGAAGCCCGGCCTCGTGGTGAGGCCGGGCTTCCGGTTCTGGACGCGAGTTCGTCTCGGACGGGCTCAGTTCCGCCGTGTCCCGGGGTTCTCGGCGGCGATCGACGGGACGAACCGGGCCGGGGTCTCGTCGAAGACCGCACGGTGGTCACGGTCGGCGAAGAACCACAGGCGGTCCCGGTAGACGGCCCCGGTGATCGGCACGCCCTCGACGGAACGGCCTTCGTTGACGGCCGTGACGGGGCAGCGGCCGTCCCACATCGGCCAGTAGCGGGTCGGGTTGTCGAAGAACGCCTTCTTGGCGGCTCCGTCCGCGAAGGCGACTCGCACGCCCCGGTAGACGGTGGTCACGGCCGGGTCGCCCGGCTGCAGGCGACGCTCCTCGCGAAGCGTGACGAGGCAGTGGCCGCCGAACGAGATTGGCTTCTCGTCGGCCGGTGCCGGCAACGCGACCGGCACGGCCGCCACCCGCTCCGGAAGGGGCTGAACGGCCCGAAGTGGCGCGACAGCAGCGAGTTCCGGGCCGAGCTGGTCCGGCTTCTTGTACCCCTTGAGCTTCGTCAGCACCCGTTGATCCGGCGACAGCAGCACCGTCGTCGGAAGCGCCTTCACGCCCATCGCCTGCATCAACTCCTCGTGGTCGTCCGCATCGACGATGACCGGCACGAACGCCCCGTTCACGTGGGCGACGATTGCGTCGTCCTTGAAGGTCGTCCGCTCCATCTTGTGGCAGTACGTGCACCACTCGGCGGTGAACTTGACCAGAATCGGACGATTCTTCGCCTTCGCCTCACGAACGGCGGCGTCGAAGTTCTTTCGCCACTGAACCGACTCCGCACGGACGGTCGGCGCGAGAAGCAGCACGGCGAGCACAGGCAGGACACGTCGGAAAGTCGTCGCCATGACGGGAGAACTCCTCGGTCAACGAAGGCAAGGCAAACCAGTGTTCCTATCGACCGAGGCCGACGGAGCGCTGAGTAAGACAGTTCACGGTTGGGGGGAAATCGGCCGCGGCGGACGACCAGGCAGGTGGGGGGAAGCCCGGGAGAGGGCGGAAGCCTAGTTTCGGGCGTACTCGGGGTCGAGAGCGAAATCGGCCTCTTCGCAGCGAGATTCAGGTTCGGGAATCGCCCGGAATCCCCGGCGGACGACGTTGCCGAAGTGTAGGGCGAACGAAAAACTCCGACTGTGAGGCAGCACACCGACCGAGGCGTTCCTCGGGACGAGACTGTCCGCGGCGTCGAAAACCGAACGAGAACACATCAACGGAAGACTGGAGACGAAATGAGTCGGGAACCTCTCAACCGTCGCAACTTCAACAAGCTCAGCGTGGCGGCCCTCAGCGGGCTCACGTTCGGCAGCATGGTCGGCTGCGGCAAACCGGAGACGACGGTCGAGACCGGCGGCGAGCAGACGGCCGAGATCTCCGGCCCGGACTGCTGGCTGAGCGGCGACAAGAACATCTGCCGCGGGCTCAACGTCTGTGCCGAGTACGGTCAGGGCGAGCACACCTGCGCCGGCACTGGAACGTGTGCCACGAACGTCACGGAGCACGGCTGCGCTGGGCACAACGAGTGCGCCTGCGAAGGCGGCTGCGGGCAGAACATCGGCGAGAACGCCTGCAAGGGCAAGGGCGGCTGTGCCGTGCCGATCGAGAACGACGGCATGTGGAAGAAGGCCCGTGAGAAGTTCGAGGCGGCCATGAAGGACGCCGGCAAGGAGTTCGGCGAGGCCCCCCCGGCTGCCGGCTGATCTTCTTCGAGACTCGCCGGGGCCCAAGCGGGCCCCGTCGCTTTCCCTTTCCCGATTCCTCGGTGTCTCATGAGTTCGGCTCCTCGACTCGGCCACGCGAACCTCGGACTCGGTGTGGGGCTGCGGACGACGCACTACCCGCACATCCTCGAGAAGTGGCCCGCAGTCGACTGGTTCGAGATCATCTCCGAGAACTACATGGACTCCGGCGGCCGACCCCGGTACGTCCTCGACCAGATCGCGGAGCGGTATCCCATCGTGATGCACGGCGTCTCGATGTCGATCGGCAGCACCGACCCGCTCGACGTCGAGTACCTGCGGAAGCTCAAGAAGCTCGCCGACGACGTGAACGCCGGATGGGTCTCCGACCACGTCTGCTGGACCGGCGTGACCAGCAAGAACTCGCACGACCTGTTGCCGATGCCCTACACGGAGGAGGCACTCCGGCACGTCGTGGACCGGATTCGCACGGTCTCCGAGGTCCTGGAGCGACCGCTCGTGCTCGAGAACCCCAGCAGCTACGTCACGTTCGCCGAGTCGACGATGCCGGAGTGGGAGTTCGTGCGACGGATGGCCGAGGAGTCCGACTGCGGCCTGCTCGTCGACGTGAACAACGTCTACGTCTCCGCCTTCAACCACGACTTCGACCCGTTCGAGTACCTCCGCGCCCTGCCGATGGACCGCGTCGTGCAGTTCCACCTTGCCGGCCACACGCACTGCGGCACGCACATCGTGGACACCCACGACGGCCGGGTGATCGACCCTGTCTGGGACCTCTACAAGCTGGCCCACGAGCTGACAGGCGGAGCCTCGACGCTGCTGGAGTGGGACGCCGACATCCCTCCCTTCGAGGAAGTGCACTCGGAGGTCCTGAAGGCGAAGACGGTCATCGACGGCGACGGTCCGTTGCCCGAGACGCGGGTCGCGGCCGACGACGTCGAGTTCGCGGAGGAGGCGATCCCCCATCCCGCGGCCTTCGTGACGGCGGAGGCGGAATGACGGCCGACGGCAGCCCCTCCGCTACCGACCTGCACCGCCTGCAACGGTGGATGCTGTCCGTCGTGACGCACCCGAGCGGCGTCGAGGCCGGGATCGAAGACGAGGCGACGCGACGCATCACCGACGTCACGACCGACCGCATCGAGGAGGTCGTCGGTCGCTCGAAGGCGCTCGACTCCGTCTCCCGCCTCCAGGTCTACGCGAACGCCTACTTCGTGCGGCTGCTCGAGTGCCTCCGCGAGGAGTTCGTCGCCCTGCACACGATCCTCGGGCAGGAGACGTTCGACGCGTTCGCCTTCCAGTACCTGCAGGCGGACCCGCCGCACAGCTACACGCTGGGCGAACTCGGGGCGAACTTTCCACGCTTCCTGCGAGAGAACCAGCCGGCGGAGGACTTGGCCGCCGACGTGCCGACGTGGTCGCACCTGCTGATCGACCTCGCTCGACTCGAACGGCTGTACTCGGAGATCTTCGACGGGCCAGGTACCGAGAACGGCACGCCGCTGCGGCCGGACGACCTGCAGTCGATCCCGACCGAGGCGTGGCCCGGCTGCCGACTGAAGCCGGTGCCGTGCCTGCGGCTGGAGACGTTCGACTTCCCGGTTCACGTCTACCGCACGGCCGTCACGCGGGGTGAAGAGCCGACTCCGCCGAGCCCCGAGCTGACCCACCTCGTGCTCACACGGCGGGAGTTCGTCGTCCGTCGAACGGCCCTTCCGGTCGACGAGTTCGAGATGCTCGGCGCGCTCGTGGACGGGGCGACCGTCGGCGAGGCCGTCGGCAGGTGGGCGTCGCAGAGCGAGTTGCCGGACCACGAACTCGCCCCGCGGATCCGGACGATGTTCGCCGGCTGGGCGGCGGCGAACTACTTCGCGTCGGTCGAACTCCCGTGATCGTACGACGGACTTCCAATCAGTCCGTTCGACACAGAGGACTGTCGACGGGTCGAGCGGCGCGACCTCACCCGTCGCAGGGGAGTGCTGATTCACCATGGCCTTGGACGGACTGGAAGACCGTCCTACGGACCGAGAGCGCGGCTCGGTCGCCCCGACGGAATGTTGAACTCTGCGGGCTCGGCTGGAAGAGATGATCCGTGCCGGTCGTCGGCGTCGATCCGACTGAGGTGACGGCGGGCCGTTGGTCCCCTTCACCCGCACGTGCACGGATCGCGCGTGCGCCGAAACGGCCGCGGGACTCGCGGCCGTGCCCTCGATCCCACACCAGGTGGAAGACATGGCACGCGTGCAGGGACGCTTCTCTTCGCTGGCCGCCCTCGGGCTCGTTCTGCTCGTCGCGGGACCGGCTGTCGCCCAGGTGGTCCCCGGCACGGGTCGCCGCGTCTCCGGCTTCGGCGACGACTTCGAGGACCCCGGCTGGTCCTACAAGCTGAACGGCAAGAAGAGCAGCATGGAGCAGGACGGCCGTATCCGCTTCCCGAAGGGGAAGTCGCGGAACGGCCGTTGGGAGGAGAGCACGAAGCGCGGCCACCCGGACTACGTCAAGCGCGTCTCCACGCCGGCCGGCGGCCTGCCGGGCAGCAAGGGAGCCCTGCTGCTGCAGTCGCGGGACACCGGAATCCCCGGCCGTCCCAGCGGACGGATGATGCAGGACGACTTCCTCGCGAGCTCGAACCCGGTCAACGCGGGCAGCAACCCGAACTACGTCGTCCGCGTCTACGTCCCGCCGTTCGACCAGTTCGAGAACCGCAGCGGCTCGACGTTCGGCTTCCGCCTCGGCTGCCGGACGAAGGACAAGCCGCAGAAGCGCAACCGGAACCGCAACCTGTTCGAGATCATCCGCCTCGGCAACGAGGAGGCCTACTGGCCCGGGATGTTCGTCCAGTTCCAGAGCAAGGACGACCCGAAGTACTCCCGCGACAAGGCGTTCATCGTCTGCCGGGCCGGCCGCACCGGCAAGGAGTTCCCCGGACTGGAGCTGACGCCCGGCTGGTGGACGCTCGGCCTGTCGTGCACGGCGGACGGCTCGATCCACTACTACGCCTCGCCCGGCGTGGACCGTCTCACCGCGAACGACCGCATCGGCAGCAGCTACCCGTACAACTTCCATGCGGAACGGGTCGTCACGATGTTCTTCAACATCTGCAGCGCGGACGACGGCAAGACGTGGTCGACGCCCTGGGTCGTCGACGACCCGGCGATGTACGTGACCGGCGGAGGACTCGGGCAGTTCCTCGAGGTCCGCGGGGACGACGACTCGCGGCGACGGTCCGGCGGGCTCTTCAAGAAGCTGTTCCGCTGATCCGGTCGGCCGCTGGTCGAGACGCTACTTGTCCGGCCCGCCGAGCAACTCCTCGTGGGCCCGCAGCTTGAGGACGCGGGCCTTCAGTTGGCGGCGGAGCTTGGCGAGTTTCCTCGTCGCCTCGCGCAGTTCGGCGTGGGCGTCGTTGAAGCTGACCGACGACTGCCGTCCCTTCGCGACGAGCCCCTGCACCTCGTCGAGTGCGGGGATCAACTGGTCGTAGACGTGCGATCGAAGATCCTGCGAAGCGGTCCGCAAGGCGTGCATGATCGTGCGGAGCTGGTCTCGGTCGTCGTGCCGTTCCTCGGCCGACATGCCCCCTTGGACCTCGTCGAGCTTGATTCGTTGCGTGCCGCTCGCCCCGACGAGTCGGCCGAAGGGGTTGAACGTCTCCTGAGACTGGAGACGTCGGGCCTCCTCGGCCTTCTCGAGCCCTCGCTTCGCCCGGTCGAAGTCCGGCTTGATCTCCAGGGCCCGCTTGAACTGGGCGAGGGCCTGCTGGACGTTGCCGCTGTCCAGGTAGACGTTACCGAGGTTCTGATAGGCCTCGGCGAGCCGGGGCTGCAGCCGGATCGCCTCACGGTAGGCGGAGATGGCCATCGCCTTCTGGCCCTGCCGCTTGTAGGCGATGCCGAGGTTGTAGAACGCCGCCGCGGAGTTCGGGTCCCGTTGCACGCCCTTCAAGAGCG
>JANQQW010000306.1 GCA_028284885.1 Planctomycetaceae bacterium
GCCGTGGTCCCCAGCACCTCGGCGATCGCGGCGACCTCGGCGGGCAGCACGGCCAGCACCGCCTCTTCCTCCGTCACGTCGATCAGGACGGCGTCGGCGGCGAGCATCGCCAGGGACGTCTCGCTGTTGCCCAGCGCCGCCGTCGAGAGATCGACTCCGCCAACGCGACCGCCCAACTGGACGTTCGGCGCCAGGCTCGTGAGGTCGATCGTGCGCGAGGAGAGGAGGTCGAAGTGGTCGCCGCGACGCAGGTTGTCCAGCCCGGTGATCGAACCGGTCTCGACGACGACGGCGCGACGCCCCGCCGGAATCGCCCCGGCGATCCCCTCCGGTGCGCCCTTGGGCAGCAGGTCCGCCTCGGTGAGAACGCGACCCGGACCGAGATCGCCGGCGACGACGCGGCCGAGCAGGTCGTCGATGTCGAGGATCCAGTCGTCACGGACCTGCTCGGGAGGGAAGTAGTACGTCTTCAGCGTCCCCGTCGCCGGGTCGGCGAGGTCGTCCTGCCGGATCCGTTGATAGGCGAACAGGCCCCGGGCGGTCGTGGGAACGGCGACCATGTTCGAGATGTCCGGCCCGGTCGTGGTGTCGGCGTTCGGGTCGTCGGGCCGACCGGAGCGGGCGACGCAGAAGATGTCGAACTCGAGGGCCAACGCCTCGGTCAACGGAGTGATCTCCTCCGGGGCAATCGCGACCGTCACCTCGGTGGGCGACGTCCCGAACTCCTCGTTCCGGGCGCGCTGCAACGACCCCTCGCGTGCGAGTCGATGTCGTTGCCGAGCCTCCTCGACGGTCGAGATGAGGACGCCACCCTGGACGAGGACGCGCACCCCGGACTGCCGACGCAGGCGGCTGCGGCCGGTTCCGGGGGCCTCGACTCCTCCGGCGAGCAGCCCGTACTCCGCCGACGGCGCGTCGTCCCCGGTCTCGTCGACCGGCAGCGTGACCAGCAGGTCGAATCGGTCCTTCCGGGCGAGTACGTCCAGTCCGCGAATCTTCGCCGCATCGACCGCCATCGCCCGCTTCCCGGAGGGAATGCCCGCGGCGATTCCGGGCCGCGTGCCCCGCGGCAGCAGGTTGGCCTCCGTCAGAACCCGTCCCGGAGAGATGTCCTGGTCGGCCACCCGGCCGATCAGGGCGGCCATGTCGCGGATCATCGCATCGGTGGCGACCGCTTCCGGCAGCCAGAAGACGTTGACTTCCCGAGTCTCGGGATCCAGAAAGTCGTCTCGGGTGATTCTCGCGTAGGCGCGAATGGGCCGAATCGTCGCGGGGAACGCGACTTGCCCCTCGCGGGACGGTTCCGCGGGGGCGAACGACACGACGCCAGCGGCGACGAGGGCGCCAAACGTGGCTCCGGCACCGACGACGAGCACCAGAAGGCCAACGAGCACGAACCCAACTGTTCCAAGGCCGCGTTGACGAGGACGTTGTCGGCTCACGATCTCACTCTCGAACTGCGTGGACCACGATCATCAACGCACACCGTATCCATCTGCAACAGGTTTGCGGTCGCTTCCGCCGAATTCAGCCGTTCCCCACGCCCGCGAGGGAGGCCAACGCGTTCGGCCAAGCCATGAAGACGGCCAGTCCGGCGGTGATCGCCGGCAAGTAGGCGAGCTCACGCTTGCTCCGGAGCATCGCCGCGATCGAGAGCATCATGCCGGCCACCGCCGTCCAGAACAGCAGCGGCCCGATCCCGTCGATCCCCACGCACAGTCCGAGGGCGGCGAGGAGTTTCGCGTCTGCCCCGCCGAAGCCGAGGAACAGGAACAGCAGAACCCCGGCGAACGCTCCCGCGAGTCCACCGAACAGGGCTCCGAGCGGCGATGCCTGGCTCACACCGAGCAGCGCTGCAGTCAGGCCGAGCCCCGCGATCACAACGGCATAACCGTCCGGCACCGTCCTGGACATGAGATCATGCACGGAGGCAGCGACCATCAGTGCGAGGACGACGCCCAAGAGGATCACAAGCTACCCCTCTGCGCGCGAGAAACACCCGCGGTGGCCCCCGCGGGTGATGCTTCGCCGTACCCCGCAACGACGATTACGGGGTGGGATCCACGATCGTGGCGTCGTCCACTTCGAGCACGAGCAGGTCGATACCGCCGAGCCCAAGGTTCCCCTCGAGCGAACCCGGTTGCGTCGCGTCGAGCGTGATGTTGGTTCCGCCGTTGTCGGTCGTGTTGACCAGCTTTCCGCTGACGATCGGGAAGTTGTCGTCCTCGTGGGCACCGGGCAGGACGCCGGCGACCGTGGAGACGAGGTCGTTGCTCTTGTGACCGAGGATCGCGTACGCGGCGAGGCCGACGAGGGCGATGGCCCCGACCAGGATCCCGTACTCGACGAAGGCCTGACCCTTCTTGTCCTTCCGCAGACTTCGCAGCTTGTTCAACATGACGTGCTTCCTGGCTCTGAGAGGGAAATGAGCCGTACGCCCCACTCGCGCAAGTGGCCGAACGACGGCTAGGAGAATCCGACGAATCCGCACTCTTGATGCAATCGCATTGCAGTTGCCGACTCGCTCGAACAGGGTATTTCCCCTGACCCGCTCCAGTCAATCAACCGGAGGTCGATTCCTCGGTCTTTTTGCAAAAGAGTTGCAACAAGGCCTGTGTGGCGAGGAAGAGGGGCGGCGGCGTGGCGCGTGCGGGAGAATGCCGTGCTCGGCGAGCTGCCTCGATCAGGAGCCCGGCATGTCGGCCTGCGGTCGATCTCTCGTTTCGACACGATCGGTCGTCACCCGTTCGTAGACTTCGCGAATCCGGCGGGTCATCGTCTCGTGGCGGAACTGGTCGGTGAACCGTTCTCGGCCCGACCGGCCGAGTCGTTCGCGGAGGGCCGGGTCCGCGGCGAGCGTGGCGACCGCATCGACGAGTTCGTCGATCGACTCCGGCGGCAGCAGGTACCCGGTCTCGCCCGGGATCACCACCTCTCGGGCCCCGTCGACGTCGTAGCTGACGACCGGCTTCCCGGCGATCAGCCCCTGCGGCAGAACGCGGGCGAGTCCCTCCCAGAGACTCGTGTGCACGACGACGTCCATCGCGTGGACCAGTTCCGGCACGTCGGACGGCGGCACGAGCCCGGTGAAGGCGAAGTGCTCCGTCAATCCGGCTGCCGCGATGTCGCGGTCGTACTGCTCGCGGAGAACGCCGTCGCCGACGAACAGGAACCGGACGTTGGGGTTCGCATCGACGATCCTCCGCGCGGCGGCGACGACGAACTCGTGACCCTTCAGGTGGAACAGCCGGGCGATCTTGCCGACCACGACGTGCTCGGGAGCGAAGCCGAGTCCGCGACGGACCTCCTCGCGCGGCCGCGGTGGTTCGAGGAACGGTTCGACCTCGAAGCCGCTGTGAATCGTCGTGAACTTCTCGCGCGGAGCGACGCCGGCGGCGACGTACTGGTCCGTCATCGCGTCGGCGACCGTGACGAAGTGGTCCGTCCGCCGCCCGGCCCACCGTTCGGCGGCCTTGTACGCGTTGTACGCGACCGCGCTCTGGCCGACGTGGAAGCTGGCCCCGTGCACCGTGTGCACGACCGGCACCCCGACCGCCGCCCCGGCCGCCCGGCCGATGACGCCGGCCTTCGAACTGTGCGTGTGCAGCACGTCCGGTCGGTACTCGCGGAGGACCTGCTTCAACTCCCGGTAGGCCCGCCAGTCGGACCACGGCCGAATCGCCCGCACGAGGTTCGGCAGCACCCGCATCGGCACGCCGTTCCGTTTCGCTCGCTCCTCGAGGCTTCCCTCCGGCCCCAATCCCGGCCCGGTCACGAGCAGCACGTCGTCCCCGTGCAGCCGAATCTGGTCCTCGCACGTCAGCAGCGTGTTCTCCTGCGCCCCGCCGACGATCAGCCGCGTGATGAAGTGAACGGTCTTCACGGCCTCGCTCGACTGGCGTTGCGTCCGTTGTCGTGGGAACCGACGACCCCGGCGTCGTCGTCGTTCCCCGTGTCGCAGCAGGAGCTTACGTCGGCTAGGGTGCAGCGTCACGCCCGACGGGCACAGGAGCACGCCGGAATTCGTGTAAGGACGGCGGAGAAGTCGGGAATCCCTGTTCGAGGAGTACCATGCCCGAAGCGCCCGTCACCCGTGCCACACTGCTCGTTCGCATCCGCGATGCGGATGACGTCGATGCGTGGCAGCAGTTCCTGGAACTGTACGGTCCGTTCGTGCACGGCTGGTTCCGTAAGCGCGGGTTGCAGGACGCCGACGCGGCCGACCTCGTCCAAGAGGTTCTGCAGTCGGTTGCCGCGGGAGCCGGACGCCTCGACTACGACCCGGAGAAGGGGACGTTCCGGTCGTGGTTGTTCACGATCGCCCGCCGCCGGCTGTACGACTTCCTGCAGCGGCGGGACCGCGAGCCCAGCGACCCCGGCTCCGCCCGCACGATCGACTTCGTCGGCGAGTCCCGGCCCGAGGACGAGCAGTTGTGGGAGCAGGAGTATCAGCAGCGGCTGTTCGGGATGGCTGCGGAGAAGGTCCGGGAGCGCGTCGACGAGGCGACGTGGCGAGCGTTCGCGAGGACGGCGATCGCGGGAGAGCCGGCCCGGGTCGTGGCCGACGAGTTGAACACCAGCATCGGCGCGGTCTACGTCGCGAAGAGCCGTGTGCTGGCACGCATCAAACGCCAAGTGGAACTCTTGCAGGGAGACGAGTAGACGATGTACGCCAAACCCCTGACGACCTGCCTCGAAACCTGCCCGGACGACGCCGCGCTCGCCGCGTTGCTGGACGACTCGTGTCCGTCCGAGCGGCAACGCGAACTGGTCGACCACCTGGACCGGTGCGCTTCGTGCCGGGACCGGCTCGAGGCGGTCGCCGGATCGACCGAGTTCTGGTCCCGGGCCTCCCAGCACCTTCGTGACGGAGAGCGTGCCGACGAGTCGCGGCATCTGGCGGACACCTTGCGGGGGCTGCTGCATCCGACGAAGTCGACTCGGCGGGACACACGGCCGTCCGATGTCGTCGAGCGGGTCGAGTCCGCGGACGTCCTCCCGGTCGGGCACCGGATCGGCTCGTACGTGCTCGGCAACGTGCTCGGACGCGGCGGCATGGGGGTCGTCTACCGCGCCCATGACGAGAAGCTCGACCGAGAGGTGGCCCTCAAGGCGATCCGCTCGAACTCGGCCGACGATCCCGAGACGCTCGAGCGGTCTCGTCGCGAGTCCCGGGCCGTGGCGGCGATCCGGCACGAAAACGTCGTCGCGATCCACCACGTCGAGGAGTCCGGCTCCGGCCCGTTCCTCGTGATGGAGCTGGTCGACGGCGAGTCGCTCGACGAACGACTGCGACGGGGGCCGTCCGAGTGGAGTGACGTGGCTCGCACCGGGGCGGAGATCGCCGCAGGCCTCGCGGCTGCCCACGAACGCGGCGTCGTCCACCGGGACGTCAAGCCGGGCAACGTGCTGCTCGAGACCGGGACGGGACGGGTCAAGCTGACCGACTTCGGTCTCGCCCGCAGTCTCGGCGACGGTCGCATCACGCGGGAGGACCACCTCGCCGGCACCCCGGAGTTCATCTCGCCCGAGCAGGCGGACGGGCGGCCGTCCGGTCCCCGCGGCGACCTGTTCAGCCTCGGCAGCGTGATGTACGCGATGTGCACGGGGTTCCCGCCGTTCCGGGCGGAGAACCCGTTGGCCGTGCTGCTGCGGACGCGGGACGAGGAAGCCGCACCGATCACCGCGACGCGGCCGGACGTTCCCGCCGAGCTGGTGGCCGTGATCGAACGGTTGATGCGAAAGAACCCGGCCGACCGCTTCGCCTCGGCGGCCGAGGTCGCAGAGCGGCTCTCGGCGATCGCGTCGTCGGAACCCGCCGAGACCCGAACTCGCACGACGAGGAAGACGGCGAAACCGGGCCGTCGTCGCACTCTGGTCGCGGCCGTTGCCCTGCTCGTCGGGCTGTTCGCCGTGAGCGAGGTCGCCGGGCTGACGTCGGCCGTCCGGTCGACGGCACACGGGCTCGGACTGGTCCCCGTCGACGAGGCCGCCGACACGGACGAGGCCGACGCGGCTCTCGCCGTCGCCCAGGCCGATCCGAAGAAGCCCGGCCGGAAGAAGCGGAAACCGGTCGAGGCGGACGACGCTCCGACACGTGTGCAGATCGTCTCACCGGAGGCTTTGCTGCGGGATCGCATTCAGAAGGAGAAGGACGAGCTGGAGCTTCCGCCGTCGCCGCATCTCGTCCGTACCTTCACGGGACACACCGGTCCCGTGAACTCGTTCGACTTCACGCCGGACGGCGAGTCGTTGATCTCCGCCAGCGGCTGGCCGGTCGGGGATCGCACCCTACGGCAGTGGAACGTTGAGACGGGGAAGCAGACGCGGCAGTACGACGTCTCGGGGGTTCCACGGAATCCCGGCTTCTCCGGTGCTCGGGAGGCCCCCGGCGAGTTCCAGGCCGTGGTCGTCACGCCGGACGGCAAGCACGCGGTCACGACCGGCACCGGCGGTGCCGTCTGCATCTGGCGGCTCGCAACGGGGGAACTGCTGCGGACGTTCGACGCCCACACGGCGACGGTCTACGCGGTCGACGTCTCGTCGGACGGCCGACGCGTGCTGACCGCGGGCCGAGACCAGATCGCCCGGTTGTGGGACTTCGCGACGGGCGAGGAACTGGTGCAGATGCCGAAGCACCGCAGCTTCGTCCGTGCGGTTGCCATCTCTCCGGACGGAACCCGGGCCGTGACCGGCGGTCTCGACAAGACGTTGCGGTTGTGGGATCTCCAGGCCGCCGAACTCGTCTCGGAGATGGCGGGCGACGGTTGGATCACGAGTGCCGAGTTCTCGCCGGACGGTCGACGGGTCGCCGTCAGCTGCGGTCCGTTCGTCGACGTGTGGGACCTCGAGAGCGAGAAGCGTGTGCGACGGCTCAAGGGGCACGGCAGCCCGGTCACCTGCGTCGCGTATTCGTCCGACGGCAGCCGGCTGCTCTCGTGTGGCTACGACCACACGGTCCGGCTGTGGGACGCCGGCACCGGGAAACTGGTCGAGACGTTCCGCGGCCACCGGGACTGGGTGTGGCACGTCGCCTTCTCGCCCGACGGCCGCCACGCCGTCTCCTCCGGCGGGGGCCGGGTCTCGAGCGTCAAC
>JANQQW010000319.1 GCA_028284885.1 Planctomycetaceae bacterium
CAACTCCGTCGCGAGGGCCGTCTCCTCGACGCTGGAGTTGCTCGTGTCGGTCGAGCCGGAGTGCGAGGAGGCGCAGCGGGGGGTTCTGTGGTTGTTGGAGCGGGTCGATGAGTCAAGAGTCAAGAGTCGAGAGTCAAGAGCCAGAGGCGGAGCGACACCTCCACCGGCACCGCGGGCGTCTCGCCCGCACGAGCGCGACAACGGCTTGGCAGTCTCACACACGGACGATCTCGCGACCGACAAGAACGAACTTCCGGCTCTTGACTCTGGACCCTCGACTCTCGACCCGCCGTCCGAATGGACGGCCCCGACGCCCATAGGTTTCTATTTCGCCAGACTTTGGTACTTTGAGAAGTTGTATCCCATCGCCTTCACGGTCGGGGCCTTGCGGCGAGCCGTCGCCGCGTACGGGCCCGAGTCGTCGGGCGTCACGGAGCCAGCCAACGCACCGGCCTCGGTGCGAGAGACGTAAGCAGACGAGTGACGGACTCCCGCCCGTTCCTCGAACCCACCTCGAACCACCCGCCGGAGACGCCCGTGGACATCGCCCCCGCCGACACGCGCGAGCAGGACGTCACCACCACGAACTCCGCCGAGCCGAGCGCGCCGTCGCGTTTCGCCGATGACGACCCGAAGCCGATCAAGCGGAAGCGGGGGAAGAAGAAGAGCACCAGCCACCTGAAGGCGGTCCCGCAGACGCTCAAGCTTCGCGAGGAGTTCAAGGCACGGGCCGAGCAGTTCATCACGCGGCTCGACCTCACGCGGCCCTTCAACAAGGCGGAGCTCGAAGGCTGGGCTCGCACGCTGCTGGACGAGATGGGCCAGCCCGAGATGTACCTCGGGTTCGCCATGGTCCTCATCGGCAACTTCTTCTGGAAGCGGCAGTTCCTCGCCATCCCGTTCGAGCGGCGGATGCTGCTGCTGCCGCACTGCCTGAAGCACGCCGAGGGCTGCCCGGCCGAGTACGACGAGTTCGGCCTCGACTGCGAGCGCTGCGGCGCGTGCAGCATCGCGGACTACAAGGTCGTCGCGGAGAAGCTGGGCTACAAGGTGCTCGTCGCCGAGGGCTCGCCGGTCGTCCTGAAGATCATCGTCGCCGGCTACATCGACGGAATCCTCGGCGTCGCCTGCCTGAACGTGCTGGAGAAGGCGATCGACAAGGTGCTGATCGCCGGCGTCCCCAGCTACGCCATCCCGCTGCACTCGGGCGACTGCAAGAACACGTCGCTCGACGAGGCGTGGGTGTGGGACGTGCTGGAGAAGTACGAGCCGTTGCCCGAGCCGGCGACCACCAGCTACCTGCCGTTGATGCGGGCGTCGAACCACCTCTTCGACGCCGACTTCGACCGGCTGCTGCCGCGTGTCCGCTCGAAGACGCCCGCGGAGGCGAAGAGCATCCTCGGCCAGACCGAGGACATCTCGTACGACTGGCTGAAGAACGGCGGAAAGCGGTTCCGGCCGTTCATCACGCTGGCCGCGTACGACGCCGCGACCGGCGGGAAGGCGCTGCTCGCCGACGCCGCCGGCGACGGGGTCGACGTCCCCGACTCCGTCCGCCGCGTGTCGATGGCGATCGAGGCGTTCCACAAGGCGTCGCTCGTCCACGACGACATCCAGGACGACGACCAGTTCCGCTACGGCCGCGAGACGCTGCACCGCCGGTACGACGTGGGGACGGCGATCAACGTCGGCGACCACCTCATCGGCCTCGGCTACCGGCTCATCCGCAGCTGCCGCGAGGAACTCGGGGCCGAGGTCTGCTGCGACGTGCTGGACCGGATGTCGGCCGCCCACGTGAAGCTGTGCGACGGGCAGGGGGCCGAGATGGCCTGGAACGCCGAGACGGGCCTCGACCTCTCGCCGATGGACGCCCTCAAGATCTACGCGCTGAAGACCTCACCCGCGTTCGAGGCGGCCCTGTACTCCGGACTTCGGATGGCGGGCAGCGTCGAGGCGTACGAGGAGATGGTCACCGCGTTCAGCCGACACCTCGGCGTCGGCTTCCAGATCCTGAACGACCTGGGCGACTGGCACGGCGACGACCACAACAAGCTGGTCGCCGGGCAAGACGCTCTCGCCACGCGGCCCACGCTGCTGCTCGCCCTCGCGGTCGAGGCGGCGAACGACGAGCAGCGGGCGGAACTCGAGTCGCTCGTCACGGCTGGTGGCGAGCCGGACGCGTTCCGGCTGGGCCGGCTGCGACGGCTGTTCGAGGACCTTCGCGTCTTCCAGAAGGCCAACGCCCTCGTGGACAAGTCCCGCAACCGGGCGGAGGCGCTCGCCGACGACGTGGAGAACGAGTCGCTGCGGCAGTTGCTGTACTTCCTCGTCGACACCGTGCTCGCCCCGATCGAGGACGAGGTGCGGCCCGACCCGGCCGTGCTGCAGACGCTCCCGGTCGTCGCGACCTGAACCCGGTCCGACCGCGTTCTCGCTCAGCGACGCCAGCCGTCGGACGAGTCGCAGCAGACCGGGAAGTGGACGACGAGCGACAGGCTGAGTCCGTCGACGGCCATCGTCTGGAGATCGCGGTCCGGCCGCACGAGCGAGGTGTTCGTGGCGCCGTCGATGTCGTAGATGATGCCGCGGGCCGGCCGTTGCACGCGGGTGAAGTACATCATGTCGTAGCCGGCTCGCAGTTCGACGTTCTCCATCACCCGCACCCGGGCGTAGGCCCCGAGCTCGAGAACCGGGGAGAAGGTCGACCGGGTCGTCTCGACGATTCGCTCCGGGTCGGTGACGGAGACGAAGTTGTTCGACACCGTTCGTGCCTTGTAGAAGTTGGGGCCGAGCGTGATCGCGGGCTCGACGCCGACGGCGAAGATCCACCACTGTGCCTCGGCCTGGAAGCCGAGTTCGAGGCCCATCACGTTGTTGTAGACCTGCGAGCGGATCTGGCTGTGCTGCAGCGTGTTCGGCAGGCTGGGCGTGAACAGGCTCGTCTGCACGAAGGTCGCGTTCTGCGAGAACGACTCCTGCACCGAGAAGTACCGCCAGCCGACCGACGGCCGGAGTCGGACGATGTTCGGCTGCGTCCCCTCGAGCAGCAGCTTGGCCCCGGCTCCCCAGAGCTCGCTGGTGTACTCCAGGTTGTAGGTCGTGTCGTAGAACTGGAAGTTGTTCGCCGGGGCCCCGTTCACGAGGGTGCTCGTCGCAAGGAACTGCGGCTGTCCGAACTCGTTGAGCGGCAGCGGGAGCTGGATGAACTGGTCGCTCGCCTGCTCGGTCACCCAACCGGAGATCTCGAAGTCACCGGCGGCGACGGGCGTGGAGTAGACGAGGCGAGAGCCGGAGATGTCGCGGAGCAGGATCGAACCGGTGGTCGGGACGGTCGCAGTACCGACGACGTTGGCCGGGTTCTGCAGGTCGAACGCGAGGAAGGGCGAGGTCGGGTCGGGGACGGTCGTCGGCTGCTCGCCGAGGAGCACGGTCCCCGGATCCTCGATCTCGTAGTTCAACCACTCGAGCCGGACGTGACTGCCCTGGAACTGCCAGCGGAGCATGTCGTACATCCGGTCGTCCATGTCCCGAGCCGCGTCCGCCCAGGAACGTCCGTCGGACTGGCACTGGCCCGTGGGGCAGGCGTCGGTCGGGCCGTTGCCGACGGGGGCACCGGGCGGAAGGCCGTGTGGCGGCATCGCCCCGGGGGGCATCATCATGCCGCCGGTCGGCACGATACCTCCGGGGGGCATCATGCCGGGCGGCATCGGTCCCGGGGGCATCATCCCCGGCGGCATCATTCCGGGGGGCATCATTCCCGGGGGCATCATGCCGCCGGCCGGCGTGACGGCCGTGGGGTCGAACGAGCCCGGTCCGAGACTCGGCGGACCAGCCGGGGCGAACGGCATCACGCCGCCGCCACGTGCGTCCGGAGCCGACCACGGGTTGCCTCCAGCGGGGGAGGGGCCGTAGTGGTGCATTCCCTGTCCCAGGGCGGGAGCCCCGGCGAGACAGAGTCCGAACAGAACGAGCGTCGTCATCCGGACGGCCATGTTCCGCTTCCCGATAGTGCGTCGTGCAGATCGACCAAGAGTGGTCCGTCCCCCTCGGACGGGGGTTGGCATCGACTCTATCGGTTGTGCCGGTTCTGCCACTTCGGCGAATCCGACCTCCGCGCGCGAATTCGTACCGATTGTGCGGGTCGTGCGGCCGTGCCGGCGGCCGAACGGGACGGAGGTCCCCGGTCGACCGGCAGAATCCGCCGGTCGGGCCGCGCGTCAGTCGGCTTCGGGCGGCGACGGCTCGGGGTCGCCGTTCGACTCGGGATCCTTCTCGTCGACGACCTTGCCGAACTCGGCCGCGAGTTCCGGCGAGAGCTGCCGCAGCTGCTCGACCTGCTGCAGGTACTGCGACCGGAGCTTGTCCCGCTTCGGGTCCGACCTGCGGTTGCGGACCGCGGGCAGGTTGCCGAGCGAGGAGGCGATCGGCGGGGCGCTCACGACGTTGGGCGCGAGCTTCACGCGAGGTTGCCGAGCCGCGTCGGCCCGGACCTCGACCGGGTCGGCCAGATCGGCGGCGGCCGTCTCGACGTCGGCGGGCTCCGCCGGGACCGGCTCCTCGCCCGCCTCGACCATCGTGTTGTTGGCCTCGTCGACCGCCCGGGCCTCGGCGTCCTCGACGACAGCCGACTCC